>CACXEO010000022.1 GCA_902766785.1 Oscillospiraceae bacterium | reverse complement strand
TGCGTATGAAGTAGAGTGGTACCACGGAAGAGGATATCTCCCGTCTCTAGGATTAGGGACGGGAGTTTTTTGTTGCCTTCCTTTGGCTCTAAAACAGACGTACAGATGAAAAGCCATAAAAATTCCAATGAAACAATGGAGAAAAGGTGGATGATTATGGAAAACTGTAACAAGTACGCTAGAGGGTATTTCATGCCCCCGAAAACTGAAATGAAATGGGCAAAAAAAGAGTATATTGATAAAGCGCCTATCTGGTGCAGCGTTGACCTGCGGGACGGTAACCAGTCGCTGATTGTGCCAATGAGCCTGGAAGAAAAAGTGACGTTTTTTAATTTCCTGGTCAAACTTGGTTTTAAGGAAATCGAGGTTGGTTTCCCTGCGGCATCAGAGACGGAATATGTTTTTTTACGTACTTTGATTGAACAGAATCTTATTCCGGACGATGTTACTATCCAGGTGTTGACGCAGTCCAGAGAGCATATTATTAAAAAGACGTTTGAGGCGCTTAAAGGCGTGAACAATGCGGTGGTACACCTGTACAATTCTACCTCTGTGGCACAGCGGGAACAGGTTTTCCGCAAGTCTAAGAAAGAAGTTGTAGATATTGCTGTTTCCGGTGCAAAAATGCTGTTGGAATATGCTGTAAAAACCCCGGGCAATTTCAAGTTTGAATATTCTCCAGAAAGCTTTACTGGTACTGAAGTGGAATTTGCACTGGAAATTTGTAATGCGGTGCTGGATGTTTGGAAACCTACGCCGGAAAATAAGGTGATTATTAATTTACCGGCCACCGTTTCTATGTCGATGCCGCATGTTTATGCAAGCCAGGTAGAGTATATGAGCGATAACTTAAAATACCGCGACAATGTTATTGTCTCACTTCATCCGCACAATGATCGCGGCTGCGCCATTGCCGACTCCGAGCTGGGACTTTTGGCCGGCGCCCAAAGGATTGAGGGAACATTGTTCGGCAATGGGGAGCGCACCGGCAATGTCGATATCGTCACATTGGCGCTGAATATGTATTCCCACGGGGTTGACCCGAAGCTCGATTTTTCCAATATGCCGGAAATTGTCAAGATGTACGAAGAAGCGACCGATATGAAGGTTTACGATCGCCAGCCCTACAGCGGCAAGCTGGTCTTTGCCGCTTTCTCCGGTTCGCATCAGGATGCGATTGCCAAGGGAATGAAATGGCGTGAAGAGGCAAAACGGGAACACTGGACGGTTCCGTATCTGCTCATTGACCCGAAAGATATCGGGAGGGAATACGAAAGCGATGTGATCCGGATCAACAGCCAGTCCGGCAAAGGCGGGATCGGCTACCTGCTCCAGCGGCATTATGGTATTTCGCTGCCTGCCAAAATGCGGGAGGCTTTCGGTTATATGGTCAAGGATGTTTCCGATCACCTTCACAAGGAACTGATGCCCAAAGAAGTATACGAAATTTTTGTCAAGGAGTTTGTCAACATTGCCGAGCCGGTGACCCTGAAAGAATGTCATTTCCGCCAGGGCAAGGAGATAGAAGCTTCTGTTACTGTTTATTTTGAGGGCAAAACCCTGGAGCTCAAAGGGAGAGGAAACGGCCGCCTGGACGCGGTCAGCAACGCGGTCAAAGATCATTTTGGCCTTTCCTATAACATCGTCACCTACGAAGAGCACGCGTTGACCCAGGGCTCTGACTCAAGAGCCTGCTCCTATGTCGGCATCGCTGGCAAAGACGGCAAGGTCAGTTGGGGTGCCGGCGTTCATACCGATATTATTGCGTCCTCCATCGACGCGCTGCTGAGCGCTGTCAACCGGATGATGCAGGCGGAATAATACGATGTAAACGTAAAAATGAAAGGCCGCGGTCGTCCGCGGCCTTTTTGCCGGTATTTCATTATTTATGTGTGGGGTAAACACAAATGGAATAATTTCCAGATTTACTCCGACAATTCCTTGATTTCAATCTCCGGCTCCGGTTTGTCTTCCATTTCCTCATTTTTCTTCGGCGTTTTAAAGGCCATAACCAATTCCCGAATTCCAACCAGCAGAATAAAGCCTGCAAATAGTTTGCTGAGCCACTCTGAACCGAGCGCATTTGCCGCCCAGACGCCAATGAGTACGCCAACTGCGCCGAACAGGACACTGGGGAGAATCACGCTTTTTTCGATCATCCTGTTTTTAGCGTGGAAAAAAAGGGAGACAGCAGCGATCGGAAGGAAAAAGACCAGGTTGATACCTTGTGCCGCCAGCTGGGGTATTTGTGCAAAAACAGTGAGGTAAATAACAAGGATGAATCCGCCCCCCAGTCCCATAGAAGCGGTAATTCCCGTTAAAAAGGCAATGGCGCCAATGATAATCCATTCCATTACTGAAACAGAATCCTGACAGCTCCGGCTATGATGACTAGGGCAAAGAGAAGCTTCAGCCATCTGACCGTTATTTTTTTGAGAAGCAGTGCCCCTATACCCGCACCCAATAGCCCTGTTGGAAGATAGGCTGTAGCGCTCATAAGGTCTAAATTCCCGTTTGCGAAATAAAGGACTGCACTGATGAGACTGGCGGGTAGGATAATGGCAATTGAGGTAGCATGTGCTTTCTTGGCGTGGATCCCAAATTTTTCAAGCATCGGAACAACGACTACGCCGCCGCCTGCTCCGAAAAGCCCGTTGAGGATTCCTGAAACAAAGCCGAGCGCTCCGTATTTGAATTTTTCTTTCCATTTCATAAAAACCCTCCTTCTCCGCTTAGTATGCGGTTTTTAAAAGGGTTTTATGTGCAATAAAAAACCGGGTGAAGTTCACCCGGCTTTAAATTGCATAGTACCGCCTCGCCGTCGTGCAGCAATTAAAAACCCGGTCCTTCTCGACAGGGTGGATACCTTCCTGAAAATTTCTCGCTCCCTTCTTCCGCATGGCGGGAGGTCTGCAGTCCGTTCCCAGAGCAAAGGTTCCTTTAATTAAGTGTCGGATTAATTAGCCACACTAACGCACAAGGCAGAAAAATTTATTATTTGATGCTAATGTAAATCTGTCTTATCAACGTTTATATTATAACATATGGGCGTGGAAAATCAAGAGGAAGATCCTGTGTTATTCGTCTGTTTCTTCCACATCCTGATCAAATTCGTCATCAAACATGTTGTCAAGCCGCTCCAGGAAAATTGCGCCGACCCGTTCGTATTCTTCATCGTCTTCAATGGTTGCCATCATTTCTTCACCGTCAACCAGTTCGGATTTCAGAACGACGAGGTCACCGTCGTCTTCCAGTGATTCTTCAGGGTTTTCATAATAGGGGATCAGGGCGAAATAACGATCATCTTCAAGTTCCATTACGTCAAGCAATTCAAAAGCCTGCTCATTTCCTTCTTCATCTACAAGGGTGTAGATGTCTGGGGTCATTTCCATATCGCTCATAGCTTCTCCTTCTAGTTGTACTGCTGCAAATATTAGTATCCGCACACAGCTTCGTTTCATACATACAAGCCAATTGTAGCGAAAAATAAAGTCAAAGTCAATTGTTTTGGTATTTTAGTATAATTATCCTAATTTTTTTAAAAAATTTTTTTGAAAAACTATTGACAAATTACATGAAGCGGAGTATATTATAGACAGAAGGAAAGAGAAGATGAATGTAACTAGAATTTGTTGAAAGAGGTGTTTCCAATGGACAGTATAGTTGATCAACAGTATGTGTCCGGAACGGAAAGGGCAGGCGGAAACTTCTTTTAATTGGTAAGATTGGGCATTGAGTTTGTGGAGCGCGGTTCTTCACTAGAAAGCCATTTTAATGATTTGAGTACGCAATTAAATTAAAACGTTGTTCCGCAGGCTGAAGCATATAATAGTAATGCTGGTTGCTTTTCCATTCGGATCAATAAAGTCAAAAGGTGAGTCCAATGGTATAAAAGTATCAGAGAGCTAATGAGTCTTAAAACTGACGTGAAGGTAGATGGTGTTTATGGTCTGTCTCATTCATTGTCTGGTATTGAGATTTGAATAATTGGTTAGGAGCGATTCCACCAGAAACGTTAGCTTTTTCTTAACTGGTATAGTGTTCAGTGAATGGTAATGATTAGCCGGTTGGCTTTTCCGTTCGGACTAATAAAGTCAAAAGGTGAGTCCAATGGTATAAGGGTTAGCAAAGCTAATAGTTCTTTAGTTCTTACATGAAAGCAGATGGTGCTTATGGTCCGTCGCAGTCATGTCTTGGTATTAAAGTATAAATAATTGGTGAGGAGTGAGTCCACCGAAAACGTTAGCTTTTTCCCGGTTGGTATTAAATTAAGTTAATAATATGGAGGCGGCGCTAAAATACTGGTGCCGCCTTTCATTTTGCAGTTATGGATAAACTGGAAAGGAACGGTGTGATTTGGAACGGGCTGCGTGGCATGATTTTATCTTTAATCTAGAAGGGAAACGAGTGACTGGAGTTGTTTTATACCAGAACGGCGTAAAAGCGGAGGAATACCACTTTGATGATGAACACCGCCGCAACCAGTATTCTGCAACCAAAAGTTTTACCGCTCTTGCGGTGGGGATTGCAGAAAAAGAAGGGATTCTCTCCTTGGAAGAAAAAATAGCGGATTGTTTTCCGGAAGCACTTCCGGAAAAACCTTCTGAGAACCTTTTAGCCATAACAGTTCGGGATGCACTTTCAATGAGCCTGGGGCAGGATCGGGCCTATCTTATGGGAGGAGAACGTGTCCATTTAAAAGAAACAGACTGGGTAAAGTATGTTCTTTCAGGCCCGGTTGTCAACCGGCCTGGAAGCGTTTTTCTGTATAATAACGCGGGTCCCTACTTGGCGGGGCGGTTGGTTCAGAAACGCGCTGGCTGCAGCCTGACCGATTATTTGATGCCGCGTTTTTTTGAACGTGCTGGAATATACCGCCCAACATGGGAGGTTGATCCGTTGGGGTATAGTTTTGGCGCAGGCGGCTTAATGCTTTGCGTTTCTGAATTGGCGCAATGGGGACTGCTTTTCCTTCAGAACGGCTGGTACAATGGCAAGCAGCTTTTAGACCCTGTTTTTGTCGAACAGGCTACGGCCCTTCAAACGCCAACTGCAAACGGTAAAAAGGATGCTGGCTATGGTTATGGGCTTGGGCTTTGGCTGGGTGCCAACGGTTCATTTCGCGCAGACGGGAAATACGGCCAGTTCTGCCTGGTCATGAGGGATAAGAACGCTGTTTTAGCGGTTAACGCCGAATCTAGGAGCCCTCAGGAAATTTTAGACGCGGTGTGGGACATTCTTTATCCGGCGCTTTAATATGGTTTAGGTACATTTCTTGTCTTTAAAAGGCGGCTATGTTAAAATAGCAATATATATTCAAAAAATGCTCGAACCTGAAATTCAACAAAAAGAAGGAATACTATATGCCGTACATCCGTCTGCCTGAAGTCCAAGTACGCCGTTTCTGCAATGACCTATTTGCAGGGTATGGCTTTTCAAAATCCGAAAGTGAGACGATAACCGATGTTCTTTTGACCGCGGACCTTTATGGGATTGAGTCCCATGGGATTCAGCGGTTGATCCGGTACCATGACGGAATCAGGGATGGTTCTATTCTCCCATTTGCTAAATACGAAATTACCCATGAAACCAGGCTTTCGGCTGTAATTGACGCGCACAGGGGAATGGGACAGGTAGTTGCCAGGGCGGCGATGGAGCTTGCAATTGAGAAAGCGAAGGAACACGGCTTTGGCGCGGTGGTAGTAAACCATTCGAACCATTATGGGATAGCGGGCTATTACGCTTCAATGGCGGCTGCGGAGGATCTTGTTGGGATGTGTTTTACCAATACGGAGGCGATTGCGATTCCAACGTTTGGGAGAAATGCAATGCTTGGCACAAATCCCATTTCCTTTTCAATGCCGGCGGACCCGATTCCATTCCTTTATGATGTGGCGACGACAGTGGTACCACGAGGTAAACTGGAGGTTTACACCAAAAACGGAAAACCGATGCCGCTCGGTTGGGCGGTTGATGCGAACGGCCTGGATTGTACTGATGCAGGTGAGGTAGTAGGCAATATCATCAGCAAGGCTGGAGGGGGGATTCTCCCGGTTGGCGGTTCCTCAGAAGAGTCCGGTTCCCATAAAGGCTATGGCCTTGGTATGGTGGTTGAGATTGCTACTTCGATTTTTGCGGGAGGGGTTACCTCAAACCACGTTGGGCATTCAGGGAACGGTGAAACGTCAGAGTCGTTCTTCGCACTCGATTACGGCATGTTCGGGGACAAGGCAGAGATGAAACACAACCTGTCTGTCCTTCTTCAGGAACTGCGCCACAGTGCAAAGGCAAAAGGGCAGAGCCGTATTTACACCCATGGGGAAAAAGAGCTGGAATCCAAAGCGGAAAAACTGCAGAACGGTATTCCGGTTAATCAAAAAACAGTTGCTGAAATGAAGATGATTGGAAACAGCGTTGGCGTCAATTTTGAAAGATATTTTGGGGCAATATGGCTGTAGCGGCAAAAAATAAGACTGTAACAGCAGGTGTTTCCCTGAAAAGAGATTATTTTCGTTCAATTTGCCTATGTCATTTAGTAATTAAAAGTGTTATAATAGTATTGTTCAACGTGTAGTTTGCTTAGTTGGAACGTAAGTCCAGTTGAAGCAATCTGCACGTCATTTTTATTGAAACCAGAGAGGGGAATGTATATGTACCAGGTCGGCGATACGGTTTTATATGGCGCTGAAGGGGTCTGCGTGGTTGAGGATATCACCAGCAAGGATTTCGGGGGCGAGGCCCGGGAGTATTATGTGCTCAAACCGGTTCACCAGGATGGCGCTACATTTTATTTGCCGACTTGCAGCCCGGCTGCCCGGGAAAAGCTTCGTAAAGTTCTTTCCGCCGGACAGATCTATGAACTGATCCGTACCATGCCGGATGAAAACCCGGTGTGGATTGACGATGAAAATGAACGGAAGCTCAAATGTAAGGAAATTATTCAGTCGGGCGACCGTCTGAGGCTGATTAGAATGATTAAGGCGCTTTATCTCCACCGGGAAGAATTAAAGGGCGAGGGGAAGAAATTTCATATCAGTGATGAACGTTTTATGAAGGATGCAGAGAAACTTCTTTATGATGAATTTGCCCATGTGCTGAGTATCAGCCCGGATCAGGTGTTGCCTTTTATCATGGAACAGGTTGAACTTGAAGAGAAAAGGCGGGAAGGATAAGCCCTGCCTGTACAATATAAAAGCCCGGACTTTTGTCCGGGCTTTTTTCTAAGACTTACCGCTGGCTGAGCGGGATATATTCACGGGGTTGTGTAATGCTCATGTAAGAGGGGCGAATGATTTTTCCAACATTTATCAGTTCCTCCATCCGGTGGGCGCTCCACCCGGCGATCCTTGCGATGGCAAAAATCGGCGTATAGAGTTCGAGCGGCAGGTTGAGCATATGGTAAACAAAACCGCTGTAGAAGTCAATGTTCGCGCTGACGCCTTTATAAATATGACGTTCTTTCGCAATGATCTGCGGGGCAAGCCGCTCTACCAGGGAATAAAGCTGGAATTCCTCTGTCAGCCCTTTTTCTTCTGAAAGGCTTTTGACGAACTTCTTAAAGATGTTCGCGCGAGGGTCGGAAAGGGAATAAACGGCATGACCCATCCCGTAGATCAGCCCGGCTTTATCAAAAGCTTCTTTGTGGAGAAGCGCTTTCAGGTAATCCGCAACTTCGTCTTCATCGTTCCAGTCACGTACAGTCTGTTTTAGGTCTTCAAACATCCGGACCACCTTGATGTTGGCGCCGCCGTGCTTGGGACCTTTCAGGGAGCCGAGAGAGGCCGCGATGGTCGAATAAGTGTCTGTTCCGGAGGAAGAGACGACGTGGGTGGTAAAGGTGGAATTATTACCGCCGCCGTGTTCAGCGTGAAGAACCAGCGCTACATCGAGAATTCGTGCCTCCAGTTCAGTAAATTGGCTGTCCGGACGCAGAATGTAGAGCAGGTTTTCCGCTGTGGAAAGCTCCGGTTGTGGGCTGTGGATGAACAGGCTGTTTCCATCGTGATAATGGCTGTAAGCCTGGTAGCCGTACACCGAAAGCATAGGGAATAACGCGATCAGCTGAAGGCATTGGCGCAAAACATTTGGCAGCGAGGTGTCATCCGCCGCCTCATCATAAGAATATAAAGTCAAGACACTGCGGGCAAGGGTATTCATCATATCCGCGCTGGGCGCTTTCATAATAATATCCCGTACGAAGCTGGTGGGAAGGGAACGGTAATTTGCAAGAAGTGCCTGGAATTCGTCAAGCTGCCGGCGGTTTGGCAGGTCGCCGAAAAGCAAAAGATAAGTCGCTTCTTCAAATCCAAAACGCTTTTCTTCTATAAACCCGCCTACAATTTTATCAATATCCACTCCGCGGTAATAAAGTTTTCCCTCACAGGGAACCTTCTCACCGTCAACTGTTTTATGAGATACAATATCGGATATTTCAGTCAGCCCCGTCAGAACACCGTTTCCGTTTAAATCGCGCAGGCCGCGGTTTACCTGGTGTTTTGTAAACAGTGCCGGGTCAATGGTGCTGTTTTTTACACAAAGCTGCGATAACTCCAAAATTTCGGGAGTAATCTCGGTGTAAGGATTGCTTACTAGGTTTGCCACTATACAACCCGCCTTTCTATTATCGTAAATCGTAGATATAATATTAATGATATAACATTTTTATTAACGGGCTGTGAATCAGATTGAAGAATTTTAAAAACGCTTTATGCACTTTGTCAGATTTTGTCACCCTGCTGTTGAGGACATTTTGCAACCCGCCGTTATAAAATACACGATGCAAATTGGCTGTTTAAGTAAAAAATGTGGATGAGCCTTACACACTATCCGCTATTCAAATAAATCTATTTGAATAGCGGAAGAGTTTTCTGAATATATTAAACTGAAACGTCATCAGACAATTTGAAGAAGAAAGAGGCTGTTGCCATGGCATTTTCCGACTTGGAAATTTTAGCGCGGATTTTACTATGTGAAGCAGGCGGGGAAGATGAAAATGGAATGAAGGCGGTTGCCTGCGTCGTCATGAACCGAGTTGAGGTTGATTACGGCGAATATGGACGGCTTGAGCCGACTATACGGGCAGTCGTTTACCAGCCCGGCCAATTTGATTGCGTCAGGGAAGAAATCCGCGGGCGGTATAATCTGCAGAATATTTATAATATGCGTCCTGACCAGATCCAATATGATATTGCAAATTGGGCGATTGCAGGAAACCGGTTGACAAACCTGGGGTTTGCGCTTTGGTATTTTAATCCGTTCAACCCTACCTGCCGCCAGAATTTTCCCAGCAATGTCGGCCAGTTTGTCATCAGGATCGGCGACCACTGTTTTTATAACCCGACGGCGGCCTATGCCGATACATAATGAATGGAGGAACAGCTTATGGATTATTATTACGGCAGTCCGGACAGGAATTGTTTTCCTCAAAAGGAAAGTGAAAACCGAACCACGGAACCCGTTCAACCCGCCCGTACGGAGGAGGCATCACAGCATCCGCAGGTTACACCACCGCAGACGGTCCGCCAACAGGCACAGCAACCTAGCCAGCCGTCCGCTCAGCCTGTACAGCAGGTTCAGCCTGAACCGCCAACCCAGCAGCCGAATATCGTTACCAACAGCGGCGGACAGTTCAAATCGCCTTTGGTTCAGCCAAACTTTAATACGGAAGAGATGCGGGGGTCAATGCAGCAAATACTCGCAGAAAACGTTGGAGAGTACGTCGTTATTGAGTTTTTGATCGGGACCGAACGATTGATGCGCAAACAGGGGCTTCTTTATTTCGTCGGCAGGAGTTACGTTACATTGTACGATGATTCTATTCGAAATTATATTGTCTGCGACCTTTTTTCAATCAAATTTGTCTATTTTTATTACCCCGGAGAGCGCCCGAGGCGGAATTACAATGTTCTCCCCGTTGCAAACGGATCGGGCGGAAACGGACGATAAGAAAAAACCGGGCGGATTCCGCTCGGTTTTTTCTGTATTTAAACTGTTGGTTTTTACGTGTTATGTCGGAATTGCCAAATCTTCTTCCACTTCCTCCATTCCTTCTGTTTGTGATACAGTTTCAATTTCCTCATTTTGCTTTAACAGCAGCACAAATCGAATCAATGAAACCGTTATGATAGTTCCACTGAGAATTAGATCAGTTTTAGCGGCAGATGAATCGGCGCCTGCCCTGCAGGCTTCTTCGGCTATTTCTTTCGATTCACCGTAGAACCCCATCAGCGCGATCATGAAGAGCAGAGACGAAACAACCTGAAGCTCAAAGGTGTCCGGGTAGCATTTTAGGTCAAATGCTTCAGGATTCAGCGTGCTGTCCAGGAGGATTTTCTTTGAAGCCGCCAGGTAGTGGTACCGCATCATGGAAACAACAATAATATGAAGCATATAATATTTCGCTTCATCCAGCAATTCTGCCTGCTTGACGACCTCTTCCGTTAGCCTGCCTGTTGAGGCGGACGGGGTGGATGTTTGATCCATCAAAAGGCCTCCTCTCTGCGTTGCCAAAACGGCACTCGTACATTCTATGCGGGGAAGCAGAAGGCGGTATATGGGATTGAATTTCTCCTGCGGGAACTGTGCAGGGTCGACGCCGTGCCCGTTCGGCAGGTCGATTGTCTGAGCGACCATTTCCATATGACCAAGTCCCGCCACCACAATATCTAGAAACAGGCATTTAATACGAAAACTTTGGAATGCTGTATTGCAGTTTTTAGCTCACCGCTGGTCTCATCCAACTATTCCTGGAGTAGAATTGCATACTGTGAATTGTTTTTTACTTCTACTGGATAAAATAATTTTTTTTTAATAAACTTATATATAAAAATTGATTATCTTCTTATAACTTTTCAAATGCCGTTAAAGCCTTATGTTTCAAGGCTTTTCGGCATTTTGCTTTACGGGAGATGTTCTTAAATCTTCTCAAATCCCCTCATGTTTTCCTGTTCAAAGGTAGTAAACAGAGTAGTAAAACTGCCATTTACTACTTACGCAATCAGCCGTTCCATTTCGGCTACTGCGCTGTCAGAGGTCGCATGGGCGTAATAGTTCAGCGTCATTGTGATGTTGGAATGTCCCATGATGTACTGCAATGCTTTCGGGTTCATTCCGGCGTTTGCTAAATTGGTGCAGAACGTATGACGTAAGGTGTGCGGCGTTGTCACTTTCGGTAATGCTTCCTCATGGCACTTGTTGTACTTCTTCACAAGCCCCCGGAACATACTTTCATAGTTGACCGCCACTTTCGGCAGCCCGTCCCGGTTAAGGAAGATAAAGCCGCTGTACCCGCTGACGATGAACGGCGTTGTACGCTTGCGCTCTTGCAGCACCCGCCTAAACGCTTCACATACCTTTGTACTCATGGGGATTTGCCGGACACCGCTTTTGGTTTTCGGTACTTCAATGTGATACCCAATGCCGGAAACTTTCAGCAGTTGGTGATCCACGTTGATTAACTTATTCTCAAAGTCAATGTCTTTGTCGGTCAGCCCGCAGAGTTCGGAAATGCGAAGCCCTGTTCCTAACAGTATGGTGATTTCGTCGTAATACTTATCCCGCACTCTCCAAGTCAAAGAGCGTCTTGTGCAGTCCCATATTGACGAAGTTAGCAACATTTTCGCCAAGCACCCAACGGGGGCGCAGTTCTTTAATGACGCGGCACATTTCCGGCCAGAGGTAGCGGGTGTCCTCAAATCCTCGTTTTGGTCCGACAGAGGAAAAGGGCTGGCAGGGGAAGCCGCCGGATATGAGGGTAATTTCTTTTTGTCCTGTCTTTTCAATAAAAGCCTCCTTTGTTACGGTAAGTCTATTGTCTTTATTTTCTGCTTTAATGTTTCTATAAACTGTTATTTCTTCGGAGCCATTACTGATTTCAAGATAGGCTCCAGATTCTGTAACATTCCATGATTTTCCATTGTCATCAATTGTATTTTTAAAAGCAGATGTTAATACCTTCCCACCAATGCCTGCGACACCACCCAGTATCTGCTCAAAACCAAGGCAATAATATATAGCTGAAAGTATAGAACTTTTTCCGCAAGTGTTTTCCTTACTTGCCACAAAATTCAACCCTTTTTTAAAAGATTCATCTATTCCATACATGCCGTTTGCAGTATTAATTTCAACACGTAATCTATTAATCCTCAGCATGTCTATCCCTCCAAATTTCAGTGAGTTCCTTAATCCTTGATTCAGTAAGTCTTTTTGACAAATCTGTAAGTTCTCTAATTTCAGTCACCATTAGATCGCCAGCCAATTTAATTCGCTCTGCGAAATTTTTCCCTTGGTCTGTTAGTTTATAATTCCCGTTTTGCTGTTGTACGACAAAGCCATAAGCCACTGCGTATGTAAGTGCTCTATTTACTGCTGGATCAAACCTAACTACCACTGATTCATTTGTTTTATCAGAAAACTCTAATAGATTGTCCATGTTCTTTCGTGATAACAATGCAAAGGATATCGAAAAAGTTGGGATAAAGCTATCACCAAGAGCAACAACCTTTCAGCCAAAGCAGGGGCAACATACGTCACAACCAATAAAGGCCATGTTGGGGTCATTCTTCGCCCAGCAGGGAACCGAGGAATCCCATCATCTCCTGTGAGATGGCTTCTTTCGGCTGTTTCACAGGCTGGGAAGGGACAACTTGAAGTTCTTCCCTCAGTACCCGGCGCAAGGTGGTTTCAAAGGTTTTCTTTTCTTCGCTCTCCAGAATCGCCTGCACCAGAAAGGCATTTTTCCGCCCGTCCGGCACAGCCTGCAGGATTTCCCATGCCCTGCGGTGGCGTTCATTCTGGAGGTTGGGGCGGAAGCCGAATAGGGGCCTGTTCATCCCTTGCTCACACCGCCCGACAAATGTCCCAAAATCCGCTCGAATCCTTCGGCGTTCACACGGTCGTCTATCAGGGCGAAAACCCGGCACAGGCCGTCCTGTTCGCTCACATTGCCTTTAACCACTGCCGCGCCCCCGCCCAGCATGACTACCGGGAGGGCTTTGAGGTCAAACCCCGATTCCATGGCTGCCGAGAGAAGCCGTTCGGTGTAGAGGCGGCCCTGCTTTTGGATGATGCTTCGGGCGTCCTCATCCATACTGCAGGGCTTTCCCGCCAGCACTCGTTCCACTTGCGCGTCGGTAACGGACAATCCTACATCCCGGCGAACCTGTTCTTTCGTTTCGTCAATGCAGCGGATCATGCCAAGCTCCAAGCTGCGGCAGGTGGAAGCGTTGGGAACGCCGTTGTCCAGCCGCATGAGATCCACTGTCCAGCCGCCGATGTCCATCAGAAGGACAGAAGGCTCATTCTGGATGAGTTCCGGGTGGATGGCAATGGCGGAATACCCCTGCGGGAACAGTTTCACATCTTCGATGGCGATTTTGTAGGGGATTCCCTCAAATTTGAAGCACACCAGCTGGGAAGAACGCAGAAGGTATTCCCGGAAGGGCTTTTTCTCCCGGCCAAATCCGGCCAGAGGCAATCCAGCAGCGAGTTTGACGGAATACTCTGCTTTTTCACCGCGCTGTTTCAATTCCTTGGCGATGGCGGCAAGGGTAAGCAAGTAGTAGTTGTCGTTCTCCATTTTGTTGCGCAGGATCGGCTGTCTGCCGGTTCCGCAGACATAGAATTTCCCGCCGTACTCCAGCGTGTTCTGCAGGGTGTAGGGTTCGTGGGAATATTCCGAGATACCGGCTGGGAAAGAAAAATGCCGGGTTTTGATGGCGTAGTAGCCGTGGTCGATACCGATGTTCATGGTTTTATTCATCCTTTCTTGACGATTGTTGAAAACTTGGAAGGTTTACTGGTTTGGAGTAAGCTTGCTGGAGAGAATCTTGTTCTTTCCCAGCCAAGTAAGTAATTTAGGGGGAGAGGGTCTGGGAGAGGGGGAAAGCGGAAAACCTCCCCGGCGGCCTGCCGGGGAGGTTCTAAAAAAGGGCGCACTACCCCCTTGTATCTTGAGGGCTTAAAAGTGACCCATTTGGGGCTTTCGTCAATCTATCTATATATCTGCCGGAAACTTTTACAGTTCCGACAACGGGAAAAAAGGTATAAAACGCAAAAAAGCGGGACCTCCGGCCTGAAAAATCAGGCGGAAGCCCCGCATCTGCTCACAAGAAGTCTTTATATTTGCCATTTTATGGAAAATGCATCTATGGAAAATCATTTTGGATTTTGCGCTCTAAAAAGCCCGCAAACCCGCATGAATACTGACAAAAATGGGGTGGACATCTAAAGTGTCCACCCCAGATGGTGGAGGAAGATGGATTCGAACCATCGAAGCTGAAAGCAACAGATTTACAGTCTGCCCCCTTTGGCCACTCGGGAATTCCTCCATATTAAATTTTTGTGGAGCTGGTGGACGGACTTGAACCCCCGACCTGCTGATTACAAATCAGCTGCTCTACCAACTGAGCTACACCAGCAAGAACGAAATATATTCTAGCACATATTCAGAGGTTTGTCAAGATAATTTTAAACTTAAACGTCGCAGTAACTCTATAGTTGCGTTAAGACCTTGATAAGTATATCATAAGCTATTGTGCCATGTCAACCAAAATTCTGATATTATTTTACATTTTAACAGAAAAATTATTCTGCTATGTCTGCAATGGAGATGTCCGTTTCCCGTAGAGTCTAATCGTGTACCTTGTTTAGTTCAACGTTTGTCAGGCAGCTGGTACAGAATTTTTTAACTCTCAGGCCATTTGAAAGCCGATGCGGGCCAAAGCCATTGGCTCCGCCCGCTGTGGAACGACAGACATTCTCATAGATTATGAGAAGAAAATTCGTTAATAAATGAGCTTTTATTTTTAAAAGCACTTTATCTGGTGAAACTTAGTGACCGTAAACAGTATTTCCTTATGCGGTGGAATTGACAAAGCAGCGGCTATTATCCCTTTTCTTCCTGCAGTTTAAAAAACTTAGCTAATTCTAACAGTTTTTTTCTGCCTTCAATACTTAGTCCTTCTGTTTCCTTGGCAAATTGCTGTATAAACTCTTCAAAACTGCCCTGTTGAACCGTAGCGGTTTTATAAGAGACAGATGAGGATTTCAAAAGGCCGGGATATTGATTTCCATTATTTTTTTCATCCCGTTCCATTGAAACACCATCGTAACCCATCAACCATGCTTCGCTAACGTTTAAAGCGCGGGCGATTGCTTCAATCCGATTCGGCTTTGGCTCAAAAGTACCTTTTATGTATTGGCTCATAGCGCTTTTGGGGATTCCGGTTATGCCGCAAAGCTCAACCTGTTTCATGCCACGAATATGCAAGGCAGCGGAAAGCCTTGCCGCGCAAGTTGATATTCTCGGAATTTCAACCACCTCTTTCGATATTATTATAAATCTGAAGTTTAGAAAAAGCAATATTTTTAACAAAAGTTTATTTTTAATAAATTATTCTTGACACATTTTGTCGAAAATGGTAAGCTGATAGTAGTTTATAAAATATAAACATTCTATGAGAGAACAAAACGATGAAAAATAAGGGGGTTCAGATTTTATATGAAAACAAGTCAAGCCAGTACGGCCTAGATTTAGATTTTGAGGAGGTGAAGGCGAAGAAAATGGCACATTGCTGTTTGCTTTCTCCATTTTGATCATTTTAATTTTTTCTGGCATAAGTTTAGAAAAAATAAATTCACCTGGAAAAACCGGCGAACTTTTGGAGAAAAGCGCTTTGATCTCTGATTTGGCCGCAGCTTTCCTTTTGCCGGGTAAAAGGAGAGAGACAAATGGATCAAAATAGGGGCAGGGAAATCCTGCGTTCATTGTTTAAGGATGCAGAGCTTGCCTATTTCTGTGAAAACTGTTGTTTCACAAAAACCTGTCCAATTCAAAACGCGCTTGATTGTCCACTGAAAAAAGCGGAACAGCTGTTTGCTGAAAATGAGATTGGCTGAACGCAGTTTTCTGAACAAGAAGGAGGGATGTCTACGAAAACGCTAGTAAATAAGCGCTGTTTTACAATCTTGAGCGGCTGTCCGTTGGAATTTATAATATAGTTAACTGGATTCAAGCGAGGGATATCATGACGACAATGTTAGAAATAGGACAGAATCTTCGTGAATACCGTATCAAAATGGGATATACGCAGGAAAAACTCGCCAATGAAGCGGGGACCAGTGCATCCCATCTGCGTATGATTGAAAAAGGTTCGGGAAACCCAACGTTTAAAACGCTGCGGAAATTGGCGGATGTGTTGGGTATTAGCTTGGATGAACTGCTCCATGGTCGTGACGGCGCAACTTTAAATGATAATATATGATAGAAGGTGTCCTTTTTGCATACGGATAACACGGTATACAAATATCGAATTGTTTCCCGGTGGCAGACAAGCTTGGACATGGAAAGATATCTCGGTTACGGCATATGTATACTGCAAAGCACAGGACGGGATGAGAACACAGTCACAATTATTTGGGACATTTCGGACCGGGAACCGCTTGTTTTAGAGCTTGTTCAAAACTGTAACCGGTTTCAGCTGGAGCCGGTTCATTTTTTGGATGTCGTTGAAGATACGCTTCTTTCACAGGGGAATGGATTCCGGAACTTTTTTGGGATGAATTAATAAATGTTGTAAACGCCTCTGAAATGTTTTGCTGCCGGTTTTTAAAAGGCCGCATTAAAACAACAAGGTAAAAAAAGGGCCCTGTGGGGCCCTTTTTGTTGTAGACAATGGTTTGTCTTAACTATAAACAGATTGCAGCAGTATTTTTATAGGGAACCTGTTAGCGGGCAATTTAGGCGGTTATGTTTTTTTCAGATTTTGTTGAAGCTCTATTAAAAAATGGAAGTATAAGGATACACATTAAAAATAGGCGTTTCTTTTATTTCGTTTGGATTTTTAATACAGTTCCAGATCGATCCATCACGGTCTCAGCAATAAAAAACCAACCAATCCGCTAATAATTTAGGAGGAATCAATATGGCAAAAACTTACTAGGAAAAGGAACGGACCCTGAATGTAGTAAACGAATGCGATGTGCTGGTAGTCGGAGGAGGCACGGCCGGAATTGTCGCCGCTCTGGCCGCGGCACGGTGCGGCGCCAAAACGGTTTTGGTGGAACGCTACGGGTATCTTGGGGGCTTCTCTTATAAATGGTGCTATGATTCTGCACGGCTTTTTCAATATGAACAAAACTGTGCCGGGTGCCGAAAAGGTACAGGTTGTAAGGGGAATTCCGCAGGAGTCGTCGACCGGATGGTAAAACCCGGCGGGGCACTGGGGAACGCGGAACAGGAAGTCGGCGGCAGTCAATACGATCCGTTTATCACCTGCATCGACCACGAAATGTTCAAGCACGTTGCTTTTACAATGATGGAAGAAGCCGGTGTCAAGCTCTATATGCACACTGTAATAACGGATGCCGTCACGGAAGGTTGCATCCTTTTCATAAATGCAAACCAACAAAAACAGCGAATCCGGTAATATTGACGGATTCGCTGTTTTTGATCATGCACATTTTTTAATAAAATTCAACCCAAATAGGCTCCATCCTCTTTGAGTTTATTACGAAAAAGCTGTACATTCAGGGAGGAAGGCTGTATATTTTTTTCGCACAAAGAGCGGCGGCTGTTCCAACCGCCTGTCCTTCCGCCATGCAGGCAACTGTGTTGCGTGTGGAGTTGTGCGCAACCAGGTCGGTGGTAATAAGCCGCCTCGCCACGAGAAGCCTCTCCACCTTTTTGGGGAGAAGCGCCCGGTAAGGGATACCGTAAAATCCTGCATTTACAATTTTCCCCTGTTATGATATTTAGCTCTTTAGGATGGAATAATAGAAAAAAGAGTACAGGAGGATAAAACCATATGAAATTAAAAATGGGAGTTATTGGAACAGGAATGGCATGGGAGCGGTTGCATTGGCCGGCAGTAAAAGAACTTTCGGACCGATATGAGGTTGTCGCGGTCTGCAACAAAACAATTGAAAAGGCGCAGAATTTCGCACGGCAAATCAATCTGCCGCAGGACAGCGTCTACAGCGATTACCGGCGAATGTTAGAACGGACTGATCTCGATGTCGTCGATGTCCTGGTGCCGATTTCAGAAAATTATGAAGTTGCAAAGGATGTGCTCCTGGCCGGAAAAAACCTGATTGCGGAAAAGCCCCTTGCATCTACTTTGGAGGGTGCGCGAGAACTGATAGAACTCAAAAACCGGAAAAACGTCAAAATGATGGTCGCCGAAAACTACCGGTATGAAGAATTCAGCACCATCATAAAGGATGTCATTGACGGCGGACAGATTGGGGAGGTTGTCTATTTTATTTTTAACACCGGCGCAGATTTTGAAAAGGAAATGACAGGAAATACTTTCGCCGCAAAGGAATGGCGCCAGCATCCGGTTTTTGAAGGGGGAGTTTTTCTGGATGGCGGAATCCATGACATTGCGCTGATGCGCTTTCTGTTCGGCGATGCGGCCGAGGTAAAAGCGTTCGGGGTACGCCACAGCAAAGAATATTGCAGCTACCGCAATATTAACGCGCTGATTAAATTTGACCGCGGCGTCATCGGGAATTTTTCCTTCTGGTCTTCTTCAACCGAGCTTCAAAAGCCTCCTGTCGGGCTGCGCATCTTCGGCACATGCGGTGATATCTATCTGGAGAGCAAGGAATGCGGCACGATCTCCATTTGTTATAAAGACGGCAGAAGCGAACAAAAACAGTTTAAACCGAGCAGGGGCTATTATAATGAACTTGTAAATTATTGCGACGGTAATATCGTCTCAACACCTGAAAATGAGGTTGGCGATATGGAACTGGTCTTTGAATTGTTGGAAAAAGCAAAGGCATAATTTTGTGCGTCAGGCTAAATGGGACAACCCCGGAAACTACATTAAGTTCCGGGGTTGTTTTTTATGATGCAGTAAGGCTACAGTTATACTGCAAGTGAGAATTTTTTGCTGAAAACAGCAGCGGGGTTTGAGAAAATAAAATGAACCTCTTTTGAATGAAGGGCGTAGTAGGCGCTGCTCATCAGAGATCCGCTGGTATCGTGTGAAAGTTCCCACGCGCCAACTCCTGCAAGTCCAAGAGACTTTGCAAGGGAGACTTTGGCACTGATGGACTGAGGATCTTCATAAGTAATGAAGGTGCCGTTTCCGAACAGATAGGGAACCTGTGCGGTATTGTGGCGAAGCTTCGTATAAGAGGCATTGGTCAAGTATGAGCTGCGAAGAGTATCGTAGCTGATGGATTTTGCGGATGAAAATCTGCTGTAAAGTCCGTTGTTCTGGTTGCTGACTCCCTGATACATATATCCGTAAAACGGCATGCCGAGTACGAGTTTATTTGCGGAAACACCGTTGTTCAGGTAGGCGGCAATGCCGTCGTATACGCTGTTTTTATACTGGGGAGAACTCTCCTGCGGCTGGTACAGCGGGGCGTTGAAATCTGCGTATGTGTCCCAGGGGCCGTGCATGTCGTATGTCATAACAAAAATATAGTCAACCAGGCTGGCCACATTCCGCGCTTCGATTTTAGAAATAAAACTTGTGTTGGCAGCGCCAGCTATTGTCAAATAATAACGCCGCCCGTCTTTCGCACCCTGAGCGTCAAGCTTTTCCCAAATTGCGCGTAGCAGCAAGGTGAAATTCTGTTTGTCCTGCGGCCGGTTGGTGTTTCCGGCCTGGCCACCTGAAACCGGGTATTCCCAGTCTAAATCCACGCCGTCAAAGCCGTGTTCAAGGATAAAGTCCAGACAGCTTTGGGCAAATGCTTCCCTTCTGGCGCTGGTGGAGGCAATGTCTGAAAAATAGGTGGAATAATCCCAGCCGCCAACTGAAATTAGTGCTTTCAAATGCCTGTTGTTTTGCTTCAGCGTCCGGATAGCCGCAAAATTTTTGCGGTCGTTTGTAGGGTCCGCCAAAGCGATTTGGCTAGTAGCTGGGTCGATTTTAGCAAATGCATAATTTAGGTGGGTCAATTTGCCTGTAGGTACTTTAGAAGGCGTATAACCCTTGTAAGATGACCAGCCGGTATAATATCCTACAACCGCTTTACCCGCTGGAGTTGGGGTAGGAGCAGGGCTAGGGGAAGGGACAGAAGGCTTTTGCTGTGATCCTGAGCTCCCACTTTGACCACCGGAAGGAGTCCCTGAACCGCTTGAGATCGATCCGCTGCTGTTCGATGCCCCTCCGTTAATTAAACCAGCTCCCGAAGAAGATGGGGGCTTATTGCTACCAACTGAATTTATATCTGGTTTTGGCGTGCTCTGGGATGTTTCAGAGCTCACGAATTCACTGGAATCCGAAGAACTATCCGGGTTTGAAGGTTCAACTGAACCGTCCGAAGGTTCAGAAGCTGATAAATTTGAAGAATTTGTGTTTTCGGACATTGGAGGCGTCTGACTGTCAATTGCTTCAATAACATCCGGAACAGGCCGCATGCCCACCGAAAAAATAAGAATAAAAGCAAGCATAACCGTTCCGATCATTTTTACTTTTAAACGTATCATATCAAAATCCTTTCTATTATTCCCGTAGTCTTTATATGGATTTTGGGTATATTGTAACGTAAAACTTACATTTAAGACAACACACAATTTATGGCAATATAAGAAAAAAGAAGAAAGCGCAATGAATACTTTGAACGAAATTTCATTTTACAATTTATATAAGGTAAAAACGATTGATACATAGAACCGAGTGTCCATAACTCAAATTCGTTATGAACACTCAATATGGCTGGAATCGTTTGATATTAGCCGGATTATTACTGCGGTACGTTAAAGTCAAAAAACGAAGTCCTTTGGGGTTTATCAGCTTGGGACAAGCCCGCCCAGCAGAAGCCGGCTGAAACGCCGAAGAGCGGTGTGACGACGCTGAAACCGGGGACGTGGAACATTAGGAACGCGCCGTCGCTTGGGGCGCCGATTAACCGGGTTGTAAAGTGCGTGCAGTCTGTAACCTACGTTGATATTCTGTCGGAAAGCGCTCCGGGGAGATACGGCGAACGTGATTTTTACAAGCTGCGGGACGGCACTTACCTTTCGGTAAAGGCGTGCGGATAGAAAAAGAGAAGCCCCGGAGGCTAGGCTTCCGGGGTTATTTTTATTGTACCAAATCCATCATTTCATTGAAAATGCCGTCGTCTATTTTAAACAAATATCCGTTAAGCCGGTGTGACTCCGCATACCCACCTTCTACCAGCATTACCCCTAAGCCAAGTCCGTCTTTTGTTGTTATGGCCAGGTTTCCATATCGTTTGTATTCCTTTTGATCATTGCCTGTATTATCCACCGGTTTCGAACGGTAGAGCTGGTCTAAAAACCGGTTGATCAAATCAACATCCTCTATTTTGATCTGCTCGCCTGTTTCTGCGTCTTCGCTGTACGGCAAAAATTTCGCGGAAAGGACGTTTCCCTTTGCGTTGTACCGCCTGAACAGGTCTGAGCCATTCCTGATCCAGATTCCCTCCACGCTTTCGAAAAGAATTGTGTATTCTAACCCATTCCCGTACTGAACTCCGATGATACGGAATCCCGGATCATAGCCCTTTACGGTGTAGAGGTCAAACTCATGGGTGGAGTCTAAATTGTTGTACTTCGGCCGGCTTCCATTTACGCTGCCAAGACAATCGTCTATAACCGGATTTGTCTTTCCGATATATGATCCCTTGAGCGCTGAAAGCTCAGGCCTTACTTCCTGTAAACGTCCTGCACATGCGTACTCCTTCCCTTGGTAAATAATGGTCGGAAACATGTTTGGGAGACCGATAAACGAAGACCCCTCCGACTTCGGAAGATAAACAGCGTCTTTGTAACTGTACTGGGTTAAAAAAACTCCTCCAGCAAAAAGCACTACAAAACAGGCCGCGGCAATCACCGCCGTCTTTCGAACGCGGCTTTTTTGCGTTACTTTTGCGCCTTTTTCCGTTTCCAGCCGGAAGCCGGGCTCCGGCTCAAGTTTGTCAATCGCTCTCTTAATTTCATCCCTGTTCATCCTCAGATCAATTTTCAAAAGCCCCCGTGCCCTGCTCAGCCGTGTCTTTACGTTCCCCTCCGACAGACCGAGGATTTTGGCTGTTTCGGCAATCGTATAATCGCCGTAATAGTACAGGAAAATAACAGCCTTGTACTTAGCGGGCAATTTTAAAAGGCTTTCGAGCACTTCCGAATCCTCGCCGTGATGGTATTGCTCGGCCACCTGCCCGGCCTGTTCGGCGGCTGCCTTCCTGTTCCTGCCGCGCAGCATGTCTTTGCAGATGTTGATGGTGACCCGGATCAGCCAGGCTTTTTCCTGTTCCGATCCAGAAAACGCTGGGCTTTTGCGCAGGAAGCAAGCAGGAACAGGGAAAGAAATGCTGCGGTTAAACTTAGGAGCTTTTTCATACAAAAACCTTCTTTCCAAGCGAAACAGGAAAGGCGGGGAGAAGCCGGGTAATAGCAGAGAACATTTCACGTTCTTTCTCCCCGCCTTCCAGCTGTTTCTGTGTACCCTCTCCTTTTTCTTTTTAGGGGTACTGCAAATTAAGCCGCCTGTTCGTCGTCAATTGTTTTATTTAGTTCTTCTAAACCAATTATTTTAAGATTATCCTTGTCGCAAGACGTGGAAACTAAAACCGCCTTTTCATTAGAAAAATATGGTTGAAACAACGCCCTGCGTTTAGTATTTAGTGAGCTTTGGATAAGATTAATTTTTCCATCTTTAATTTCTGCTAAAACATATTGCGTTTCAATTTCCGGATCAACATCATTTGATTGTCCATAAACCCAAAAATGATTGGCATTAACTACTGTGAAATACAACATTTGTGTTTCTTTCGGTGCTCCATTTTGTATCAATTCGAGAACAGTAATAATCTTTTCCGTTTTGCCTGACTTGAGATCATAGCGGAATACCCCATTTTCTGAAAAATTGCCGTCTGTTTGCGCCGCTAAAAAGTACAAAGAGCCATCTAAATAATAGAGATTCAGAAAAGATGAAAGTGTTTCGGGGTAACTGTTCTGAACGTCTAAAACAGTTCGTTCACCGGTTTTCAGGCTGTACTTACAGACCAATCTTCCTGTTTCAACGGTTTCCTCGGTAAAAGTTCCATCGGTATAGTAAATATCATCGCCTACAAAATTGAGGAACTCGCACTGGTGGGACAAAAGCTGTATGACTTTTCCGGTTTTCCGCTCCAGCCTGTAGAGGGTAAACCATTCTCCGGTTTGGGGGTCGGCCATTGTTGTAAAATAGATGTAGTCTTTGGTAAGATGGTAATCGTCACCAACGTTTGAAATATGTTTTATAAGGTTTCCGCCGTTGCGGTCAATGGAATAAAGGGTGGGAGCCTGATCTTCTGAGGTACGGGTGACAAAGAAAATACGGTCTTCATAAAGCTTGATGGAGTGAAGAAACCCATTATCACTGTAAGTGAGGTTTTTGTTGAAGAGCTCCTTTTGCTTACCTGTTTCTTTATCGTACCGGTAGAGCGTCCCCTTAATGGGATGCCGGTAGTAGTAGGAACGCGCGTCCTGTGTAATACAGGCACAAGAATAGAGGTTCGCCTGGTTTTGCTGTAATATTTCCGGCGTGAGTTTAATTTCCAGGCTGTCCGGGTCTTGCGCGCTCTGGCTTTGGGAGCTTTCAGAACTGCCTGGCAGGGAGGAGACGGACGGTTCGTCCGTCTCCGTCTGGGTACAGGAGGCAAGCAGGAACAGGGAAAGACATAACGCGGTCAGGCTCAGGAGCTTTTTCATTTGAATACCTTCTTTCCAAGCGAAACAGGAAAGGCGGGGAGAAGCCGGGTAATAGCAGAGAACATTTTTCGTTCTTTCTCCCCGCCTTCCTGCTGTTTCTGTGTACCCTCTCCTTTTTTTGGGGTGCTTACGCTTCGCCGGCTTTTACCATGAGCTTTTCTCCGCCGATGATTTTATCGTCCGGTTCGTTGGTAACTCCATAAGTTACTGGATTACCCTCCATAGTTAACAATATCATTGATTTTAAATATTTTTGATTTCCTTTATCACCGTTAAATAAAACGGTTGTTTTTCCGTTTTGCCAGCTAAAGACTGTATAACTATTGGAGTTGCCAATATAGAAGAAATAATCATCTGTGCCTTTGATTATAAAATACCAAGTGCCAGACTCTTGATTTGATGCTTCCTTTAAAAGATCGAATTCAGTAATGATACGTTCTATTTTTTGCTTTGATAAATCATAAGTGTAAAATGAAGGAATGGTACTATCTTCGGTTGGACTGGTAATGTGCGCTGTAAAGAATAATTTTTCGTTAAAGTAAGTCATTGGCCCAATACGATAGATGTCTCTTCCTTGCTTGTCAATCATTGGAATTGCTTCAACTTTGTTCGTCTTCACATTGATCTTGCAAATAACCCCACTTCCGCTTGTTAGGGATTCCCCCGTAAAGGTATAATCAACAAAATAAATTTCGTCCCCGACAAGGTTGAGATATTCAGACTGACGGTTTCTCATCAGCTCTGACTTCCCGGTTTTGCGGTCATATTTGTACATATAAAAATATGCTCCATTGCTTTCTCTGTATGAGGTGTAATAAATGGTGTCATTTGTAACAATATAGTCGTCGCCCACACCCTCAATTACCCGCTCCAGATTCTCTCCTTCAATGTCGACAGAGTAAAGGGTTGGCACTTCGTCAGTCGCGGTTCTGGTGACGAAATAAATTCTGTTGTCAAAAAATTTAATTGAATGAAGAAAACCATTGTTTTTGTCAAACAAGATCTTGACCGTGCCGGTTGCTTTTTCATACCGGTAAAGTTTGCCGTTATCCGCCGGGTTGCGGTAGACAATGTATTTTTCCTCTTCAGCAATATATCCAAAATTTCTCGCGTTGGCATTGTTGGCTCTGACTAATTCGTCAGTCAGCGTTATTTTGTAGGGTTCTTCCTTGCTCTGGCTTTCCGAACTGCTTGAAACAGAGGAGCTTTCAGAGGAACTTTCTGACGGTTCTGCTTGGGTGCAGGCGGTCAGGCACAGGG
Source organism: Oscillospiraceae bacterium (assembly GCA_902766785.1). Classification (GTDB taxonomy): domain Bacteria; phylum Bacillota; class Clostridia; order Oscillospirales; family Ruminococcaceae; genus Metaruminococcus_A. The sequence continues at coordinate 964 of CACXEO010000022.1, read as the reverse complement.
ATAGGCAGAGGCACAGGGCGAGTAACTTTGCTGTTTTCATAATACCACCTCGTTTGTATTTTGGGAGGGGCGATTACGCCCCTCCATTTTACAGTTACAGGTCAATCCATATTGCCGCAGCAGCCGAAATCCTCCGGGTTGGGGTCAATGGTATAATCTACATAAAGCAAGTAATCTTCATCAACTAACACATTGCCGTTTTCATCAACGGTCATGGAGGACGATTCCTCAAAAGTTGTTGATGACGCTGCTAAAATACCACCCGAGTTAGTAAAATACCGCTGTAATGGATCGTAGCTATTCGATGTGTTGCGAGTAATAGGGCCAGTATCGGTTAAGCTGTTAACCTTTACCGTTTCAAAATGCAAATGTGTTCCATTTCCACCTGTAGAGGAATATACTTCACCGCTATGTCCCATATAGCCGATGATCTGACTTTTGGTTACACTGGAAGTATTGTTTCCTATAGCTCTTGACAATAAATGCGCATATCGCGTTTGAAGAAAACAGTCGCTTGGCTTCGGGTCAATATGATTGAGATAAATGACTTCGCCAAACGAGCCACTATACTGATTTCTGGTAACATTACCATTAGTAAATGCGTAGACATTATCACCGGTTTGATTTGCAACAACAGGCAAAATATCAATTCCCCAATGATCTATCGAAGGCAAATATCCTCGTGACATAGTTTTGGACACCGTCGGCCAGACATAGGCGCCTGGTGTACCCTTCACATACGAAATCTGTCCCTCAATCTGAGGGTTCGCTCCGTCGTCCATGGCATAGGCAACCACATTGTAGGTACCGCTTGGGTAGGCCGACCAGTCTATGTTGTAGCTGAAGCCATGTTTTCCGTTCCCATACCCCGCAATGCCGCTCCGCTGGATATTCGCCACGGTAGACTTGGTATCGAATGTGCCATCCGGTTTCCAAATACGGATATGTACCGTCAGAGATTCAT
>CACXEO010000021.1 GCA_902766785.1 Oscillospiraceae bacterium | reverse complement strand
AAAGGAGTTTTCAGAAATCCAATATTCACCTTGTAAAAATTGAACACTCTTAAGATTCCTAAGTTCAAAAAAGTACGAAAACCCATATTCAATTCATTTGCTTGATGCCTCTACCGGCATCCCACAGGAAAAGTGATTGAGCCCAAACAATTACTACAGCCGACGCGTATATAAATGTCATAATCAACAACACTCTTCTAGCAAATGTACCGTTGCGAAAGGCGACTATAAATCCCACATAGGATGTCAAAAACCAATTGAAAAAATCATTCCATCAACGCCGGGTCCCCACATTTGTTTTTGAACCTTAGTTAAACGGGATATTTTGGAGTTTAAAGAAACACCATTCTCTTTCATAAGAACTCCGCCGCTTTCTGAATTATTTTTTCGCCATAAAACAAGATACTGAAATTCCCTCCCATCAGTAATAAAAACCGCCAAATAATTGTGTTTGAGATGGATTAAATAACCTATTGGTATCTCCTTCTGACACGCATAAAAAACATTTAATAATTACACCATAATTTTACTATTAACGCTTGTAACGAATTACATAAACATACACAAGAATTGCAGATTATCATTGTAAAAATATACAAATTCAAAGAAACCGATCGTGTTCTTCACCTTTAAATTTCGCAAAAAAAGCAGGACGCGTATCAAACGCGCCCTGCCAAATTGATATTCTGTTAATCTTTGATTTCTTCTACATTAAAATAATCGAATTCAGCGGTAGCATCCACAGCAAACAGGCCGAAAAGGGTACCGGTAAAGGTCATGGTATGGGTGCCCTCCGTACAGAGGCCGGCTGTAATTCCCTGGCCGAGAAGGGTAAACTCCGTTCCCTTTGTTTTATAATAGAAACGGTAATAGCTGCTGTCCGATTCAATTTTAAAATCAATTCCGTCCTGATAGTTCACCTTATGGCAGACGGTAACTGCCTCCAGGTCGTGGATTCTGCGGTTGAAGCAGACATAGTAACCGTCGTCCTTGCGGGTCAGGTACATTTCATAATGATAGCTGTCATTATAATAAGCGGTAATACCAGCATACTGTCCCGCTTCCAAAGCGTTTACCGTAAGCCTTGTGGAAGCACGCATTGCAAACTCAAACTGGCGGATCCCAACAAAAGTCGGAGAATCATCGGGGCAGGACAGGTCTTTGTCCCCGCCGTACATCACCAGTTTGCTGTTTGCGGCATCCAGCTTATACTGTTCCGGATAAGGGTTGCGGATAAAAGCTAAATTGAGATTGAACCGGTCAGAATCAAAATCCTCACGAATATCCCGGTCGATCGGCGTTGGAACCGGGCCCGGCAGCGGAGCGTCAGTCACGGCCTGATGGTTGCCGTGGTCTCCTACGACGGGCCAGCCGTTCTCCCAGACGACCGGGGACAGGAAGGTCTCGCGCCCCAGGTTGTGGAGCATCACTCCCCTGCCGTTGATGGTAAGTGGGCGAATACCAAGAGAAACCATCCACCAATTGCCGTTCTGGTCTTCAACAAGATCAGCGTGCCCTGTACATTTAATTGGAGTAAACATCGTATCCCTGTGGCTGAGTATTGGGTTGTGCGGACAGGCCTCCCACGGACCTTTGACAGAAGGAGCACGGAAAATTGTCTCATGATGACCGTACTCAGTGCCGCCTTCCGCCAGCATGAGATAATACATCCCGCCGATTTTATAAAGATGCGGGCCTTCGGCAAAGACACCGCCGCCGCCTTTGGTAAGAAGGGTGACATCGCTGAGGATATCGCCGGTTTTCGGATTAATTTCGCAAGTATAGATGCCGTAACCCTCGGGCCCCTCCCCGCCAGTTCCGGTATAATAGCATTTTCCGTCGTCATCCCAGAACAGGTCCGGATCAATTCCCTGGTGCTTGATCCAGATCGGGTCAGACCATTCGCCGAACAAATCGTCGGTATAAACAATAAAGTTTCCACCGCCGGTGGTGTTAGTAGTGATCATATAAAACAGGCCGTCATGATACCGCAGGGTCGGCGCATAGATACCGCCGGAAGCGCGGCACCCTTTAAGCGGGTTGTGCTTTTCATCCTTAAGGCAGTAGCCCTTTAATTCCCAGTTCACAAGGTTTTTGCTGTGGTAGATCGGCACGCCCGGAAAAAACTCAAAGGTGGAAGTCAGCAGGTAAAAGTCCTCGCCCACCCGGCAGATGGTGGGGTCCGGATTAAAACCGCGGACAATCGGATTTTCGTATTTCATTGGACACGTTCCTTTCATTTTTGCTTATCTCTATTTTATATCAGCCAGTCCGCTTTGACAAGACGGTTCCGGCAAATTAATCAACGGACCTGATTTACTTCAGGAATCACGCCGCAATCATAAACCTCTACCGTTTTCCGTTCACCCGGAAGGAGGTCGAAATAATTGTCGGAACAGCGGTAGCCTCCCGCAATATAAACGCCGTGGGCATAGCAGTCGGCAGAGACTGTTACAAGCAGCGAGTTTTCTTTTTGCTCTGTTTTTTCCACCCGAACAGGAACTGTTGCAAAATCGAGCTCACGCAGGTCGCAGGTCCGCAGAAAGACAGAATCGACCAGATCGTTTTGCGGCAGGACTGCAATGCTCCCCCGTTTATAATCCCGCTCCGGCATGGCCTCTCGAAGCAGATAGGCGCGACTGTGAGGAGCCAGGGTGAGCTCAGCCGTCTTCAGTTCCCGCACTGTTCCGTCAAAGGAAAGATAACCGTATTCCACTGGGATAGTGACCGGCTCCGCCGTGTCGTTGATTCCCTGCACGACGAAATCGTTTCCAACCCGCCGGATAGTGAGCTTGCAGTGGGCCAACGCCCGCTTAACCGCATAATAGGAGATTTTCCGGCGGAGATAATAGTCGATAATCGTCCATCCCGCTTCTCCCCAAGCGTCGTTGTACATCCAGAAAATGGCGCCAAAGCAGTTCTCCTTGAAGCGGAGCGCCTCCAGAGAATACTCCAGCGCAAAGGCCTGCACCATGCCGCCGTAGAGGATATATTCTTCAATTCCAAGCTGTTCCGGATGGTCAAGGTAATGCTTTTTAATCCCAGCGTCGGTATTGCCGCGTTCAAAAACATTGAGATGCATCTGCCAGACCTGTCCGTCTCGCACAACTTCTTTTCCATCGGCAAGGTCGAGGTATTTTCTCGTCGTCTCCAGACAGCAGGGGCCGACATAGCCGTACTCACTGACAAACTTAGACTGAACGTTGTCAAAGGAAACAATATCCAGACGCTCCTCAAGCTTTTTGCTCATGAACGCATCGTGCCAGCGGTGGACGTCCCCAACTGTATCAGCATTCGGCAGCTTTCCGCCGTAGGGCGAGCTGTTCCAGTACGGGATTGAAGGGCAGTTTTTCCTGATCGCCTCTTTTGCCAGCACATTCGGAAGGGACAGGCCGAACTGATGACTGTATTTGATTTTAATTTTCCAACGCGGATTGTCAATCTCATTAAAAATCCAATGGCATTCATTAGTGCCGCAGAAAAGCGCCAGACAGGCGTAATTGCGGAGCCGTTTTGTCTGAAAGTCGAGCTCCTCCCGAATCAGGCTACGGAACCATTCGTGATGGTCCGGGTAGGTCGCGCAGGCGAACATGAAATCCTGCCAGATGAGGATTCCCTTTTCGTCGCACATCTCATAGAAATAATCCCGCTCATACAATCCGCCGCCCCAAACCCGGATCATGTTGAAGTTCGCTTCCGCTGCTTCATCAATTAAAACGCGGTACTTCTCTTTCGGCACCCGGGCGTAAATGGAATCGTTCGGAATCCAGTCGCCGCCCTTACAGAAGATCGGCAGGTCGTTGACCACAACCTGAAACCGCCGGTTTTCGCCCTCAATGGCCGAGGTGTCCAGCGCAATGGTACGGATGCCGACGCGGAAGTCCGGGTAGCATTCCGTTTTTCCTTCACATTCAGCGAGAACGCGAACCGTGTAAAGTGGTTGCTCCCCATAGCCTGCCGGCCACCAGAGCTTCGGCTTTTCAACCTTCAATTCAGTTTTCAGGTAGTTAGGTCCTGAAGTGAGAAGAATGTCTCCCATCCTGCTTTCAGCGCAGACCGTCCCGCCGTCCAGAAGCTGAACTGTCAAATCGCAGGATTTGGTGCCGATCAGGCTCAGATCTTCCACATTGACCTCCACCGCGAGCCTTGCCGCTTCCCCAATTTTCTCCGTCACCACAGAGACATCCCGGACGGCAATGTTTTTGTAGCTTCTGAGCAATACGTCACCTGTGATGCCGCAGGTGACGACCTTGGGACCCCAGTCCCAGCCGATGGTATACTGCGGCCTTCTGACAAAGGCGCGGCGGGCGTCCCCGCGGTAAAGCCCGCCGTTATTCGACTCTAAACAGACCGCCCAGTTGAGCTCCGAAAGCTGTTCATCGCTGACCTTTTCAAGGCCGCTGGTCAGCCGGACGGCCAGTTCATTTTCCCCTTCTTTCAGGAATTCCTTCACATCGCAGATAAAAGGATAATGAACGCTGTGATGCCGGCCAATCAACTGGCCGTTTACAAAGACGGCCGCTTCGGTGTCCAATCCGTTCATGACAAGCTCCACAATATCGGCCTCTTCGGAGAAAAAAAGGGAATCCACGCTGAAGCGTTTGAAAAACCACCAGGAACGCTTTTCTGTCCAACCGCATTCCAGCCAATAATCGGACTGGGTCGGCTCTTTGATGATCTCCGCTTCAATCAGCGGAATATGAATATCCGCCGGGAGTTCACAGGGAAGCCAGCCGTCCTCAAATACCTGAACAGACGGAAGACGATCAGCCTCCCAATCGAGCGGCGCTTCATGCAGCCGCCAGGACGAGTTTAAACAGAGTTCTTTCATTGCTTTTTCCTCCTCATCAGTTTTGAGCGCCGAAACTGGGCGATACCAGTTATTGAACAAAAAACTCCTTCCGAGATAGCAAACGAACTTTATCAAAATAAAATCGCCACTGCTCAAAAGGAGTTTTGCAGGCATATACAGCCTTTTCTGCTTTTATTTTAAACGGGAAAACCAACAAAGTAAAGGGGAATTTTTAAACCGCCGCGTCTTCTTTCTGGGACATATAAAGCTCATAATATTTCCCCTTTCGGCGGAGAAGTTCCTCATGGGTTCCACTTTCCTGAATAATACCACCGTCGATATACATAATCCTATCGCAGTGCTGGATGGTGGAAAGCCGGTGCGCAATGATAAAGGAAGTCCGCCCTTTCATCAGCTCGTTGAGCCCCTCCTGCATCAGGCGCTCCGTCTTGGTGTCAATACTGGAGGTCGCCTCATCCAGTATCAGGATTTTAGGGTCGGCGATCAGGGTGCGGGCAAAGGATATCAGCTGCTTCTGCCCCTGAGAGAGCCTGCTGCCCCGCTCGTTGACCTCGGTTTGATACCCTTTTTCCATTGTTTCAATAAATTCATGAGCCTTTACTGTTTTTGCCGCAGCCACCACCTCTTCATAGGTAGCGTCCAGCTTGCCGTAACGAATGTTGTCGATGATGTTCCCCGAGAAAACAAAGCTGTCCTGCAGCATGACTCCCATCTGGCTCCGGAGGGAATGCAGGGTTGCTTTGGAGATATCGTTCTCGTCAATCAATACTTTTCCAGAGGAAATGTCGTAAAAGCGGCTGATTAAATTGATAACTGTTGTCTTGCCTGCGCCTGTCGGCCCGACAAGAGCAATGCTCTCCCCTGCCTTCACCTTAAAATTCATATGATTGAGAATGGGATGGCCCTGGTCATACTCAAAGACAACGTCTTTGAACTCAACCTCCCCGCGGATCGGCGGCAGCGGTTTTGCATCAGGCGCATCCTGTATATCAACCGGTTCGTCAATGGTTTCAAAGATACGCTCCAAGTAGGCAACGGTGTTGATTAGGTTGTTATAGAGGTTCGCGAGGTTGGTAATCGGCCGCCAAAAGCGCCAGGAGTAGTCCCCCATTGCAATGATGGTACCGAAGGTCGCCATTGGCTTAATAAGCAGAATCCCGGCACCGTAAACGGCCGCGCCGACAATGACCGAGATCATTTCAACCGAGAACCAGACCCAGTTCGATACGAAAACAGCATGCAGGAAAGATTTCCGGCAGTTGTGGAATTGGGTGTAGGCAATTTCTGCGTTGACCCTTTCCCGGGTAAAGATTTGTGTGACGCCAGCCCCCAAAATACTCTCATGCAGGTAGGCGTTCATATTGGAGTTTTTGTTGGAAAAATTCTGCCACGCCCGCCGCTGAACCGGCATGATCAGCAAAACGATCAGCACCAGTACCGGCAGCCCTGCCAGAATAACAAGAGCCAGCCGCGAATCGAGGATGAACATAAACACCGTGACGAAAATCAGGTTGAAAATTTCCAGGAAGAAGTTGATAATGCCGTTCGAAAGCATATCGGAAACATTATTGACATACTGCACGACCCGGACCAGAATTTTTCCATGCGGGCGGTTATCATAGTAAGAAAACGGCAGCTGCTGAAGGTGTTCGAACAAATCCTGCCGGATGTCGTAGATGATATTCTGCCCCACAACCGCCGTTATACGGGAACGCAGGACATTGAGGAGGATTGAAACGCCAATACTGAGCGCCAGAAGCCCCACAAGAAGAAGGAGATAGGGGATATCCCCATTTGCAACGGCGACATCCAATGCCTCCTGGATGATCAGGGGGCCAAAGAGAGCCGCAATGACGCTGAACAGGGAAAACACCAACGCAAGAATCATTTTGCCTTTGTACTTTTTGACATAGACAAGGCTGCGTTTCAAGTGCTGTATATTAAATGGAGATTCAAGGGATTCATCAATATCGAACTTATTCCGCGCCACTGCGCTCACCTGCCTTTCCTGTTCCATGCTGCAGCTCATAAATTTCACGGTAGTAACCGTCACGGCCCAACAGCTCCTGATGGGTACCGCTCTCTACAATTTTTCCGCCGTCGAGGATGATGATTTTATCAGCGTCCTTGACCGAGGAAATCCGCTGCGCAATGATAAACTTGGTACAGCTGAAATCCAGTTCCTTCAGCTGTTTCTGTATGTACTTTTCGGTTTCCATATCGACCGCCGAGGTGGTGTCGTCCAGGATGAGGATGGCGGGACGGACGGCAAGGGCGCGTGCCAAAGCAATCCGCTGCTTCTGTCCGCCCGATAGTCCAACGCCGCGTTCGCCGACGATGGTCTCAAACCCGTCCTCCATGTCGTCTATAAAATCGGAGGCAGTGATCTTTGCAAAACGTCGTACTTCCGCTTCATCCATTTCCGGGTCGCCGTACGCGATATTCCCATCGACCGTTTCAGAAAAGAGGAAAACATCCTGTGTCGCCATTCCAATTCCTCCGCGCAGGGAACTAAGCTTCAGCTTGCGGACGTCAATATCATCCACATAGACCGCGCCGCTTGAAACGTCGTAAAAGCGCTCAATCAGATTGACGAGGGAGGTTTTTCCCGAACCGGTAGACCCCATGATCGCCACTGTCTCGCCGGGATTGACTACAAAAGAAATGCCGCTAAAGACTGTTTTTCCATCAAATTTGAAAGAAACATCTTTAAACTCTACCTTGCCGCGCATCCTGCCGGGAAGTTCAACCGCTTCCGGTGAATCCACAATCCGTGGGTGCTGGTAGTACATTTCAATGACTTTGTCCGCTGAAGCAAAAAAGCGCTGAAGATCATTTAAAAGCAGTCCAATATTTCGCATCGGCTCGCTGATAGCCCAGTCGAGCGCAGCAAATGCAGCCAACTCACCGGCGGTGAGCCACCCATTGATAATAAAGATACCGCCGACCAACAGGATGGTAATGGTCAGGGTATTCGCAAGAACATGAACCGCCGGAAAATACCGCAGCCAGGTGAACTGAGCATCGATATTCGCTTTGCGGTAAGCGTTGTTCTTTTTGGCGAACTCCTCAATCTCATATTTTTCGCGGGCAAAGGCTTTGATGACCCGGTTTCCAGAAATATCTTCCTGTGCTTTGGTATTCATTTCACTGAGTTTTTCACGCAGAAAAATATATTTAGAACGAACGCGCTTGGAAAATATTTTGGAAAGGACAAGCAAAAGCGGGGTGACCGCAAGAACCGCCAGGGTAAACAGTGCATTGATGGTGAAAAAATAGACTGCGGTTGTCAGAAACAAAAAAATGTCGATGGTGAACTCGCGGAACACAAACGAAACCGCGTTGCGCACCGTATCAAGGTCGCCGGTCAGCCTGGTCATCAAGTCGCCGGTGCGGTTGCGGTCATAATAGGTTCTGTCCTGCGTCTGGATCCGGTCATACAGGTGCTCACGCATATTGATGAGCATTCCCTGCGACGCATAATCGCAGTTGTAAACGCCGGCATTGAGCATGCACATCCTGAAAAGATGAATGCCTACCATGCCAAGCAGGAGCGGGATTAAAATATCGTAGTTGCGGAAGACCGTGCCGTCCGCCATTGGAATTCCTACCAGAACCTGGTCTACAACCGTTTGGGTGAGCATGGGCCGGATAAATACGAGGACGGAGCTGATGACGACAAAACTCAACGCCATAATATATCGTCGTTTATAACCGGCCAGGTTATGCCAGACCCATTTCATTTGAAACATTGGAAAAGCACCTCCTTATGCATATGAAAGCAATTGCAATACTTGTTAGAGTGCAAAAAGCGGCCGCAGACGCAAAGCGTCCTGCAGCCGCTTTTCATAGCAAAATATGAAGCCGCAACAAGGGGCGGAAAGAAAACGGAAATCAGCCGATGCTGAGTTTCAGATTCTCCCCGGTGATTCCGGCGTAAGCGCCATCCTTTGCCATTCCGCTGTCCGGATGGGCAATGACCCACTTGTTTTTCATAAGCAGGAGCTTATCTTCATTATTTTTCGGGGAAACAGCGCTATCGAGCGGGAAATTGGTATCCCGCGGCAGCACAACAACACACTGGTAACCGTTTTCATCTACCATGCAGGGTGCAAAATGCAAGGTCGGGCCGTAGAACTCAAAAGCAGTTCCGGCTTTTACATAAAACGCCTCTACCTTAGAGGAAGGATAGACGTTGTCATCAATATCGCTGAGGCAGCCGAGCAGGACGACTAGATCGGTCACTGCAATGTCAATTTCGCTGCCCTTGTGGTACTCAAGCGCATCAAGGCTTGAGGTACTGCCGTTGCAGTAGCCAACCTGGACCGGCATCTCACCATAAAAGTTCACGGAAACTTCTTTGGTCACAGAAAAAGCTTCCAATTTTTCATCAGAAGGAATATAAATATTCCCGTCTTTCGGGGTAGGGGTATTCGCCTTCATATACTCGATATAGCTTGAGAAATCATACCCGGTAATAATCTGGCCGTATTTTTTAAAAGAAACATCCTCCACCGGCAATATTTTAATATTGGGGTTTGCTTTCTGCATTTTCTCTATCATTTCAGTCACTCCTGTTCCTAAATTAGGCCCCATAATTTTTTAAAAATATCCAAGCCTTTCTTAACAGTATAACGGGCAGAATTTTCATTGTCAATTAAAAAAACCACTAAAAAAACCACAAATATTTTAGAGGGTTTACAAAAGAAAAAATCATTCCGGCACTGTAAAACAGCCAAGCAAAAACGCCCCCCTTTAACCTGTACAAGGCGCCGCTTAATTTTCACAGGCGGACATTCCGTTAGAAGGGTGCCGTATCCGGGTCCTTACCGGTTCGGCCAAGCACTTCCAGCGCCCGCATTTTTCCCATATCCGCGGCGGTAAGCTCAAAATCAAAAACAGCGGCATTATCCCGCATCCTCCCGGGATTCTGGGTTTTGGGAAGCGGAAGGACGCCGTACTGTACGCACCAGCGCACCAGAATCTGCGGCACCGACTTTCCGTATTTTTCAGCAAGTTCCAAAAGAAGCGGATTGTCAAAGGAGCGCCCACGCATCAACGGGCTCCACGCCTCTACCACCATTCCGTTTTCAAGGCAAAAATCCACAGTTTCCCGCTGTGGAAAAGCCGGATGAAGTTCGAGCTGGTTAACCATCGGCTTAATTTCAGCCGTCTCCATCAGCGGTTTGAGGTGGTGCTCCAAAAAATTGCTGACCCCAATCGCGCGGATTTTCCCTTCCCGGTAGAGTTTTTCAAACGCACGCCAAGTCTCGCGGTTATACTCTACATACCGGTCGCGGATTTTAGCGGGAGCTGGCCAATGGATCAGATATAAATCCAGATAATCGAGCCCCAATTTTTTCATTGAGAGATCAAATGCTTTTAATGTTGATTCATAGCCTTGGTCGTCATTCCAGAGCTTGGTGGTGACAAAGAGCTCTTCGCGGGGAACACCGCACTCTTTCAGCCCCTTTCCCACCCCTTCTTCATTGCCGTAGAAACTGGCTGTATCAATGTGGCGGTACCCAGCAGCCACAGCTTCTTTTACAGTGCTGACGGCAGAATCGCCTTCCATCAGGTAGGTTCCATAGCCGATACAGGGGATTTTAACGCCATTGCTCAGGGTATAGCAGTCGGTCAGCGATTTCATCATATTTGTTTTTCCTCCCATATTTTTTCTATCGTCTGTTTTTTAAAAAGGAGCGGTATCCGGTTCTTTTCCAATCCGCCCATATACTTCCAGCGAGCTGATTTTCTTGATATCCTCAGCGTCCAGCGTAAAGTCAAAAACATCCGCGTTTTCTACCATCCGCTCAAAATGATTCGACTTGGGAAGCGGCAGGACGTTTTTATCAAGCGCCCAGCGTATACAGACCTGCGCAACGGTTTTCCCGTGCTTTAGCGCAACTTCTTTGAGCACGGGGTACTGGAACGCCTTTCCTTGAATCAGCGGCCCCCAGGATTCTACCTGAATATCCAATTCCCGGCAGTAATCCAGCAGATCCTGGTGCGGAAACTGGGGATGGATTTCAAGTTGGTTTACCATCGGTTTTACTTCTGCAGTTTCCAGCAGCGCGTCGATATGCGGTTTCCAAAAATTACTCAGGCCGATGGCGCGGACTTTTCCGGCACGGTAAAGCTCCTCAAAGGCACGCCATGTCTCGGCGTTTTTTTCCTTGTAATTTTCCCGGCAGACCAGCGGGGCGGGCCAGTGGATCAAATACAAATCCAGGTAATCGAGCCCCAATTTCCGAAGCGACAGGTCGAATGCCTCCATGGCGGCTTTATACCCATGATGATGATTGCCGAGCTTAGAAGTGATAAACAGCTCTTCACGCGCCACACCGCATTTGCGGATTCCCTCACCCACGCCTTCCTCGTTGTCATAACGGTGGGCGGTATCAATATGGCGGTAACCCGCTTTAACGGCATTGATAACCGAGTTTACTACGGTGCTTCCGTTCGGAGTTTTAAAGGTGCCATAGCCAATACAGGGAATTTTCACACCATTATTCAGGGTATAGCAGTCCGATAATTTCTGTAACATTTTCATCGCTCCTTCAGTTATTGTAGTTCCGGTGTTCTATGTCCTTGATGTTATTATAGCATACCCGGCAGATGAGATAGTGACTAAAATAGCATCATTTTTTTGAACAGTTTGACAAGTTTTACACGGTTTGACCACAAAGCTAAAACAGTGTACAATTCAAAAGGCAGAATAAAGTATGTTTGAAACCGATATCCTCTCCGCTTCGGGTAAAACCAAAGCCGAATATAATCTGACTTTACTTTGCATCAGCTGCAAGGAATTTAACAGACAACTGTGCTATTATTTTAACAGAAAGGAGCGTTGCGAATGAACTGGCTTGACAACATGAACCGTGCAGTCGATTATATCGAAGACACTCTCAAGCAAAAAACAGACTACGCAAAAATTGCGCAGTCAGCATGCTGTTCCGTTTATCACTTTCAAAGGGTTTTTACCTTTATCACAGGGCTGACACTGTCAGAGTACATCCGCCGCAGAAGGATGACCCTGGCGGCCTTTGAACTCCAGAACAGCGCCGTCAAAGTTATTGACCTTGCAATGGATTACGGTTACGACTCGCCGGAAGCATTTTCAAGAGCTTTTCAAAGCTTACACGGCATCACCCCCACGGCGGCACGCAGTCCCGGCGCAAACGTCAAGGCCTTTCCTCGCATCTCGTTTCAAATTACCGTAAAAGGAGTAGATGAAATGAATTACAGGATTATTGAAAAGCCGGCATTTCAAGTTTATGGGATTGAGGGGATATTTGACATCCAAAACGGTGAAAACCTGAAAACAATTCCACAATTTTGGACCGACAGCTTGCAAAACGGCGAATACGCTGCTCTGGTCAAATCCGCAGGCTGTCCCAGTTCTGTCAACGCCGTCTGCGGTTACCGCAAAATGGAGGGGACCCAATTCCCATACATGCTCTGTATCATCAAAACTCCTCTGAGCGACACTGCAGGCTATACCGTAGTCGATATTCCAAAGGCGACCTGGGCGGTCTTTACAAACGAGCCGCATTTAATCGAAGAGACTTCAAATGCGGTTCAGCAGCTCACATCCCGTGTTTACACCGATTGGCTGCCCACTGCGGATTATGTAATTGACGAAGGCTACGAGTTTGAAATGTACTATTCCGACTTTCAGGGCAGGTATTACGAAGAAGCTTGGTACAGGATTCTCCCCAAAAATTCCTGATTTACAGGTAAAAAGGGCGGGCGCCTTTTAGGCGCCCGCCCTTTCATCTATCTCATAGTTTTTATCGTTTCACAAAAAATTCCTGGTACCAGAGGACAAAGGTAAAGACCGACCAGATTTTGAGGTAATTCTGGTGTTTTCCCTCGCGGTAATCGTCAAGCAGCTTCATCAGCTCGTCAGTGTTAAAAAGCTCGGTTGCAATTTCGCTGTGAAACGCATCTTTAAGGATGTTATAGTATTTATCTTCTTTGAGCCACTGCCGGACCGGCACTGGGAAGCCGAGCTTCCGCTTATCGGCTGTCTCTTTGGGAAGCTTACTGGCAGAAGCTTTCCGGAGCGCAACCTTGGTGTTTTCCCCGGTGACACGGTAACGGCTCGGAATCTGTTCAGCGAGTTTCATCAGCTCAATGTCAAGGAACGGAACGCGGACTTCAAGGGAATTCGCCATACTCATTTTATCGCCTTTTAAAAGGATATCACCCGCAAGCCACATATGCAGGTCTACATACTGCATCTGGGTGACCGGATCCTTATCCTTTACCTTTTCATAAAATGGGGCGACAAGCTCTTTCGGGGACGGTGCATCTGTTTCTACCTTTAAAATCGCTTTGCGTTCCCGCTCGCTGAATCCGGCATTCGGGTTTCCGTTGAACCAGTCCTGCAAATCACCGCGGTGGCGGTAGAGGAAATTCTTCGCTTTAAAAGGCGGCAGGTGGTCGACCGTTTTACCAATCAGGCCACGAACCCCTTTGGGCAGCCTGCGGTATTTCGCGCTGCGGAGGGTTTCGCTGTACACATTGTAACCGCCGAAAACCTCATCCGCTCCCTCGCCGGAGAGGACAACCTTGACATCTTTGGACGCTTCCCTGGAAACGAAATAGAGGGCGATGGACGCCGGGTCCCCAAGAGGTTCATCCAAATGGTAAAGGACTGTCGGGATAATATCCCAATATTCCTGTTCAGTAATCGCCTTGCTGCGGTTCTTGATCTTAATAAACTCAGAGCATTTCTTTGCATAGCCAATTTCATCGTACTTATCGCCTGCGAAGCCCACGGTGAAGGATTTATCGACCTTGGCGCAGGCGGTGACATAACTGGAATCAATTCCGCTTGAGAGGAAAGAACCGACCTCGACGTCGCTGATCTTGTGTGCTTCAACCGAAGCTTCAAAAGCCTTTTTGATTTCATTTACCCAGTCGTCGAGGGTTTTGTTTTCATCATTTTCAAAATCCGGCTCCCAATAGCGGGTGATTTCCATTTCCCCATTTTTATAAAGGAAATAGTGCGCCGGCATTAATTTATATACGTTTTTAAAAAATGTATCGGTCAGCGGAGAATACTGGAAAGTCAAATAATTTTCCAAAGTGCTGAGGTTGAGTTCCTTGTGAAACTCCGGATGGGGCAAAAATGCCTTAATTTCGGAACCAAACATCAGCGTCCCATCCATTTCGGCGTAATAAAGCGGCTTGATGCCAAAGTAGTCCCGCGCGCCGAACAGTTCTTTCTTTTCCTTATCCCAAATGACAAAGGAAAACATACCGCGCAGCTTGTTGACAAGCTTCACACCGTATTCCTCGTAGCCGTGGAGGAGAACTTCTGAATCGGTGTGGGTGGTAAAGGTATGGCCCGCCTGCAAAAGCTCTTCACGAAGCTTGGGATAGTTATAGATTTCACCGTTGAAGACAAGAACCTTACTGCGGTCTTCGTTGAAAATAGGCTGGTCGCCCTGGGCAAGGTCAATAATGCTCAGGCGGCGGAAACCGAGCGCAATGTCTTCATCTACGTATTTCCCCTCGGAGTCAGGCCCGCGGTGGCGGATTGTATCCATCATTTCGCCTAAAACAGTATCCGCGTTTTCTATTTGGTTGGTAAACCCCACATAACCACACATATATCGCAAAACCTCCACGCCGGTTTCGTCGTTCCTGTACGAAAACGAACCCGAATTTTATGCCTAATCACACCATATTATTATATGTTCCCCGCGCCTATTGTGTCAAGCAAATAGACAGTTTCAGTTTGTGATTTTCCGTGTTTTTTATTCTAATCCGCCGGCAAATAACAAGGTTCTGCTTTTTTCACCACCCCTTTTAAAAAAGAAAACAGCGGTCGCAGCAAGCCATATAAAAAGTTTAGGCTAGTTAATCCATATAGTTTTTACATGGGCGTTTTCCTCTTTTCAAATTGACAGTCCATTTTTACAATGATACAATGAAACCAATCTATTATATGAGGATGGATGTTTCATGGCCTACATGGCGGGAATTGACCTGGGCGGCACCAACATTGCCTCAGGGATTGTAAATGAACAATTTGAAATTCTTTCACGGGCGGTCAGAAAAACAGCCCTGCCCCGGCCGGCGGAACTCATTTTAAAGGATGCGGCCGAATCCGTTTTGGAAGCCGCTGAAAGCGCAGGTATCCGGGCAGAAGACCTGCGCTGGGTCGGAATCGGCTCCCCGGGAATTGTCAACCGGGAGGCCGGCGCGGTCGATTACTCCTGTAACCTCGATTTTTATGACCAGGACCTGCGCAATACGCTGGGCGGTATTTTGAAAAAGCCGATCTATATGGATAACGATGCAAACGCCGCCGCTTACGGAGAATTCGTTGCGGGCGGCGCAAAAGGAGCAAACAATGCGGTCGTCATTACACTCGGCACCGGTATTGGCGGCGGAATCATTATTGACAAAAAAATTTACGCAGGCTTCAATTTTGCTGGTGCGGAAATTGGCCACACCGTCATAGAACGGGACGGGCGTCCCTGTAACTGCGGGCGGCGCGGGTGCTTTGAGGCCTACTGTTCCGCAACGGGGCTGATTAAAACCACCTTGGAAGCAATGGAGCGCACCCCTGGCAGCCTGATGTGGGAGCTGTGTGAAAACGACCCCGCCAAGGTAAACGGGCGGACGGCTTTTCAGGGGATGTACAAAGGCGACAAGGCCGCTAAAGAAGTGGTCGACTCTTTCATTAAGGATCTCGCCTGCGGCGTCACCAACCTGATCAACACCTTTGCCCCGGAAATACTCTGTATCGGCGGGGGGATCAGCAAAGAGGGAGATACACTGATCAAGCCGCTTGAGGAACTGGTAAGCCGCGAGGTCTACTCCCGCTTTTCCAAAAAGCAGACAAAAATTGTCACTGCGAAGCTAGGAAACGACGCGGGTATCATCGGCGCGGCGGCTCTGGGACTGCAATTTTAAATCCGCGGCACCATATCAATTATTGACAAAGGAGAATAAAAATGAAACAGGGCGCCTTCTACACAGGAAATTACCGAAGTATTTTTGAAGAATTGGGGTATGACAAAACCGCCGTCCAGAAACGCCTGGAAGATACGTTCAACGAAATGTTCTACTCAGACACCCGTATTTTTGAGGCCGTCTCAAGCGACAAGGGCTATATTACCGATACCGGAAACGACGATGCCCGAAGCGAGGGTATGTCTTACGGGATGATGTTCTGTGTACAGATGGATAAGAAAAAGGAATTTGACCAGATTTGGAACTGGGCAAAGACCTATATGTACCAGACCGACGGACCATACAAGGGTTATTTTTCCTGGTCACACAATTTAGACGGCAGCCGCAGAGCGGAGGGCCCCGCGCCGGACGGCGAGGAATATTTTGCTATGGCGCTGCTGTTCGCATCCGCCCGCTGGGGCGACGGTGAGGCCCCTTACAATTACAGCGAACAGGCCAGGGAGATTTTGCACACCTGTGTTCACAAAGGCGAAAATGAACTCGGCTGCCCGATGTGGGATCCGCGCAACAAGCAGATTAAATTCATTCCGGAGGCCGATTATACCGATCCGTCTTACCATCTCCCCCATTTTTACGATCTGTTTGCCCTGATGTGTAACCCGGAGGACAGTGTTTTCTGGAAAGAGGCGGCGCGGGCAAGCCGTGAGTTTCTCCACCTCGCCTGCCATGAAAAAACAGGTCTCTGCGCTGAATATACCGAATATGACGGCTCTCCCCGCCTAATGTTTGGAAAAGATTATTATTTCAGCGACGCTTACCGCACCGTTGCAAACATGAGCCTTGATCATTCCTGGTTTGACGCGGACGACTGGCAAAAAGAAAACGCAAAAAAGGTGCAGGCCTTCTTCTGTGAAAACGTTCCTGACCGGAATTATAAAACCTACGCCATTGACGGCAGCGTAATTGAACAGCCGGCAATGCACCCGGTCGCCATTACCGCCACGAACGCCATGGCGTCCCTTGCCAGCGGCGGCAAATATGTAAAGGAATGCGTCGACCTGTTCTGGAACACCCCGCTTAGGAAGGATAAGCGCCGTTATTACGACAACTGCCTCTACTTTTTCGCCATGCTCGCCCTCAGCGGCAACTACCGGATTTACCTCCCGGACGGTATCCAAAAAGAAAACGTTTAAAGGACTTTAAAAACTTTAATGATTTGCACAAGGAATCTTCCGCCGGATTGTGGGGGTTCCTTTTTTCTTTCCTGCTTCTTGACGGGTTCCATTTCAGCCCCGTATAATAAGTTTCGGATAAATCTCGAATCACTTTGACAGGATGACGAGATACTGTCCGGTACAATTCAAACTATAATCCCGGCGGTGAATGCCGGTTCATTCCCTTTTGTTTTCCGCTGCTCGTCGCAAAGGTACAGAAATTTTTGATTAAAAGGACAACAGGGAGATGCCTTCCAAACATTTTGGCGGCAAAAACAAAGATCGGATCATTCACCGCTTCTTAAAGAGGCAGCCCATGAGAAAGGAACACATATGAAGATAGATTACGAACTGATTCAGGAATACCTCAAAAAGCATTTGCACCAGGTGCTGAAACAGCCATACGGAAACTTTAAACATCCCTTTGTCGACCCCGGCTCCGTCTACGACGGCAATCTGTGGGACTGGGACACTTTCTGGGCGGTTTTTGCAATGATTAACCTTGCGGAAAACGGGGGTGAGGATGCCGCGTTTAAAAAAACGCTGGAAGCTCACGCTGAGGGGAACGTCCTAAACTTTCTCAACTTCCAGCTGGAGGACGGTTACATCCCCATGATGGTAGATACCAAAGCGGATGAAGTGCCTTACTTAATCGCCAAACATCAGGAAGGGGAAATCCTCAACATGCATAAGCCCTTTCTCTGCCAGCAAAGCTGTCTTGTAAGCGGGCTGAAAGGCTCTTTTGACTGGGTCAAGGATAAAATTCCTCAGCTTGAAAAATACTTTGAATGCTACGACCGTTTCTACTATTTTGAGCATTGCGGCCTCTACGTCTGGGCGGACGACGTGATGATTGGAATGGATAACGACCCGGCCTCTTTCGGGTGGCCGCGTTTTTCCACCGCGAATATTTTCCTTAACAGTTTTATGGTGCGGGAGCTTCGTTCAATGGCAAAAATTTTGACTGCCTGCGGAAATTCCGAGCGTAGCGAACACTATGAAGAAAAGGCGCGCAGGCTTGCCGAAGCAATTCAGGCCGAATGCTGGGATAAACGGGACAAATTTTTCTATTCGGTCGATGTAGACATCAAAACCCGTGCCTACGACTGGTTCCACAAAGGGCTGGGTGTTTTCTGGAATACCCTCTTTATCAAAACACGCGCCTGGTCAAGCTTTCTGCCAATGCTTGCCGGAATTGCAACCCGCGAACAGGCGGAATCCCTCGTTAAACACATCACTGATCCGGAAACCTTCTGGAGTCCTTCCGGCATCCGTTCCCTTTCTTACGATGAAAAAATGTATAACCTCACCCCGACCAACAACCCCTCAAACTGGCTGGGAGGCATCTGGATTATCGTGCAGTACGCGGTATTCCGTGGATTGATGAACTACGGGTACCAAAAAGAGGCCGCAGAACTCTGCGGCAACGTCATGAATCTTTTAGGGAATGATCTGCGGAAAACCGGCACCCTGCACGAATACTACAACCCCGAAACCGGCGAGCCGGTTGTCAACGGTGATTTCATCAACTGGAATATCCTTGCACTCAACATGGCGGATGAACTTGGCGGAAAGCCTTCAGTGGACCGGTACCTGCCGTTCGAGATACTATTCTAACTTCCAAGCAAAAAGCATCCGGCCAAAGGCCGGACGTTTTTTACCCGTAGTTAAAGTTCTCCTGCTCTGAGCCAAAAGAAAAAAGCTTTTCCTACCTCTTCTGCACGGCCTGTACCACCGCATCCAAGCTTTCTTCAAAATTAAGATTGACTATCCTAAGAACGGGGCACTCAAACTGTTTTAACAGAGCTTCATGTTTTGCCAGGGACCTGCCGTTTCTGGTTCCGTCTTCATAGGAAGCGCACCAGCCTAAAAAGTCTTCAGTTGCCTTATATCTTTCTCCGCCGGGCAGCACCGCCTCCCCATACCGTTTAAACTCTCGTTTCCTGAGGCGTTCCAGCCGGATTTTCAGCGGAACGTAAACAAAAACCGCCAGATCAAAATATGGGAGCAAGGCCTCACCCCAGCCCGACAGGGAACCGCTCAAAAACCACCGTGGGGGCTCTGCTCCAGATCCTGTTTCATCATTGCAATACATTCATCGTTTGGACGTTCTTCCGTAAACGGCACTTCGGTAGGCATCCAGAAATAGTTGTCCGAATCAAAATGGTTATAGCCAAGTACTTCAGCCGCCCTAGCCGCAATGCTTGTAGTCCCTGGAACCGGCAGCGCCAAAAAGGTGAATTCGTTTTTTCATAAGCAATTTTTCTCCGTCATAAAAACAGAGCTTCCCCTATTTTTTTACCTTATCCCGGTTTTTACAGAATGCCGCACATTCGCAGCTTTCACACTGGGGAGAACGGGCTTTGCAGACCTCCCGGCCAAAATGGACAAGCCGGTGGCAGAAATCATTGGACTCTTTAGGGTCCAAAATTTTCCGCAAATTCATTTCAACCTTATACGGGTCGGTTTCATTCGTCAGCCCCAGTCTGCCGCAGATGCGGATACAATGGGTATCTGTGACAACCGCGGGCTTTCCGAAGATATCACCCAGCATCAGGTTTGCGGTCTTTCTCCCAATTCCGGAAAGGCTGGTCAGCTCTTCAATGGTCTGCGGCATTTCATAGTGAAATTCATCCCGCAGCTGCCGGCACATTTTTACAATATCCTTTGCTTTGGTTTTATATAACCCGCAAGGGCGGATATACGTTTCAATATCGGCGACATCAGCTTCAGCAAAGGAATCAATTGTCGGATAGGCCGCAAACAGATCCTTTGTAACGATGTTGACCCGCGCGTCGGTACACTGGGCGGAGAGCCGGGTCGCAATCAAAAGCTCATGCGGCTTTCTGTAAGTCAAAGAACACTGCGCCTGTGGGTAGCGCTTTTTTAAAGTCTCAACAGCCAACGCGGCCCGTTCTTTTTTAGTCATAATTCGACACCCTCCCTTTTAAAAAAACGCCGGCGTGAAATCACACCGGCGTTTTTTAAATTCTCCAATAAATTACTCTTCGTCAGACGTAATTTCAACGCCTTCAATATCAGCAACGCTGGTATCCTCCGCCTGGGCAGCGGCCTGTTTCTCTTCCTCAAGGGCACGCATGGAAAGGCTGACACGTTTTGCGTCAAAATCAATATCCGTGATTTTCACTTCAACTTCCTGACCAACTGCAAGAACATCCGAAACCTTGTTCACACGCTCGGTAGAAATCTGGGAAATGTGGATCAAACCGTCGATTCCCGGCATCACCTGTGCAAACGCGCCGTACTGGGTCAGGGAGACCACCTTAACCGGTACAACCATACCGATACTGTAATCCCGTTTCAGGATTTCCCAGGGGTTGTCCTCACTCTTCTTGTAGCCCAGGGAAATCTTCTTATTCTCCGGGTCAAGGTCTTTTACATAAACTTCAACAGTATCGCCAACGTTTACAACCTCGGACGGATGTTTAATCCGGCCCCAGGAGAGTTCAGTGATATGGATCATGCCGTCTACGCCGCCCAGATCAACAAACGCGCCGTAGCTGGTAAGAGACTTGACCGTCCCGGTATAATGCTGGCCAATCTCAATATTTTTCCAGAACTCTTCACGGGCAGCTTCTTTTTCAGCACGGAGAACCGCTCTGACGGAACCGATTGCACGGCGGCGGCCCTCGTTGACTTCAAGAATTTTAAAGCGGACTTTGTTTTTAAGAAGGGTATGAAGGTCTTCCACACGGCTGTCGCTCACCTGGGAAGCAGGGACAAACAGCTTGACGTTGTTGGCAAGAACCAGAACACCGCCGCGGACAACATCGACAATTACGCCTTCCAGAACAGAACCCTCTTCATAAGCCTTGAGGATTTCCTCAAAGCCTGCTTCAGAATCGCAGCGGCGTTTGGAAAGCATTGCTGTGCCTTCCTGGTCGTTGACCTTCATGACGATCAGCTCAAGCTCATCACCCTTTTTCACAAGGTCTTCCACTTTAGCAGTCGGGTCATCGGTCAATTCGTCAATCGGTATGTAACCGGATTGTTTGGCGCCAACATCTATCTGAATTTCATTTGGTGAAATTGCAGTGACAATCCCTTTAACTCTTTTCCCCGCATATAATTTTTCGCCAAGAGACTGCTCCAAAAGCTCCTCAAAGCTAACTTCTTCGTCCTGTGATTTTAAAATCTCACTCATTGTGTTTCGTACCTCCTTAATTATATAAGCCGGTGTAGAGGCGCCGGCCGTCACGCCGACCGAACCAGCACGCCGAATGGCGTCCCGGTCTAACTCCACATCGGTTTCTATCAAAACAGTATTGCAGTATTGGCTGCAGATTTCTTTCAGCTTCAACGTGTTGGAGCTGTTTCTCCCGCCAATCACAACCATATAGTCCGACTGTGCCGCCAAATCCACAGCCTCACGCTGGCGCATACTAGTCGCATTACATATTGTATCAAAAATTGAAAGGTTTGTATAGTGTTTTTTTGCAGTTTTCCTGCAAGTTTCCCATAAATTTTGCTGAAATGTAGTCTGAGAAACCATAATTGCAGGCATTTTTGTAAATTCCGGATGTTCTTCTATCAGTTTTATTAAAGCATTTTCATCCTGAAAAACATAGACCGGGCCTTTACAGTGCCCTGCAATTCCCTCTACCTCAGGATGAGAAGGATTCCCTGCAATTAAAACGATACGCCCTTTTTCAGAATAATCAGAAACAATTTTGTGAATCTTTGATACGAACGGGCAGGTAGCGTCTTCATAAGGGATTTCTTCCTGTTCAAGGCGCCTATATACATCCCGCGATACGCCATGCGAGCGGATGACAAGAGTCTCCCCCGGTTTTACTTCTTCAGGGGCCGACACAATCCGCACCCCTTTTTTTGACAAATCCTCAACCACCTGGGGGTTGTGAATAATCGGTCCGAGCGTGCAGACTTTTTCCCCTTCACCGGCAAGTCGGTAAACGAGCTGAATGGCACGGTCAACCCCAAAACAAAAACCGGCTGTTTTTGCGACTGTTATTTTCAATTCTCAACCTCCAGAAGCTCGGATATTCTGGCCGTCAGCTTTTCTCTTGCCGCTTTCAGGCTTTGCCGGTCAACGCCGTTTAATTCCAGCTCGTCGCAGGAAATCGGTTTTCCATACCGCACGGTGACTTTCCGGCGGAACCGCAGTTTGCCCTCAAAAACGATGGCGGAAGGCACAATGAACCCCTGTGACCGTGACGCAATAACAATAACGCCCGACTTCAGCTTCAACAGCTTCCCGTCTTTTGAACGGGTCCCTTCTGGAAAAAGCATCAACGCCTTGCCGGATTTAACAGTATCTATTGCAAATTCCACCGCCCGGGTATCCCCTTTTCCGCGGGCGATTGGGAACGCACCGAGCTTTTTAATGATTGGCCCCAGTACCTTTACACGAAACAGCTCCTCTTTTGCCATGAAAGCAAGCTGCCGCTTTACCTTTACCCCAAGAAAGATTGGATCCAAGTAGCTGCGATGGTTGGAGCAGAGGATATATCCCCCTGTCTGAGGCAGGTTTTCAACTCCCTCAGCCCGAAATTTGAAGACGACCTTGACAAAAGCGTTGCATACTATAAAAGCAAAATTATAAAAGGTCATTTCAACGGCTCTCCTTCAGCTCTTTCATACGGTCCGCAATATAATCAAGCACCAACTTTACAGATTCTTCCAGGGTAAGCCCCGTGGTATCAATCAGCTTGGCGTCCTCCGCCTGCTTCAGCGGTGCAATTGCACGGTGAGAGTCGTTATAATCCCGCTCTTTAATTTCAGCTAAAAGGGTATTATAATCCACGTGGTTTCCCGCTTCAGCCAGCTGTTTCATCCGGCGGTCCGCTCGGTTTTCAGCCGAAGCCGTTAAAAAAATCTTGATCTGCGCGTTTGGCAGAACCACCGTCCCAATATCACGGCCGTCCATCAGCACGTTGTTCTTCTCAGCAAGCTCCCTCTGCAGGGAAAAAAGAAAATCACGCACTTCCGGAATGGCGGAGACACGGGAAGCTGCCATGGAAACCTCCGGCAGGCGGATTTCAGTGGAGACGTCTCTTCCGTTCAGGAAGACGTGCTGTTCCCCTTCCACGAACCTCAGCTCAACTGAAATTTCCTTTAACAGCGGTACGACCTGCCCCGCGTCGGCCGGGTCTTTCCCACAAGAAAGCGCATACCAGCCGATGGCGCGGTAGAGCGCCCCCGTATCCACATAGATAAAAGATAACTCCTTTGCAGCAAGCTTTGCAATGCTGCTTTTTCCGGCCCCGGCCGGGCCGTCTATGGCAATTGATATCATATTTGTCCTCCTTGACAGCTGCATCCGGCCGCATAGCCGGTTGAATAGGCAATTTGAAGGTTGAACCCGCCAGTGTAACCGTCCACGTCAATGACTTCTCCGGCAAAATAAAGGCCGGGCACCAGCTTTGACTCCATTGTCTTTGGGTTTAGCTCAGAAACCGATACCCCGCCCGAAGTGACAACCGCCTCTTCGACCGGGCGGAACCGCCAGGGCGTCAGCGGCAGCGCTTTTAAAAGCCCGCAAAGGCGGCGGCGCTGTTCCTTTGTAACCTGGTTCACCTTCGTATCCGGCTTAATTCCGGACAGGCGGATGATAACTGGGATCAGCTTTCTCGGCAGCAACCGGTCAAGCGAATTGCCGAAATCCTTATTAGCATTCTCAGAAAAGTCGCGTAAAATTCTGGCGTCCAGCGCCTGTTCGTCCAGCGCGGGTTTTAGATCAATCCGCAGCCGATAACGACGGTCCAAAGGTTCGTTCAAATGAGCACTTAAACTCAGCACCAACGGGCCGGATATGCCATAATGGGTAAAAAGCAGTTCACCCTGTTCAGAAAATACGGTTTTGTTGGTTTCGAGATCAATGGCAGACAGCGTTATATTTTTAAGGGAAAGGCCCTGTGCCTTTGCGCACCAGTCCTCTATCGTCTCAATCGGGACAAGCGACGCCCGCGGCGGAATTATGGTATGGCCGGCCTGTCGTGCAAAACGGTAACCGTCCCCCGTAGAGCCGGTCAGCGGGTAAGACTTTCCACCCGTGGCGACAATTACCTGCTTTGCGTATAATTCTTCTCCGGACACCAGCCGGATACCGGACAAAACTCCATCCTCCAGCAAAAGCTCCGACACTGCGGCCCCGGTTCGCAGCTGAACGCCGGAGCGTTTCACATAAGCCGCAAATGCGTCTACCACATCCACCGCCTTATCGCTCTGTGGAAAGACACGGTTTCCACGCTCCGTTTTAAGAGCAAGGCCAAGCCCTTCAAAAAACATCATAGCGTCCTGCGGCGTAAAGCGGTGGAGCGCGCTTTGCAGGAAACGCGGGTTGCGGGGAATGTTGGCTAAAAATTCATCCAAACTACACTCATTGGTCACGTTGCAGCGCCCTTTACCGGTAATCATCAGCTTCCGGCCAATCCGCCCATTCTTTTCAAGCAGCAAGACCCGCGCCCCGTTTTCAGCCGCCGTCCCTGCGGCAAACATTCCGGCAGGCCCGCCGCCGATTACCAATACGTCAACCTTCATCAGCTTCCTGCTCCCGGTCGCTTTTTTCATAAACCTCATACTCGTCCCAGATAGCCTCTAACCGTGCAAAGGTATTGCAGATATCCTCCTGTTTTTTCAGCCCAACCGCCACAATCAAGGCATTGATTAAGCTGAGAGGCGCCACCAAGCTGTCTACAAAAGATGCCATATCGCTCCTTGCAAGCAGGAGATGGTCGGCGTCTTGAGCCAAGGGCGATGCTGGGCTGTCGGTAATTGCAATAACTGTTGCACCATTCCCCTTGGCAAACTGAAACGCCTTAACCGTCTGGGTCAAATAACGCGGAAAACTAATGCCAATGAGGATATCCTTTTCACCGATACGCATAATCTGCTCGAACATTTCGCTTGAACTGGTGGTATGGACCAATTTGACGTTGACGAACATGAGATTGAAATAGTAAGTGATAAAACGCGCCAGCGTAGCAGCACTTTTTGCACCGATAACGTAAATGTTTTCGGCCGCTACAATCGAGTCGACCGCGCGGTTGAAATCCTCCCTGGAGGTTTCTTCCAGGGTACGGCGGATTTTATCAATGTCCATATTGAGAACCTTATCCAGCACATCTTCGTTGCCAATCTGCTCGTTCGTCACCTCGATGCGCTGGATGGAGGTGAGCCGGTTGCGGATCATCTCCTTGAGTTCCCTTTGAAGCGCCGGGTAGCCGTCAAATCCAATTTCAGTTGCGAAACGAACAACGGTGGACTCGCTGACCCCAACCGTAGAACCGAGCTTTGAGGCCGTCATAAAGGCGGCTTTTTCGTAATGCTCAGTAATATATTTTCCAATCAGCTTCTGCCCTTTGGAAAACTCTGAATGCTTCTGGGCAATCAATTTTAAAATATCGGTATGCAAATCATTCAGCCCCTAAAACATATTACAGGCTATGTTCTTTGTTGCTCAAAAGAAAAACAAAACTTTTCCGGCCGAACAACAAAAAATTCACCATAGTCTATTGCGTCTATAACGGCGCACTTTAATTCTAGTTTTAATTGTAACCTGTTTTGCAATTTTAATCAAGCGTTCCTGCAAAAGCTTTCTATAAAATATAAAAGGAATGAACTTTTCCGCTCAGGGCAGCCCATTCCTTTTATCAATTCAGTTTCCAAATCGTTTCACGCAGTAAAATATAGCCTTAAAGAACTCTTCCGGGCCGGTCTCCGCCCGGCATCATCGTTCGGCAAAGGTTATCCATCCGGTAAATCGGCATCCAGGTCGGCATCCATTCAAACGGCTGATCCTCATAAGGACGGCCAAAGTTGAACGCTTCATTCTGAGCGCCGCGCGGCAGGATAGACCGCCCAGTGTGAAGAGTTCCGTCTGAAATACCAATGGTAGCCTGCGCCCAACCTGCCTGTGCCCGTTCGGCCCACTCCGTTTCACCGGTCAGCTCGGCAAGGTCGTAGAGCTCATGAATATACGGCAAGATATAAGGATCCATTCCGCTTCCAATCGACACCAGCGTACCGCCGAAGGTATCATAACCGAATTCACCCAGCAGGCTGTCCTTCTCAAGCGGATGGGTGTGCTGCCACTGCCAGGTAGAGAGGTAATAAGCCGCATTTTTAGCGCACTCAATGTATCCCTCGTCCCCTGTCAGTTCATAAAGACGCATCGCGCCCTGAAGCATTGGAATTCCAGATTCCTTATCAACAGAAAAATGATCCTGAGCGCCGCCCATTGCATAACCGTCGCGGACAAACTGGCTATAGAAGTAATGGTATCCGCGAATTGCGCCTTCCAGATAATCCGCTCTGTGCATACGTTTAGCACCTTCGCACAGGGCCAGCACCAGGAACGCACCAGGCAGCCCGTTGTCAACCGCAGGGGTAAGATCATCCTCATACCAGCTCTTGGCGAGCTTTCCGCTTTCCTCCATTTTCTCCAGGGTAAAATCGCAGAGCCAGCAGGCCGCTTCAAAATATTCCGGACGAGCTTTGCCTAGAGTTTGAGCATACTCCCAAGCACGAAAATAATTGATTGCCCCAAAGGAAAGGTTGCAGGCGTCAACTACACGACGGCCGTTATGCGGGAACTGCTGCCCCATGATATGGGTTGGAAGCATTCCGTTCGGCAGCCTGCACTTCAGCCAAGAATCAAGCGCTGCAAATCCCATTTCTTCCGCTTCCTTATCCCCGGTCAGGATCGCATGTGCCAGCATATCCGTCCCCTGGCCGATCCCCTGGCCGGTCCAGCCCATTTCAAAGGCATAGTAGGGACGGTTTACCCATTCGCCGTCAAGGAATATCTTTCCCATTGAGAAACCTTT
Source organism: Oscillospiraceae bacterium (assembly GCA_902766785.1). Taxonomy (GTDB): domain Bacteria; phylum Bacillota; class Clostridia; order Oscillospirales; family Ruminococcaceae; genus Metaruminococcus_A. Next base: position 7,198 of record CACXEO010000021.1, on the reverse strand, counting down.
GAAGCCATCCTCACCGTCACGGAACATCGTTTTAACATAATCAACGCCGAGATCCCAAAGCTCCTGATTGGAATACCGTGGAGCGAGGTATTTATAATTCATCTTCCAGGATACCGACATAAGCTTATGCCAAGCCAGACGCGGTTTTTCCGCCGGCGCCAGAACCAGAATCGCGGCAAAAATATCCCGCGGGGCAATTGTTTCACTGTAGGGATCGCCCATCGGCGGTCTTGCGAACAGCTCGCTAACATTTTCATCCTTAAATGCCGGGACACGGACATCCGGTCGGCCCCGCCGTTTTTCACGGACACGCGGCCCCTCGGCGAGCGGCCAATAATAGGTATGTACCGTACGATTTTCTTCGGGCAGGATGGAAACAGAAGCGTCCTTCTGGTCGGACGGAAGGAACATCCCTACCGACATACCGTTTCCTTCGGTATAAACCGCCCCCGGCGCCGCCGTCCGCCACCAGGCAATCTTACGGACCTCTCCGGTTGCCGGGTCAACGCATCCTACCGGATAATGGGGTTCGTCTACCTTCTCGTGCCGCTCCATCTTTTCAAACTGGCCGTGGGCTACAATATCTTTATTACTGTTCTGGTTGTACATCAGCCCCGGCATCATCTGGTACCCCATTGGATATTCTGCCACGAACGACATTTTCATTTCGGCAGTTGGTTCCGCTGACTTACGTTCCCAGCGATAAACGCCGTCTTCCAACTCAATAAAATGGTCGGAACAGCCTTCAGCAGGAAGGGCGTACCCCACAAGGGCGCCATCCTGATAAAACGCCGTGCCTTTTTCCGTTGCCTTGAATGTAAACATAATAATTCCCCTTTTATTAATCGATTTACATATTTGTTTATTACAAATTTAATTTTATTTTAGCACCCCATAATATTTTGTCAAGAACTTTGGCGGCCTGGTAAAACAAAAAACGTGCACTCTTTGCCAGAGCAACACGTTTTATAATAGTTGGGCTGTTCATCTGGCCCGTTCAAAAATATCGCCGCCGGCACAATCGTTCGCGACAATGAGAGGAAAATCCTTGAATATAAGCCGTTTGACTGATTCACAGCCCAAATCCTCAAATGCAATTACTTCACAGGAGGTGATACACTGACAAGCAAGCGCCCCCGCACCACCAATTGCGCAGAAATATACCGCTTTATTCCGGCAAACGGCATCCCTTACCGGCTTCCTTCTTTCCCCTTTTCCCAACATTGCGGTCAGGCCAAGGTCAAGCAGACGCGGGGCAAAGACATCCATCCTACCGGAAGTTGTCGGTCCGCAGGAACCAATTGCAAGCCCCTCCGGCGTGGGGGTTGGCCCGGCATAATAAATAACTGAGCCTTTAAGTTCAAACGGCAGGGGCTTCCCCGCGTCCAACAGTTCAAAAAAACGCTTGTGTGCCGCGTCACGTGCAGTATAAACGGTACCACTGAGATAAACCTTATCATTCACCCGTAATTTCTCCGTATACTGTCTGAGATCTTTTACTTCTATATGATACGTTGCTATTTTAACCACTCCCTGAATTTCCCAAAAAAGTCCGCCGAACTGTTCCGATGTGCCGCTTGACCGATATCTCCCGTTTTTTTCGGCAAAGGTGCAACCGGCCTTTCCAATTTGGAATCCCTTTCCGCTTTGACAGCCGCCTTTTCAGGAACCCCAAGAGAATCCAGCGTAATGGTTACGTCGTCAAACGAACGTTCAATCTTGATAACTTCCTCATGCAGGCTGCCGGTCAGTTGTTCCAGGGAACGGCTAATCTGGCCAACCCGCCGCTGGAACTGGTCCAAATCGCTCCGCACGCGGACAGCGGATTGCTTTGCATCTTCTACAATTCGGGAAGCTTCTTCCCCCGCTTCCTCCTTTAGATGAAGAGACATCTGCTGCGCTTCCAGCATAATGTCGCTGATGTCTTTTGTAAGAGCGTCATATTTTTCCACCTTGCTGTTTGCCTCTCCCAGTTTCCGGTAAAGCTCATTGTTTTTTAAAAGCAGCTCGGCGTTTTGGTTATTCTGAGCGGTTACCCGCTGTTTGAGCTGAGAAATTTCCGTTTCATTTTCGCTCCGGTTATCTACAAGCCGACGTACAACCGCTTCAAGAGCCGCGTTCTTTTTCTCCGCTTCCTCAAGCTGCCGCTTGAGTTCAACGACAGCGCTGTGCGCCTCTGAAAGCTTCGCGTCCACTTCGCGCTTTTCCGCCTCAGCCGCACGCCCCTCTTCCTCAAGCTCCAACAGCGCTTCCTGATAGGTTTCATTCAATTCCTTGATGCATTTCATGACATCCTTTTTCGAAAAGCCAAAAAGAGACGATTTGAATTTATAGCCAAATTCCATAATTCATTCTCCTAAACCCGTAAAACGGGCAGAACTACCCTATCCTAATATTAATTTAATATATAGTATAGCATTGAAACGGAACGGATTTCAATACCTGTTTTTTTCCAAACCGCCAAAAGAAGCAGCAAAGTAGTAAAAGCAGCCGTATCAAAATTGATACGGCTGTTTTTACTGCAATTAATTTCAGGCATGGATCACACGTGCACGAACAATACCGTCAACCGCCTCCAAGCGGCCAACCAGCTCTTCCGGCACTTCTTTTTCCTTAAGGTCAATAATGGTATAAGCATAATCGCCGCGGGAACGATTGGTCATGTTCTCAATATTAATCCCAATTTCGCCAAACGAACCGGAAATTCCCTGGAGCATCTTGGGGATATTTTTGTGGATGATGCAAATCCGCGCGCCGCCGTTGCGGGGGGCTGAGACGGAAGGCATATTCACAGAATTGACAATGTTCCCGTTCTCCAGGTAATCAATGACCTGAACAGCGGCCATGCTGGCACAGTTATCCTCCGACTCCGGTGTGGAAGCACCCAGATGCGGAATAGCAATAACGCCCTTTGCACCCACGGTTTTTTCATTCGGAAAATCGGTGACATAACGGCTGACCTTGCCGCTTTCCAAAGCCGCAAGGATTGCGTTGTCATCCACCAATTCGCCGCGGGCGAAATTGAGAATGCGTACGCCGTCTTTCATGGTAGAAATAACATCAGCATTGATCATATGCTTGGTGTCTGGGTTATAAGGGACATGGATGGTGACATAGTCGCAGTTTTTATAAATATCTTCCACGTTTTTTGTGTGGATGATGCTGCGGGAAAGCGCCCAGGCTGCATCTACAGAAAGGTACGGGTCGTATCCCAGAACAGTCATCCCCATACTCTTAGCCGCGTTGCAGACCATGACGCCAATTGCACCGAGGCCGATAACACCAAGGGTTTTCCCTTTAATTTCAGGCCCGACAAACTGTCCTTTTCCCTTTTCAACCAGCTTCGGAATCGCTTCGCCCTCCCCGTTCAGAGACTGGGCAAATGTCAATGCATCCGGAACATTACGGGAAGAAAGGAGCAGCCCGAGGATCACAAGCTCTTTTACCGCGTTCGCGTTTGCACCGGGAGTGTTGAAGACAACAATCCCTTCTTTTGCACAGCGGTCAACCGGGATATTGTTAACACCGGCACCGGCGCGTGCAATGGCGAGCAATTCTTTGCCGAACTCCATGTCGTGCATGGCAGCGGAACGCACCAGGACAGCATCAGGATTCTGAACATCTTCCCCAACGGTGTATTTCCCGGCGTCGAAATGCTTTAAGCCCGCTTTAGAAATCTTATTCAAAGTATGAATTTGATACACGAATATTCCCTCGTTTCATTCAATTCAGTTATTGGCTTCGAACTCTTTCATGAAATCGACCAACGCTTCAACGCCTTCAACCGGCATTGCATTATAAATAGACGCGCGCATCCCGCCGACCGTGCGGTGGCCCTTCAGGTTAATCAACCCACGGGCCGCAGCTTCTGCGACAAATTTCTTGTCGAGCTCATCACTTCCGGTGACAAACGGAATATTCATAATGGAACGCACTTCTTTTTCAACCGTGCCCTTGAACATCTTGCTGGAATCCAGGAAATCATACAGAATTTCGGCCTTCTTTTCATTCCGTTCCTTCATCTTCTGAAGGCCGCCAATTTCATTTTTAATCCACTCAAGAACCAGTTTACAAATATAAATTGCATAGGTCGGAGGGGTGTTGTAAAGGGAACCCTCATCCGCATGTGTCTTATAATTAAACATGGTTGGGGTAATATCCATTGCCTTACCGATCAAGCTCTCTTTAATAATAACAACCGTCAGGCCGGCCGGGCCCATGTTCTTCTGAGCGCCCGCGTAGATCACACCAAACTTTGATACGTCAACCGGCTCAGAGAGAATACAGGAACTCATATCTGCAACAAGCGGCACATTTCCAGTATCCGGAATCTCATTGAAGCGGGTTCCGTAAATGGTGTTGTTCCAGCAGATGTGGAAATAATCAGCGTCCTTGGTAAAGGAAGCGGGATCAAGCTTTGGAATATAAGAGAAAGTTTTGTCCGCACTGGAAGCGACAATATTCGCCTCGCCGTAACGGGCAGCTTCCTGATGAGCCTTTTTTGCCCACTGGCCGGTAATGACAAAATCCGCTTTGCCGGAACCGGTCATCAAATTCATTGGAACCATGGCGAACTGAGAAGACGCGCCGCCCTGAACAAAAAGCACCTTGTAATCATCCGGAATTTCCATTACTTCACGAAGAAGCGCTTCACATCCCTTAATGATAGCGTCATACTCTTTGGACCGATGGGACATCTCCATAACAGATTGTCCGCTTCCCTCATAGTCAAGCATTTCTCCTGCCGCTTTCGCCAATACGGACTCAGGCAGCATGGAAGGTCCCGGGCTGAAATTGAAAACTCTACTCATTGATCAATACCCTCCAAAAATTTTTTAACACGTCTGGTTAAAAAAACATTACTTCTATTATATTTTTAATAAAAAAAATAGTCAATGCTTTTACCTGCTTTACGGATGTGAATTGTATAAGCCACCTAAAATTCGTTTTTTTTGCCGTAAATATCTGATAAAATGACAACAAAGAATTTCCTTGCGCTTTTATTCATAATATGGAAAGCAGCCATGAAACATACTTCCTATCAGATTTCTATATTCTAAAAACGTTATTACGGATATTCTTGTTCCCGACGGTCCGGTAAAAAAGGTTTTCGTGATTCATTGAATCGAGTGTGGCTGTATGGTAAACTTATAATAACAGGAGTTTTAAATCAGGAGGCTTTTTATGAAAAAAGCAATTTTACTTTTTGCGGCATTCCTTTGCTGCCTCCCCATATTAGCGGGCTGTGCCGGCCAAACGCCAGATGTTTCTTTAACCGCTGCTGTTTCAGCCGTTTATACAAAAATTTTGGATCCATATGGTGAAAGCTGGCTTGATCAGTTCGACGCCGAAAAACTTGGTGTAGATACATCTCTTTATACAGAATCAAATGTTTACGCGTCCTCCAAGACAAGCCGCGCCGCTGTATTTGCAGGCTTTTCTGCCGCAGAGGGTAAAGCGGATGCCCTAAAAGACGCACTGCAAAAAGCCAAGGAAAACGCCATAACTGCGTTTGACGGGTATCTTCCTGACCAGTATTTGATTGCGAAAAACGCTGAGATTAAACAATACGGCGACTATTGTTTCCTCATAATGACCGAACAGAATGAAACCGTAATCAATGCGCTGGAAGACTTTTTTGATGGTGTCAGTGTTTTTTCTGGCAGTTCACAGCTTCAGCAGTAAAACCAAATATTGAACCGGGAATCCGGGCCTGTATATCCTCCATTGACCGGGGAATATAAACAAAAAAGGCGTCTTATAAAAAGACGCCTTTTTGAATAAAACTAAGATTTTTGTACAACACTCATCGGGTCGATCCATTCTCCGTCTTTCTTCATCGCAAAGTGCAGATGAGGTTCTTCCGCGATTTCAATTTCAGCGGTCTGCCCAACAGAGCCCAGCACCGTACCGATTTCGACTTTCTGGTCTTTTTTAACGCTTACGTTTACATTGAGCCCCATATACATTGTCTCATAACCATTGCCATGGTCGATTGTAATCATAACGCCCCACATCGGATCCTGATCGATGGATTTAACGATACCATCCGATGACGACTTTACAGGGGTTGCAACCGCCGCTTTGATATCGACCCCGTCATGGGTTCTCCAGTCGTTCATAGTTTTTGACTTCACTGGTTTTCCGTTGCTGAAAGCGTTAATGATATCGCCTTTGAGCGGCATTACGAAAGTATTGCTGAACGTCTGGGTACTCTGAGAAGTGCTGCTGTTTGCATTTGCCGCAGCAGACTGACTTGAAGGCTCTGAAAGTTCGCTTGATTTTGATTCAGAAACGGAACTGTCTTTTGGAACGTTGCTCTGGGAGCCGTCAACCGGCGTATTTGAAAATCCCCATTCGTTTGAACCGGTATCTATAGAAATATTATTACTGTTCTGGTCGCTTATATTGTTTCTCGTAGAATTGATGACAAAATAGGCTGTAGCACTGACCACAGCGATACTCAGGCAGATTGCAACATAGAAGCCTTTGCCTGTCAGGAAGGATGACAGCTTAGAACGTTTCAGTTTGGTATTTTTCATACTCTTGATCCTCCGAAATAGTTTTCATGTACTGTAGCTGATACTAGTTTGGGAGGAAATTATGGGTTTTATGCGCTGATTTTTTAATTATATCATTTTTCCAAAACGATTGTTCTTATTGACATAAATTTAAAATTAGTTTATAATAAGTCACACTGTACGTCGAGGCGTAGCTCAGTTTGGTAGAGTGCTTGGTTTGGGACCAAGATGCCGCAGGTTCGAGTCCTGTCGCCTCGACCAACCGAAAAAGCCCGTAATCGTGGTAAACTCCCATGGTTACGGGCTTTTTCTTTGCTTTTATAGCCGAAATAATTCGGTAAAAATGTTATAAAATCAGCAAAAAAATAGTGTTTTCGGAAACTATGCAACACAAAATACAAACAAAAAACGGGAGTGTTAGTCCCACGTTCTTATAACGATAGAAAATTTTATATATATTGAGCTTTTCAATTGGATATGGTAAACTATAAATACACGCGAGGGGACTTTTAACAGGGCGCTGCTTCCGTACAAGGAGCAGCGTTTTTATTTTTTATATGAAAATACTACTTTTCTTGTTGTTTTAATAAGTATCAAATTGTAAATATTATCCATAATTTTCAACTTATATGTTTATAAATTTAACAATACGTCTACAATCTATTCACTTTTATTTT
>CACXEO010000020.1 GCA_902766785.1 Oscillospiraceae bacterium | reverse complement strand
CCCTATCCTAATCGAAGGCTCTTCTTTATTCAATTCATTTGCTTGATGCCTCTACCGGCATCCCACAGGAAAAGTGATTGAGCCTTTATAAATTGTCCATATAATAAATGATTAAATTAAATATTTTTTAATATATATGCAAATATACTAAAATATTTTAAAAATAAATATTTTTCTATTCAAAATAACAAGAAAAGTAGTGTTTTATTTCTAACAAAATAAAAGCGCTGCTCCTTGTACGGAAGCAGCGCCCTGTTAAAAGTCCCCTCGCTTGTATTTATAGTTTACCATATCCAATTGAAAAGCTCAATATGTATAAAAATCTTCTATCATTTCAGCAATGTTAATCGGACTTATCCTGCCTTTGTATATCAACTCAAAAATCTTTATTGCGGTTTCGAGCCTGTCCGAAATGTCATGGTAATAACAATACTGCTTTCCGACCTGCCCAGGAATATAACATTCTATCCCATACCGGCCATTATCTTCGACTAGTTCATAATTGATTCTATACCCACGTTTAGGGGCGCTTTTCTTTAAAATCGTTTTCATCTGCTAACCTCCGTTTATTCTATATGGTTTATTGTACATTGTTTGTACGCATAATGTCATTGGAAAACATTCCCTGTGAATTTCAAAAACCGATTTCCGTACAATTTAATTATGAAAAAGAGTTGGCTAATTGGTATTTGCGTACTGATTGCTTTAGCGATTGGAGTAGGCATTTACCTGATTACCCGACAGCAGGGGGATTCTTCAAACCTGTCCGAGCCATCGGGCGAACAATCTATATCGGAGCCGTTAGAAAGCTCCGGCAGTTCGCAATCTGACAGCAGTTACATATCATCGGTTCCTTCAAGTTCTGAGAATCCATCGACATCAAGTGTTCAATCATCCCAAACTTCAAAACCAGAAACTGAGGTACCGTCTTCTTCCGGTTCGGAAACATCCAGCCAGTTAAAAACGCCGCTGAACATTAATACAGCGACGCAGGAGGAGTTTATGACCTTGCCTGGGATTGGCGAAGAACAAGCAAGATTATTTGTGGTCTACAGAGAAAAAGCGGGACAATATGAAAATCTTCTTGATCTGGTAAAAGTTAAGGGAATGACCCAGGAAAAATTTAATCAGATTAAGGATTATATTACGTTATAAGAAAAAGGATTATATTACGTTATAAGAAACAAGAAAGCGGGGGATTAACATCTCCCGCTTTTTGTATGTATTTCGTGTCATATTTTAAAGAAAAACAAGTATTTTTTAAGAAAAAAACGCAATTATTACGAAAAAACTTTCTTTAAAAAACATAAGAAAAAGCCCGTAATCATGGGAGTTTACCACGATTACGGGATTTTTACACTGGTCTGAGCGACGGGACTTGAACCCACGGCCTCCACCACCCCAAGGTGGCGCGCTACCAAGCTGCGCTACGCCCAGATATTCCGCCGGATTTTTATCGGCAGGAATTATTATAGCACAACCTGTTTAAAAAATCAAATGAAATTCATGCTGAAAATTTGCTGTGTTGCCATGTAAAAGTATACAATTTCAACTTTTTAAAATAGAATCATTATAATTTTGATTAAAATTAAGAAAAATAGAGATTTTATAAGATATAGAGATTTATTTACAATCATTTTTTAGAATAATCCAGAAAAAGCTACTAAATTTCTGGAAAATTCGAGTTTTTTATGCGATAAGGCTTGACTTTTCTTGGAAATACATCTATATTTATTCTTGATATTTTTGTATCTGTATTCAGAAATTAAATTTCTGAAAAAATCACGAAAGCGTATGCGTCACTGTATTTGTTGCGCCGGGCCGGCCAGGAGATAAAAAGCCTTTTGCGGGCGGAGATGTCAAAAGCTTTTGTGGGTATGTGTGAATGCACTACTTAATCCGCAAAGGGGGATGCATGAATGAACGATGTATTAATTGATTTAAAAAACCTGACATTCTTATATGACGGCGAAAAGGTGCTCGATGATTTGAGCCTCCAGATCCGCGATAAGGAGTTTGTCACCCTGCTCGGGCCTTCGGGCTGCGGCAAAACGACAACACTTCGGATAATCGGCGGATTTTTAACGCCTCATAGCGGGGATGTCTTTTTTGATGGGAAAAGGATGAATGACATCCCGCCCCATAAGCGGGAGGTAAACACCGTTTTCCAGAGGTACGCCCTGTTCCCGCACCTGAATGTTTACGATAACGTTGCGTTTGGGCTCAAAGTGAAGAAGCTCCCCAAGGCGGAAATCCATAAGCGGGTGACCGAAATGTTGGAAACGGTCAACCTGGGCGGGTTTGAAAAACGGAATGTGAGCCAGCTTTCCGGCGGTCAGCAGCAGCGCGTGGCCATTGCCAGAGCTCTGGTCAACTACCCAAAGGTTCTTTTGCTTGATGAACCGCTCGGCGCGCTCGATTTAAAGCTCCGCAAGGAAATGCAGCTTGAGCTGAAACGGATTCAGCAGCAGCTTGAAATTACCTTTGTCTATGTTACCCACGACCAGGAAGAAGCGCTCACTATGTCCGATACGGTCGTTGTTATGCAGGATGGCGTTATCCAGCAAGTGGGAAGCCCGCAGGATATCTATAATGAGCCACAGAACGCTTTTGTCGCCGATTTCATCGGCGAGAGCAATATTTATGACGGTATCATGCTCAAAGACTGCCTGGTTAAATTTGCTGGTGTCATCCTTCCCTGTGTGGATAAGGGCTTCCGCCGCAACCAACCGGTTGACCTTGTTATCCGGCCGGAAGATATCAAGTTTGTAGACCCCGCAGAAACTGATTTGACGGGAACGGTGACGTCGGTTATCTTTAAGGGCGTTCATTATGAGATGGAGGTCATGGTCAACGATCTTCTCTGGGTGGTCCATTCCACCGCGGCGAAAACGGTGGGGGAAACGGTTGGCCTCGCAGTTGACCCGTTTGATATCCACATCATGGAAAAAATGTTCGCCACCGATAAGAACTATGTGGACGGCGAGGTTGTAGAGGAAAATACGGTTGAATTCCTGGGGGTCCAGTTTGAGCGGGAAAACCTTGGTCTGCCGGTTGGAGAAAAGGTTAGTCTTGTCATCGATCCGGAGGATATTGAGGTGGTCTCTGAAGATATCAGCGACGCGACGGTCTATCTCGAATCGCTGATTTACAAAGGCGCTTATAATGAGCTGATTATCTGGCTTAATGAAACTGAGCTGATCCTCCATTCCCAGAATGACGAACAGGTTGCTACCGATATCGGTGTAAAGTTTGATTTTGATAAGATTGAGATTAAGCCGTTTGCCGGAGACGGGGAGGCGGGCGAATGAAGAAGCTGGTTTCTTACCCGTACATCCTTTGGATGCTGGTATTTATCATAGTGCCGCTGTTTTTTGTGGCCTATTCTGCGTTTACAAATGATGCGGGCAATTTTACCACAGTTAATTTTACCTCGATTGCTAAATACACGCCGGTCTTTTTGAAGTCCCTTTGGCTGGCGGTGATTTCCACTGTGATATGCCTGCTCATCGCTTATCCGCTGGCTTTTATTCTGTCGCGAAAAAGCCCGCGTTCCCAGGGGATGCTGATTATGCTGGTTATGCTTCCCATGTGGATCAATTTCCTGCTTCGCACCTATGCGTGGATGACCCTTTTGGAGAACGAGGGGTTGATCAATAAGTTTCTGGAACTGCTGGGGTTTGGCACAGTTCAGATGATTAATACCCAGGGGGCGGTCGTTTTGGGTATGGTATACAATTACCTGCCGTTTATGGTTTTGCCGCTCTACTCCATTATGTGCAAAATCGAGCCTTCGGTTCTGGAGGCGGCGCAGGATTTGGGCGCCGGGCGGTTCCAGACCATTTTCCGTGTAATCCTGCCGCTTTCCAGAACCGGAATTTTAACCGGCGTCATTATGGTGTTTGTCCCGTCGGTCAGCACTTTTGCAATTTCACGGATGCTGGGCGGCGGCAGCAATATGCTGATCGGTGACCTGATTGAGGAGCAGTTTTTAGGCGGTGCCTACAATCCGAACGTCGGTTCGGCCCTTTCTTTAATCCTGATGGTCGTTATTTTGATTATCATAGGCGTTACCAATACCTTCGATTCGGATGAAATGGAGGGGATGTTGGTATGACAAAGGTAAAGAAAAAACGCAGAGTAGGCTCCAACCTCTATTTGGGCCTTGTATTTTTATTCCTTTATCTCCCCATTATTGTTATGATGGTGTTTTCCTTTAACGAATCAAAGAGCCGGGCGAATTTTACTGGTTTTACATTTAAATGGTATGCGGACCTGTTTGAAAACGACCTGATTATGAACTCTTTCTGGAATACCATCCTCATTGCGGTTCTTTCTTCGGTGATTGCGACTATTTTGGGGACATTGGCGGCGATTGGTATCAGCAATATGAAAAAGGCTGCCCGTAAAACGGTAATGAACGGCACTTATCTGCCAATTATCAACCCGGAAATCGTTACCGGTGTTTCACTCTGCCTGCTGTTTGTTTCGCTGGCCGGCTTTTTCGGCCTTCAGTTCGGATTTACCACGGTTTTAATTGCTCATATTACTTTCGTACTGCCATACGTTATTTTAAACGTCCTTCCAAAACTTCGGCAGATGGACAAAAGTATTTATGAGGCCGCACTTGACCTTGGGTGCAATCCGTGGAAAGCCTATTGGAAGGTTGTACTGCCTGAAATAATGCCGGGCATTTTCGCAGGGTTCCTAATGTCTTTTACCTATTCGCTGGACGATTTTATCATCACCTACTTCGTCAGCGGAAGCGGATTCCAGACCTTGCCGGTTACTATTTACGGTATGGTCCGCAAAAAGGTAAATCCGCAGATCAACGCCTTGTCGACAATCCTGTTTGTCGTGGTATTGCTTCTATTGGTTTTAATGAATATTAAAAGCGCGAAAAGCGCCAAGAAAGCAAAGGAGAAGAATTATTGATGAAAAAATTAACCTCTCTGGCGGCAGTGCTCTGCCTCTGTTTGTCTCTCTTTGCCCTGTCTGGCTGCGGTAACGACGGCGGGGCTGCCAGTACCACCCTTTATGTTTACAACTGGGGAGAATACATGCCGGATGGCACCGATGATTCTATGGATGTCATTGCGGAATTTGAAGATAGATATCCCGATATCAATGTGGTATATGACACTTTTACCAGTAATGAAGCCCTTTATTCCAAACTTAAAAGCGGCGGCAGCAACTATGACGTTATCGTCCCGTCTGATTATATGGTCGCCCGCCTGATTGAAGAGGGTATGGTTGAAAAATTAAACTTTGACAACATTCCGAACGCGAAAAATATTATGGATAACTTCAAGGGCCAAAGCTATGACCCGACTGATGAATATTCTATCCCTTATTCTTGGGGAACTGTCGGCATCATCTACAATACCACAATGGTAGAAGGTACGCCCGACAGTTGGGATATTCTTTGGAATGAAAAATATTCCAACAACATCCTGATGTTCAACAACTCCCGCGACGCTTTCGGTATTGCACAGAAGCTGCTTGGTTATTCCCAGAATACTACCAGTGAAAGCGAGCTGCGCGCATGTGCTGAAAAGCTCAAGGAGCAAAAGCCACTGGTTCAGTCCTACGTCATGGATGAAATCTTTGACAAAATGGAAAACGGTGAAGCCGCCGCCGCCCCGTATTACGCGGGCGATGCCATCACCATGATGGAGGAGAACGAAGACCTGGCCTATTTCCTGCCTAAGGAAGGTTCCAATAAGTTTGTAGACGCTATGTGTATCCCTGCCGGCGCCAAGAATAAGGATGCCGCTGAAAAGTTTATCAACTTTATTCTGGAAGGGGAAATCGGCGCGGAAATTTGTAATTTCATCGGTTATTCCACCCCGAATCAGGTTGCCTATGATCTTTTGGATGATGATGTCAAGAACAATGAAATCGCCTATCCTTCCGATGAAGTGCTGGAGCGCTGTGAATTTTTCCAGCACCTGCCGAAAGATGTAAACCAGCTGATGCAGGATCTCTGGGTTGAAATCAAAACGGAATAGAAGTATAATAAAACCGGTCCGTTCGGACCGGTTTTTATTTTTGATTGGTTGGAGTGTTAGTTTTGAAAACGGTTATTGATGCACATGCCCATGTTTTTCCAAGTAAAATTGCCGCTAAGGCGACGGAGAGCATTGGTAATTTTTATGATATCCCTATGGATCTGGACGGCTCAGTAGAAACCCTGCTGCAGCTCAAAAAGCGGTATGGAATTTCAAAATTCCTGATTCAGTCAGTTGCTACTACTCCCTTACAGGTTGTAAGCATCAACGATTTTATTGCCCGGACCGTGGAAGAGCATCCTGATACTTTCATCGGCTTTGGCACGCTCCACCCTGATATGGAGAATCCAGAGGAAGAAATACAACGGATCCTTTCGCTGGGGCTCAAAGGAGTGAAGCTCCATCCCGATTTTCAGAAGTTTGAGGCGGATTCCCCGGCAGCTATGCGTCTGTATAAGGAAATGGAAGGTCGCCTTCCCCTCCTCATCCATGCGGGGGACAAGCGGTATGGTTATTCCCATCCCCGCCGGATCGCAAACATATTGGATTGTTTTCCAAAGCTTGATGTAATTGCGGCGCATTTCGGCGGATGGTCACAGTGGAACGAGGCGCAGGCATATTTAAAGGGAAAACGGGTGTGGGTGGATACCTCCAGCTCGCTCTATGAAATTTCCCCGGAGCGGGCAAAAGAATTGGTAGAGGAATTTGGAGAAGATTTCGTCCTCTTTGGGACCGACTACCCAATGTGGAAGGTCAACGAAGAGCTGGAGCGGCTTGGAAAGCTCGGCCTTTCCGAAAGCCAGTTGGAAAAAATCCTTCATTTAAATGCGGAACGGCTTTTGGGCTTGTAAACGGAGTGCTTGGACGGGGTATGGAGAAATATATGGAGGAAGTTATTTGACCTCCTGACATACATTTGACGTTTCTTGTATTCCGTGGGTGTCTTTTACGGGGGTTAATCTAAATATTCAGAATGGATATGGCTACTTTCCACCGATTTTTACCATTGGCAAGTATTATGAGGAGGATGAAAAAATTCTCCTTCCTCTGGCGGTGCAGGTTCACCGTGCAGTCTGCGATGGGTTTCACACAGCGAGGCTGATCAACGAATTGCAGGAGTGGCTTAACAGATTTACAGGATAAAAAAGGATTGCCGTTATTAACGGCAATCCTTTTTTATTGGCCGGGAACAAATTAGTCTGTTTCCGCATTTTTATCCGTTCTGTCGCTTTATTTTCCACCCGAAGACAAAAATAGCGGCGGCTAAAATGACGGCCGCGTAGCCGATGACCCACCACAAGTGCGGCGTGATTTCCGGATAGTTCCCGGTTGCAGCGGCTCTTGCGGCATCGACTGCATGGGCAAAGGGCAGGAGATAACTCACCGTTTCAAACGCGCCGCCTACCAGCTTGACGTCAAACCAGATGCCGCTCAACCAGGCCGCAACATTGATCAGGATGGAAGAAATTCCCCCAACGGCTTTATCCCCTACCAGAGAACCAAGCAGAAGGCCAATCCCGATAAACAGGAAGGCGGCGGGGAGGAGGACGGCCAGTGCCAGGAGAAGATTTGGATCAAACGGCAGCCCGAGCGGTATTGAGACGGCAAAGCAGATAATGCTCTGCGCGGCTGCTATGGGGATGAGAGGCAGGATGTAGCCGAGTATAAAATCGAAAGAGGTGAGCGGCGTAGTGTACAGCCGCATCAAAAACGAACTGGTCCGATCTTTTGCGAGAAGGGAACCCGCAAAAAGTGTGATGAAGCTGAGCCCAAAAACAGCAATTCCTGGAGCGAGGGTTGGCACTTCAAAAAGGCTTACGGGAATGTTAGATTGGATGGCGTAAAACAGCAAAAGCAGTATAACCGGAAAGCCGACGCAGAAAATTATGGTCAAGGGGTCACGCAAAAGTTCTTTGAGGTTACGCGAGGCAAAGGGGATAGAACGCATGTTACCACACCTCCGTTTCAGTGGCAAGGGCGACGAAAGCGTCTTCCATGTTTAACGTCCCGGTGCGCTTGATTAATTCATCCGCTGTTCCCACCGCCCGCAGTTCACCGTTAGACATGATGCCGATCCGGTCGGAAAGGGCCTGTGCCTCTTCCATATAGTGGGTTGTGAGGATCATGGTAATCTTCCCTTTCAGCTGTTCTACAACAGCCCAGAGCTCTCTACGGGCCCGAGGGTTGGTTCGTCCAGAAATAGGATTTTTGGCTCGGAAATCAGCGCCATGGCAATGCTCAGCCGGCGCTGCATCCCGCCGGACAGGGTTTTGGCCCGCTGTTTTTCCGTTTCTTTCAGATGAAAAGCGGAAATCAATTCATCTGTTTTAGTGCGGGCGGTTCTAGGCGGCGCTCCGTAGATGCGTGCAATCAGTTCAAGGTTTTCACGAACGGACAGGTTTGGTGCAACCGCAGTTTCCTGCGGGGAAATATTGATTTTTTCTTTGACTGCGCGCGGGTTCGATACAATACTGCCACCGAGAAGGAAAGCGTCGCCGCTGGTGGGGCTGCTCAAACAGGACAGCTTTTAATAGTGGTGGTTTTTCCGGCTCCGTTAACCCCAAGAAGCGCAAACAGCTCGCCTTCCTCCACCGAAAGGTTAAGGGAACGGACCGCAATTTTATCCCCGTATCGTTTGGTCAGGTTTACGGCTTCAATGGCGGTCATTCCTCTTCCCCCCTGGCCTCTTTGGCTTTAAAGATTTCTGCTGCAAATTCAAGAAGATGTTCGCTTTTCATAATGGCGATTCCCCCTTGCTCCTCGTCACCGAGAACGAGGAGCTGGTCACCCGGTTTAAAGTCAAAAATATCCCGCGCCTTTTTGGGGATGACAATCTGCCCGCGTTCACCAACCGTCACCATTCCAAATAAACGTTTTCCTTTTGGCGGCATAACAAACACCTCTCACATGATAAATATGAAATTTCATATTTATCATATTCCTATTTTAACTGGATGTCAACAATAAAGTTGGTTACCGCTGTAATCTGCTTTGTTTATACGGCAGCACTGTGATACAATTGATTCACGGCTGGCACTGTGATATATTAATGAAAGAAAACAAACGCGGGGGAGGGGTGAAATTGAAAAAGGGGATTTTTGCAGGGCTTGTTTTTTTATTGTTTGCGGGAATTGCCGTTGTGCTGTGGATTGCACTTGGTAACGTTTTTTATCTCTTTAATTTCCTCTATATTGGTTCTTTTGTAGCTCTTGGCATTTACTTAATGCTTTCAAAATGTAAATACGCAAGGAATGTAGCCCAGCTCGGCGTAGGGCTATATATGCTTGTTTTTCTGGGGCTCATTGAAGGCGAGAATATGCAGCTTGCAGGCTTCTGGTTTTACCTTTTCAACGGGGTGTTTATGGCTGCGACTATTCATTACTTTGTAGCTAAAATTGCGGGGCCTTTCCTTTTTGGCAGGGGCTGGTGCGGTTACGCCTGCTGGACCGCAATGGTGCTTGACCTGCTCCCTTTCAAAGTACCGGAGCAAAAGCGGAAAGAGCGGCTGGGAGTCATCCGTTATCTTCTGTTTGCCGGCACCTTCCTGTTTGTTTTGGCCTTGTTTGTCTTCAGGATTCAGAATATAGAATGGGTGATGTATGTGAGCTTTATTGCCGGGAACCTGCTTTATTACGCAGTTGGTGTTGCCCTGGCTTTTGTGTTTAAGGATAACCGCGCTTTCTGTAAATATATCTGCCCAATTACTGTTTTTTTAAAGCCCGCCAGCTATTTTTCCCTGTTGCGGGTCAAGGTCGACCACGAAAAGTGCATAGGCTGCGGTAGATGCGAACGAGTTTGTCCGATGAATGTTCAGGTGACAAACAATAGCCGCCGGACAAGGAAGTACGGCACCGAATGTATTCTCTGCTTGGAATGTGCCAAAAACTGCCCAAAAGATGCAATTAAGTTTTAGCTGAGCAAATTGGATCTGGCCAATGACACAGTTTTATTTTGGCAGTAAAAAGCGGTATACAGTTAAATGAACTGTATACCGTTTTGGTCATTTCTTTTGTAATAAAAAGAAAAACTTATTGTGTTTCATGCCCTTAGGTTATAAACGTTATTAGCATTTATACGAGGTGTTTTTTGCTCCTCTTCAATGCATTTATTCCATTTTTCTTAAAGGGCGTTAAAAAGGGATTGTGAAAAAGAAAAGGGCGGCGGCTGTCGGTGACGGAGTGAGAAGCAGGCAATGAAAATACAAAACTGAAATCAGATGCTTCAGGAAGGGGAACCGTTTTATGGCTGGACTAACTTTTAATATTGTTGTTTCAATTATACTCCTACCTGTTAATCTCTGCTGTTCGTTTTGGGTTTTCAGGGAGGTACTGAATTTAGCGGAAATCACTTTCAGAGAATTTTTAAGCCTTCCACACCCATCCTTTGGAAGCGGAAGATTCAGCTTAAAAAGGAGACAAAAGTATATACTCCGCTTTTTTAAGGGGAAAAGCTCTCAACCTCAAAAATCAAAAAAACTTTTGAAGCTATACGGAATCAGTACCCTTCCGGGGCTTGCGGCGCTGGTTCTTGCCGGGTATGGTGCAGTTTCAAATCACCCGGATAAAGTGAGCAATATTTTAATAGGGAATTTGGTTCTGATACTAATTAATATTGGGCTTGTTTTTGCAGGCAGGATTTACAGGAAAAACCATCCGCTTGATAAAAAAACAGTTGAAATACTTGAAGCGAAGCGGATAAGGGAAAAAGAAAAAGGCGGGGAATCCAGAAAGAAGAATATTATTGTTTATGCCATTGTCGGCGCCTTCTTTATGACTGTTCTAATAGGGTTTCATTTAGGTATGGCGGATGTGTTTTCAAACCTTCAGACTATTAGCGGCAGGGAAGAATTAGCCGGCGTCCAAAATATCAGCTTTAATGATGTAAATACCGTTCTGCTTGAAAAAGGATTTGAAACAGCTAACATACCTACGACCTATTGGTTTTACGATGAAAATAAGCTTACCAATGTAGCTGCCGGCAGTAAAGACAGCTCCAAGTTTGAGTTCTATGAATATATTGACGGAGAAACGGTTGAGGGAGTATATAACAGTATTTCGTATGATATTTCACAGGATGTGAATATTAATGAGCGCGCTGAACATGAAACGAATTTAGCCAGCGGCGGCAGAATGTTTACGGTAACACAAAACGGGGTTTGCTATTTTGTTCTGTATAAAAACAATACGGTTATTTATGCGCATTCACCAAAAGCCTCAAACAAAATACACGAAGTTTTAACTCAAATCGGGTATTTGCCGTAGTATGTGCTTTGTTATTTAGGACTGGAAAACGGTAATAATGACTTCCTGTTTGCCGGGGAAGTATTATAAAAATAGAAACGAAAAAATGGCGTTTCTTATACGCTCTATTTTAAAAACATGGCAAGCGGCAGTAAAAGTATAGTTTATTTTTCCTTTTATTGAATAAAAGCCTTTTGCTGTTTCATAAGAAAAGCCCCCGGAAACAATCTCCTCCGGGGGCTTTTTTTAAAATTTTGGCACTGCTCGGTAAACAACAGTTGTTTTATACTAAAAATTTCTGTTATTTGTAACCCTCTCTATTTTCCAAGTCGAGCGAGAGCTCGCTTTGAACAGGCGTCCGCCGCCAGAACGGCGTTTTTTCTTTTGGGGCGTTGGGATCTTTTTTTCTGCGCCCGAAAGTGATTTTTAGTAGGATGGGTGTGACAATGGTTGTAACAACAACCATGATGACAACCGGCCCGAAGAAAGTAGAGCTCATCAAACCAAGGGCAGCCCCTTTGTTGGCAACAATCAGCGCGACCTCGCCGCGTGAAATCATTCCGGTTCCAACCTGGATTGATTCCCGGTTGGTAAACTTGCAGAGCTTTGCCCCAAGCCCACAGCCAATAATTTTACTGACGATTGCAATTATGGTCAGCAGTACGGTAAAGAGGATAATTGTCCCGGTCATATTGGGCAGGGTGACCTTGATACCGATGCTTGCAAAGAAAATGGGGGAGAGCAGGATATAGGACAGCGTCTCAAACCGCGACATAATATATTTTGTTCGCTGCGTATTTGAAATAATCAACCCTGCAATAAAGGCGCCGGTGATATCGGCGACACCAAAGAATTCCTCCGCACAGAACGAAAGGAGAAGGCAGAAGACAAAGGCCAGAATGACAAAACGCCTCATATCCTTGCTGTAACGGCTGCAATACCAATTGAAAAATTTGTAAAACAGGTAGCCGAAAAGGCCACAGACGGCAAAGAAAGCAACAATCTTCCCAAGAACCAGCAGGATGTTGACGGTGGGGTCTGCCAGGCTGGTAATAACGGTCAGGGCAATAATGCCGAGGATGTCGTCGATAATCGCTGCGCCGAGGATAGCGTTGCCGGCTTTGGTGTTCAGCTTACCGATTTCTTTGAGCGTTTCAACGGTAATACTGACCGAAGTGGCTGTAAGGATTACGCCGATAAAAATATTTTGGAGCAGCTCTTTTTGGGATATCAAAGTGAAGTTTCCGCTGTTGTTAAAGAACGCCATCAGCCCAAAGCCGAGAATAATTGGTACGATAACACCCAGACAGGCAATAATCATAGACGCCCTGCCGGATTTTTTTAGGCTCAATCACTTTTCCTGTGGGA
Organism: Oscillospiraceae bacterium; assembly: GCA_902766785.1. Classification (GTDB taxonomy): domain Bacteria; phylum Bacillota; class Clostridia; order Oscillospirales; family Ruminococcaceae; genus Metaruminococcus_A. Next base: position 60 of record CACXEO010000020.1, on the reverse strand, counting down.
TGCCGGTAGAGGCATCAAGCAAATGAATTGAATAAAGAAGAGCCTTCGATTAGGATAGGG
>CACXEO010000019.1 GCA_902766785.1 Oscillospiraceae bacterium | reverse complement strand
TGTAATCCTCCGTTATGAATTGAATTATCCTTACAATTCAATCATTCTGGCTGACTACAAAAGCCGAAGGGAGACAACTTCCTTACGAAGTGTCTCCCTTTGGGGCCTTTTGTTTTTATGGTTTATTTTACATTTTCCAGCAGGTCATACCGGTTTCCGTTTTGTAAAGCAAGCGGAAACCTTTTTTCTCCAATTCGAACCGTTACCGGAACATCAGACGCCGCAGACAGCACCGCCTTTACCAGCTTCCCGCCGGACCACTCCATATCAAGTTTATGTCCGCCGCGCAAACGCAGCCCGTACACCGAGCCTTTCTTCCAGCGCTCCGGAATAGCGGGAAGGAGAGCGATTTCACCGTCGTGGCTCTGTGCCAACATTTCCTGAACCGCTGATGCCGAAGCCTGTGCGTCCCCTACCTGCGGATGCCCGTGGGCATCTACCATCAAGTTAGGCAAAAGCATTGCCGAAGCAATCATGTCCAGCATATCAAGGGAACGGTTCCCCTTTCCAAGACGGGCAAAATGGTTCGCAATCCAGCCGCAGCTCCAGCCCTGCCCATGATAGCGGTTTGCAAGCCGGCGTTCCAGCACCTTTTCGGCCGCTTCCAGCAGTTCCGGCGTATCTTTATTAATCTGGTTACCCGGGTGAAGGGCATAAAGATGAGACACATGGCGGTGGCCTACTTCTACTTCCTCATAGTCGTCAATCCATTCCTGGATACAACCGGTTTTGGGGCTGACTTTAATAGGCGGAAGCCGGTCGCGCGCCTTTTCCGTTTCCTCGCGGTAAATTCCTTTTATCCCTGCCTTATCGCAACAGTCGGCATACATTTCAAACAGGTCGCGGATGATCTCAATATCCATTGTGGCGCCATAGGTCAACCAGGAAACCTCCCCATTCGGGGCGCGGAAACGGTTTTCCGGAGAATGGGACGGGCAGGTGACAAGGTATCCCTCACCCGGAATCCCCTGTGGGCACTCCACCAGGAAGTCGAGCATGAAACGAACCGATCCCTCCAGAAGAGGGAGCAATGTCTCTTTGAGAAAATCCATATCAGCCGGGTTATAGAGATGGTGCTCATAGAGGTTGCGGCAGAGCCATGCCCCGCCGAAAGGCCAGATTCCCCAGGGGCCGTCAACCGGGGCGGTAGTGGCGAACACATCGGATGCATGGTGAAGGGCCCAGCCGCCCGCACGGTAATGCTCCCACGCGGTTTTCTTTCCATTTTCCGCAGCTTTTTTCAGCCAGTCCGCCAATGGCAGCGCACATTCGGGAAGATTCGCCGCCTCAACCGGCCAATAATTGATCTGCAAATTGACATTTGGATGAAAGTCGCTGTTCCAGGGCGCTTTCATATTATCGTTCCAGATTCCCTGCAAGTTTGACGGCAGCGATCCCGGCCGGGTAGAACAGATGAGCAGATAGCGCAGGTAGTTGTACCAAAGCTCCAGAAGGTGATCCCTGGCCTCATCGGAACGGGACGCCTCCTCCAGGAGGCGGTCAGTAGTTCCCCCAAAAAATTCAGTGTCGAGTTTTAATCCATGACGGCTGTAAAGAGACTGGTAGTCCGCAATATGCGCTTGTTTGAGTTCTTCATAAGAAACCCCTTTTACCTGTTCAAGCGTCCCGCTGCATGCACGGACAGGGTCTTCTCCGCGGAAATCAGAAGCGGCAGTTATCCGCAGTTCAGCCCAGGATGCGCCCGTAACCTCCAGTTTATCCTCGGATGCTGCAACTTCGCCGTCGGTTTCGAGGGAGAGCTTACAGGCGAACCGGATTCCCTTTTCATTGGTCTGCCCTGTTAAAAGAAGAGCCTTTCCCTCCGCCGCAACCTCAACCGGAGCTTCCCTCCGCATAGAGACGGTAAAATCCACCTTTTTTTCATATTCGCTTTGAAAACGGTAGGCCAGAAGGTTTGCCGGGGCGCTGCAAAACGCCTCCACCGTGGTTTCAGGAGAATGCTCCAGCCGGTCTGCCTGCCGAATATACCGCTGGGAATAAAGAGCCTTGGTAATATCGAGGCCGCGCTGATATTCTTTAAAAATACCGTGCTGGTGGAACCGGATCAAAACGTCGCAGACCGGCTGGTAGCTTTCAAGCTCCACCGGAACCCCCAGCATATGCTCCGCCTGCTCCGTTGCTTTATCGTAATTGCCCGTAAATATGCTGTCCCGGATTTTTGCAAGGTACCCGTACGCCTCCGGATTATCACGGTCACGGGGATAGCCCGCCCAGACTGTTTCCTCGTTAATCTGAATAATTTCGTCGTGAACTGACCCGTACACCATACCGCCGAGCCTTGCATTCCCCAGCGGGAGCGCCTCCGCCCATTGGGAAGCAGGGGTACGATAGGAAAGCCCATAAAAATCTTTTTCCATTGTATCATCTCCGCTTATTTTTAAAATACAGCTTTACGAAAATACTATAACACAACATGTTTTGAATAAGAAGAAAGAAAATTGAAAAGGGCTAAAAAGATTTTCACTTTTTAGCCCTTTTCAAGGTAAGCTTTAAAATTTTTAGAACCGGCATACAGGCGTTTGGATTCAATTAATGCTCATTCTGCTTTGCCTGGTCGACCAGATAAGCGTTGATAAATCCGTCGATATCGCCGTCCATCACAGCATTGATGTTGCCCGATTCAAAACCGGTACGGTGATCCTTGGCAAGGGTGTAGGGCATAAAAACATAAGAGCGGATCTGGCTGCCCCAGCCGATTTCTTTCTGCTCGCCTTTGATGTCTTCAATTTTTTCAAGATGTTCCCGCTGTTTAATTTCCGCCAGCCGGGATTTCAACATCTTCATGGCGGTCGCGCGGTTCTGAATCTGGCTGCGCTCCGTCTGGCAGGCCACAACAATTCCGGTTGGAAGATGGGTGATCCGGATAGCCGACTCGGTCTTGTTGACGTGCTGGCCGCCCGCGCCGCTGGAGCGGTAGGTGTCAACCCGCAGGTCTTCGTCCCGGATTGGGATTTCTTCCTCATCGTCGATTTCCGGCATGACCTCCAGCGAGGCAAACGAGGTGTGCCGCCTGCCCGAAGAGTCAAAGGGCGAAATCCGAACCAGCCGGTGGACGCCCGCCTCCGAGCGGAGGAAGCCGTAGGCGTTCTCCCCCTCTATCAGGATGCTGGCGCTTTTTAAGCCCGCCTCATCCCCGTCGAGATAATCCATCAGTTTCACCTTAAAGCCATGGCGGTCAGCCCACTTGTTATACATCCTGTAAAGCATCTGGGCCCAATCCTGGGCCTCCGTTCCACCCGCACCGGCATGAAACGTTAAAATGGCATTTTTGGAGTCATATTCCCCTGAGAGGAGAGTGGTCAAGTTCTGAGATTCCAGCTCGGCCTTCACTTTTTCGGCCGACTCGGTGATGTCCGGGATCAGCGATTCGTCGTTTTCCTCGTTCGCTATTTCAATCATGGTAAACAGGTCGGTGTAATCGCGGTAGAGTTTATCGTACCGCTCGCAAATATTCTGGTTGTGGCGTATTTTTTGCAGAACCTTCTGAGAACGCTCCATATCGTCCCAAAAACCCGGTTCGGCGCTGACCTTTTCAAGTTCAGCCGCCTCTTCCTGAAGGGCAGTCAGGTTAAGTGCCTGCCCAAGGCTTTTAAGCGCAGGTTCCAGCCCTTCCAGTTCCAGTTTCAATTCATCAAGCTGCAGCATGCAGGTACCTCCAAAACAGATTTCGTGTCATCTTTTCCTATTATAAGGTACAACGGGGGCGATGTAAAGAAATATGTTTGTCAAACGCCCCCTAAAGTGGTATACTAATATTCTGGACAAAGGCGGAAACAGGGGCCATTTTACCATGCCCGGCCGCCTGTGCAATACGGAGGAATTTCAATGAACCGATATGCGGGAAGCAAGTGCCCCCACTGTGGGAAGGTATTTACAGAAAACGATACGGCTGTAGTCTGCCCTGAGTGCGGCGCACCCTACCACCGTTCCTGTTTTGAAGAAATAGGCGGGGTCTGCCAGTTTGCAGACAAACATACTGAGGGATTTAATTGGAATACCGCAGACAACAAGCGCGGGCAAAAAGAGCAGTACAGTGAAGACTCCCGTGGTGTCCGCTGCAGCCGCTGCGGGACCCTCAATAACAGCCAGAATATTTTCTGTGACGTTTGCGGCACGCCGCTTCACCGTCCAGATAGCTCCCAAGCGCCGAATATGGGAGAGACGGAGCAGACGGGACCGTTCCGCACCATGGGTTACAATCCCTATACCACCCCTTACGGCGGTCTGAATCCGGACGAGGAAATAGATGGGATCCCCGTCAAAGAACTCGCTATTTTTGTGGGGGAGAGCACCCATTATTACCTTCCAAAATTTAAGGAACTCAAAACAACCGGCCGCAATTCCATCAACTGGTCTGCCTTTCTTTTGGAATTCCTGTTTCTGATTTACCGGAAAATGTACCTGGCGGCGGTGCTTGTCTTTGTTATTTCGAACCTGTTGACTTTTGGGGCGCTTTTGCTTGTGACAGGTGGAAATATCGCCTCCCTGACTGCTGAAACCTACAGCATGCTGACCATGTTCACCTACGCCATATCCTTCGGAATCCGCTTTTTTGTCGGTTTTTCCTTTAACCGGCTGTATATGAACCACTGCTTTAAAAAAATAAGGGAGCTGAAAGCAAAAAACAGCGACCAGACCGCCTATTACGAAAGCCTGACCAAATCAGGCGCCGTCTCACGCAAGGCAATTATCGTTATCTGCGTCGCTTATATGCTTCTCTCTATGGCAGTCGTTTATCTTTCCGTGCTTTTTACCCCGGTCATTTAAAATAATCAGAGGTGTTTAAAATATGAAAATTAAAAAAGCTGTTATCCCGGCTGCCGGCCTGGGAACCCGCGTTCTCCCCGCTTCAAAGGCAATGCCAAAAGAAATGCTCCCCATTGTGGACAAACCTGCCATCCAGTACATTGTGGAAGAGGCCGCCAGAAGCGGCATTGAAGATATCCTTATTATTCTTTCCCGCGGGAAAAGCCTGGTCGAAGATCATTTCGACCGCTCGCCTGACCTGGAGCGCCACCTTGAAAAAGGCGGAAAAGAAGAAATGCTCCAGATGGTGAAAGAAATTTCCGGCCTTGCAAATATCACCTATATCCGCCAGCAGGAGATGAAAGGGCTTGGGCACGCCGTCCTCTGCGCTGAATCTTTTGTCGGAGGCGAGCCGTTTGCCGTCCTCTACGGGGATGACGTCATCATCGGCGAGGATCCCGCTATCGGGCAGCTTGCCCGCGCTTATGAAACTTACGGGCTGGGCTGCGCCGGGATCAAAGAAGTGTCTCCCGAAGCAATACTGAAATATTCTTCCATGAAAGTCTCCCCGCTTGACGGCAACTGCTACAAGATTACCGATATGATTGAAAAGCCGTCCCCGGACAAGATCATGTCGCTCTTTTCCATTTTGGGACGGTGCGTCCTTCCCGCGGAAATTTTCGACATCCTTCGGGAAACCCCTCCGGGAGCGGGCGGCGAGCTCCAGCTGACCGACGCAATGAAAACCCTGGCCCGCACGAAAGGGATGATCGGCGTAGACTACACCGGCACCCGATATGACATGGGAAACAAGCTTGGCATTTTACAGGCCTCCATTGAAGTTGGGCTGAAACACCCCGAAGTCGGCGAAGGACTGAAGGAATATTTGAAAGCGCTTGTCAAAACCCTTTGAACGGCGCTGGGTTAAAAGTAATTCTTGACAGTACGGCAAAATATTGCTATACTTTTAATGCTGTATTTTTATAAGGGGTGGTTTGCCCCTTTTTCAGCGTTATCCTTACTCTGTCCGGTGTGAGAGGCAGGGTCATATGTCCAAAAGGAGGTGCTTTTATGGCAAAATTACAGGGAAAGTACGAGTCCGTTATCATCATCAGCACAAAGCTGTCTGAGGAGGAAATCAAAGCGACGGTTGCTAAATTTACCGACCTGATTTCCGCGAACGGAACACTGGAAAAAGTTGACGAGTGGGGCAAGAGAAGACTTGCATACGCAATCAACTACGAGACTGAAGGGTATTATGTGCAGTACAACTTCACATCCGCCCCGGATTTTCCTGCAGAACTTGACCGTGTATATGGTATTACCGACGGGATCATCCGTTCTCTTACCATCAATCTGGACGAGTAGCTCTTTCGTCTGGAAAAGGAGTGTTGAATTGTGCTGAACCGAGTTGTTTTAATGGGCAGACTTGTGGCCGACCCAGAACTGCGCCACACCGCAAACAATGTTGCCGTTACAAGTTTCCGCATTGCGGTAGACCGTAACTATACGCCGAAAGGCGCTGAGCGCCAGACGGATTTTATCAGCATTGTCACCTGGAGGAACACCGCTGAGTTTGTTAGCCGTTATTTCCGCAAAGGGCAGCTGGTAGCACTGGAAGGCTCCATTCAGACCAGAAGCTATACCGACAACCAGGGGAACAACCGCACTGCGTTTGAGGTTGTTGCCGACCAGGTCTATTTTGCAGAATCCAGAAACAGCAGTTCACAGGGTGGGAATCAGAATGCTTCCTTTGCCCCTCCCCCGGCCTTTGAAGAGCCGCCAAAAGGTGCGAGTTTCTCGGTTGGGGATATTGGTGATTTCGAGGAGATCGACACCGATGACGGAGAACTGCCATTCTGACTTGTTCCATGATCTTACAGCTTAAAGGAGGTTTATATTATGGCAATGGATCGTCCTATGCGCGGCAAACGGGCCCGCAAAAAGGTTTGCGCTTTCTGCGTTGACAGAGCGGAGCATATCGATTATAAAGACATTGCAAAGCTTAGAAGATATCTTTCTGAGAGAGCAAAAATTGTACCGAGACGTGTAACCGGTACCTGTGCCCGCCATCAGCGTGAAATGACCATCGCGATTAAACGTGCGCGCCATCTGGCTCTGCTCCCTTATGTGAGCGACTAAAAATTGGTAGTGAGAAACAAGCAACTATGTGCTGCATAGTTGCTTGTTTTATGCGTATTTCTAAGGTGAGGAATGTCTTATGTCTTATTTTTTCCTGTTTGATATTGCGCTGATCCTGATCAGCACGAAATTACTTGGTTTGATTACAAAACGGTTCCGGATGCCGCAGGTGGTTGGCGCACTGCTTGCCGGCCTGGTTCTCGGCCCGGCAGTTTTCAATATATTAAAAGAAACCAGCTTCATCAACCAAATGTCCGAACTCGGCGTCATTGTCCTGATGTTTACTGCAGGCCTTGAAACCGATATTAAGGATTTAAAAAAAGGCTCAATCACAAAACCTGTGGGATTTGGGGTTGCGGTCATAGTCCCTCCGGCTGGCATCGAATAGCTTGAGGAAGAAGT
>CACXEO010000018.1 GCA_902766785.1 Oscillospiraceae bacterium | reverse complement strand
TTAACGCCAGCGGCGGCTCCATTAAAAGCAACAATGTTCTCTCAGCCGTCGCGGGCTTTGCCTGCGGATACGGCGTGAGGTTATTATAACACACCTGCAGAGAAAAAACACCTTTTCAAACAGGCGGCTTTGCTATATAATAATAGAATCAGTGAAAAGTGATTAATTAGAACTATATGCAGGGCTGCAATTGTTGCGGACCGCATATGGGGAAGCGACGTTATGGTGACATATGAATAAGAATCCGCATGGTGGACATCGATTGCGGCTGCGTGACCGTTTTCGAAAAGAAGGCTGCGACCTGGATCATTTTGAGCCGCATAATACATTGGAACTGCTGTTATTCTACTGCGCTCCGCAAAAAGACACAAATGAACTGGCTCATCTGCTGATAGATGAGTTCAGTTCTATTTCCGGTGTCTTTGACGCACCGTATGAAGAATTAATCAAGGTCAACGGCGTTGGCGAATATACAGCTACTTTTCTTAAAATGATTCCCGCGCTGTTCCGTGTTTATGAACAGGACAGAGTAAAGGACGAAGTGATTCTTGATAGCGCGGAAAAGGCCGGCCGTTATTTTATCCCGAAATTTATCGGCAGGACAGAAGAACTTGTCTTTGTCGCCTGCCTTGATTCCGAGTGTAGGGTAAAGTGCTGTGAAATTGTCAATCACGGTACTGTTTCTGCTGCGACGGTGAATGTCCGGAAAATTGCAGAGTATGCGATGAAATATAACGCAACAAACGTCATTATTGCTCATAACCATCCCTATGGCCTGGCCGTAGCTTCGCCCGAAGATATTATGACGACCGATGCAATTTATTACGCTCTTCAGCTGATTGGACTTGGCCTGACCGACCATATTATAGTTGCGAAAGATAAAGCGGTATCACTGGCTGAAATTGGTGTTATCAAAAAGAAGATGTGAAAAGGGAACCGGAAAAACCGGTTCCCTTTTTTGTCAATTCTTTTCCAAATCCGCTTTCCGGATCATATTCCGCTGTATTTTGCCGCTGACCGTCTTGGGAAGCTCGTCCACGAACTCCACAATACGGGGATATTTGTAGGGAGCGGTAACCCGTTTCACGTGATTTTGCAGTTCTTTTACCAAGCTGTCGCTGGCGGAATAACCACGGGCAAGAACAATGGTTGCCTTTACAACCTGTCCGCGGACAGGATCGGGTGCTGCCGTTATTGCGCATTCAAGGACGCTTGGGTGTTCCAAAAGGGCGCTTTCTACCTCAAAGGGGCCGATGCGGTAACCGGAGCATTTAATGACGTCATCGTTCCGGCCTACGAACCAGTAATAGCCGTCTGCGTCTCTCCATGCCATGTCTCCCGTATTATAAACGCCGTCGTGCCAGCTTTTCAGGGTGACGGCCTCGTCTTTGTAATAGCCGCGGAACAGGCCGACCGGCCCATGGGTTCCGGCGTTTTTAATAGCGATGGAACCAACAGTGCCATCTTCTACAGAGCAGCCGTTTTCGTCAATCAGGTCAATGTCAAAGATCGGGTTGGGTTTGCCCATAGATCCGGGGCGAACCGGGAAGAATCCAAAATTCGCCAGCATAACCGGCGTTTCAGTCTGTCCAAAGCCTTCGTACAAGGCGAGGCCCGTCAGGTCTTTTATTTTATAATAAACCTCTGGATTCAGCGGTTCCCCGGCAACGCCTGCGTGTTTGATAAAACTTAAATCGTAGCCGGAAAGGTCTTCCTTAATTAAAAAACGGTAAATGGTAGCCGGAGCGCAAAAAGTGGTAGGGCGCAGACGCATAATGGCCTCGAGCATTTCGTGAGGATGGAATTTTTCAGTATCATAGGCGCCGATTGCCGCACCGCAGATCCACTGGCCATAAATTTTACCCCAGGCAAATTTTGCCCAGCCCGAATCGGTCTGGGTCAGATGTACGGTGTTTTCCTGAACCTGCTGCCAGTAGCGGGCCGTTGTAATATGCCCTAAAGGAAAAGCAAAATCGTGCCAAACCATTTTGGGCATCCCGGTAGTACCGGAGGAGAAGTAGATGAGCATGCAGTCGTCGTTGCAGGTAGCCTCCGCACCGGTGGGGCGTTCCCACTCGCAAGGCTGTTCGTACAGCTCTTTCCGGTAATTGATAAAGCCTTCTTCCAGGTGAGTCTCATTTCCAAGAGTTGCAACCAACGGTTTTATATTGCAGTCCGGCAGAGCGTTTTTGATATGCCCTACAATTTCATCATCAGAAACGCTGACAATCATTTTCACATTTGCGGCGTTGCAGCGGTAGGAAATATCCTTCGGCGTCAGCTGATATGTAGCAGGGATACAAATCGCCCCCAGCTTACAGAGCCCAACCATGGAAAACCACACTTCCGGCCGCTGTTTGAGGATCAACATGACCACGTCGCCTTTTTTTATTCCGCGAGCCTTGAAAAAGTTAGCAGCCTGGTTGCTGATGCGGCTTACGTCTGTAAAAGTATAGGATTTCATTTCTTTGCTGTCATCAGTCCACAGAAGAGCGAGTTTTTCCGGTTCCACCCTGGCCCACTCGTCAACAATATCATAACCGAAATTAAAGTTTTCCGGAACCTGAATTGTAAAATTTTCGCATAAGTCTTCGTAACTGTCAAATTTGGTTTTGGGACAGTAACGGTTGAGTAAATAATCCATTGCTGCAGCCTCCTATTCCTTGATAACGGTCAAAAACGCGGCGGGACCGTCTACCGCGCGCTGTCCGTGGGGAAGCTGCGGGTTAAAGTAAATGGAATCCCCCTCAGAGAGGATGTGGTCGCGTCCACTAATTGTAATGCACATTTTGCCGGATAAAACGTAGTTAAACTCCTGCCCGGAATGAACCACTGCTTCCTGCGGAGGGTCGTCTGGGGAAAGGGTGACAAGAAGAGGCTGCATTTCCCGGCCGATAAAGCCGTGAGCCAGGCTGGCTGTAGTATAGCCATACCGTGCTATTCCGGGAGAATTCCCCTTACGGTTGATAAAATAAGTATCCATTTTTGGCGCCTCTCCGGTGATCAGCTCGGTGAAATCAATTTCAAGGATCCCGGCAATATCGTATAGAGTACTGATTGGGATATCAATTTCACCGTTTTCATATTTCTGATAGGTTTCCATGGAAATATGTAACCGACTTGCCATTTCAAACGTACTAATCTCCAAAATTTCTCTGAGCTCCCGCATTCTGTGCGGAATTTCCATCAAATCCTTATGCATGAGCATACAACCTTTCTGATATTTTATGTGAAAACATATAATTATAAAAATTATAAAAAGGGCTCATTTAATAAGAATAACATTTTTTTGATTGTTTTTCCACCCTTTTTTACGCGAATTATCCGGCAAGTACACAAAATATGAGGAGTTTTTCTTTTACTCTGTTGTTTATTTTCCTTTAAAGAAATTGAATTTGTATCGATGACTGGTGACACACTGTGTTTTTTATTTGCCTGTTTTCAGATGGCGTTTCATTGTAAATATAATTGAATTGTGGTATACTAAATCATTGACAAATAAAATCAAAAGAAGTAAAATACCAAAAGGGAACATTTGTTCTTTTTCTGCTTTTGCGCATCTTACGATTAATGTGTAAATGGGTCAACTGAGCTGGTTTATGGAGAAAATGGCTATGAGCGAACAGGGAAAATTTGAGTTGGTTTCATCATATAAGCCGTCCGGTTCACAGCCGGAGGCAATTGCTAGCCTCGTGCGGGGAATCAAGAACGGTATGAAAGAGCAAACGCTTCTGGGCGTAACTGGCTCCGGTAAAACCTTTACGATGGCCAATGTTATTGAGCAGGTCCAAAAGCCAACGTTGGTATTGGCACATAATAAGATACTGGCGGCGCAGCTTTGCTCTGAATTTAAAGAGTTTTTTCCAAATAATGCGGTGGAATACTTTGTATCTTACTACGATTATTATCAGCCGGAAGCTTATATCCCGAATACCGATACTTATATTGAGAAGGACAGCGCTATTAACGATGAAATCGACAAGCTCCGCCATTCTGCAACTTCGGCACTGTCCGAGCGGCGGGATGTCATCATTGTTTCAAGCGTGTCCTGTATTTATTCACTCGGCAGTCCAATTGATTACCGCAGCATGGTAATTTCCCTTCGGACCGGGATGCATAAAAGCAGGGACGAACTTCTCCATAAGCTGGTTGATATCCAATATGAGCGGAATGATATTAACTTTATTCGAAATAAATTCCGCGTACACGGGGACGTGGTTGAAATATTTCCCGCTTATTCCGGGGAGAATGCCATACGGGTTGAGTTTTTCGGCGATGAAATCGACCGGATCAGTGAAATAAATGTTTTAACCGGCGAGGTTTTGAATACAGTGGCACATGTGGCTATTTATCCTGCTTCCCATTATATTGTCCCACCGGAAAAGCTCCGTTTGGCGGTCCAGGAAATTGAAGAGGAAATGATTGAGCGGGTCAAATATTTCAAAGAATGCGATATGTTGCTGGAGGCCCAGCGGATTGAACAGCGTACAAAATACGATATTGAGATGCTGAGTGAGATTGGCTTCTGCAAGGGGATTGAAAACTATTCCCGCATTCTTTCCGGGCGTCCGGCGGGAAGTATGCCCTACACACTGCTCGACCATTTTCCGGATGATTACCTTCTGTTTATCGACGAATCGCACGTCACCATTCCGCAGGTGCGCGGGATGTATTTCGGTGACAAGGCGAGGAAGACGACGCTGATCGACTATGGATTCCGTCTGCCGTCTGCCGCCGACAACCGCCCGCTTAATTTCGACGAGTTTTACGGGCATGTCAACCAGGCGGTTTATGTCAGCGCTACCCCGTCCGTATTTGAACGGGAACACAGTAAAAATATTGTAGAGCAGGTTATCCGCCCAACCGGTCTGGTTGACCCGGAAATCAGCGTGCGGCCGGTGGAGGGGCAGATTGAAGACCTTCTCTTTGAAATTAATGCCCGCGTTGCGAAAGAAGAACGCGTGCTGATTACCACTCTGACCAAAAAAATGGCTGAGGATTTAACCGCCTTCTTTGAAAAGATGGATGTTAAGGTGCGGTATATGCACCATGATATTGATACGATTGAACGGATGGAGATCATCCGCGATCTCCGTCTGGGTGAGTTTGATGTTTTGGTCGGCATCAACCTTCTTCGTGAGGGTTTGGATATTCCTGAGGTCTCTCTCGTCTGCATTCTTGACGCCGATAAAGAAGGTTTCCTGCGTTCGGAAACTTCGCTGATCCAGACGATCGGCCGTGCGGCCCGTAACGCTGAGGGCAAGGTCATCATGTACGCAGACAGCGTCACGCCTTCAATGGAACGGGCAATTCAGGAAACTGAACGCCGCCGCGCCATTCAGATTGCGTATAATGAAGAACATGGAATTGTGCCGAAAACCATTCGCAAGGATGTGCGTGAAATCATTGAAATTTCGAAAAAGGATACGGTTGACGGTAAAAAGAAGCGGCTGAACAAAAAGGAACGGGAAGACCTGATTGTACAGCTGACAAAAGAGATGAAGGCAGCAGCCAAAATTTTGGAATTTGAGCACGCGGCGGCGCTTCGTGACCGGATAGAGGAACTGAAAAAACAGCGGTAGCCGCATGCAGAAAAGGGGTACAAGGGATTTGGCAAGAGATAAAATTGTTATTAAAGGCGCGCGGGAGCATAATTTAAAAAATATAGATATCGAGCTGCCACGCGACCAGTTTATTGTATTTACGGGGTTATCCGGGTCTGGAAAATCCTCGTTGGCGTTCGACACCATTTATGCCGACGGACAGCGGCGTTATGTGGAAAGCCTGTCCTCCTACGCCCGGCAGTTCCTGGGCCAGATGGACAAGCCGGACGTCGATTATATCGAAGGGCTTTCCCCGGCTATTTCAATTGACCAGAAAACGACTTCCAAAAACCCACGCTCTACGGTGGGAACTGTAACTGAGATATACGACTACCTCCGGCTTCTTTATGCGCGGATCGGCATCCCGCACTGCCCGGTCTGCGGGCGTGAAATCAAACAGCAGACCATCGACCAGATTGTTGACCGAATTATGGCGCTCGATGAAGGAACCCGGATTCAAATTCTAGCACCGGTTGTAAGAGGCCGGAAGGGGGAGCACCAAAGGGAGCTGGAATCTGCCCGAAAAAGCGGTTTTGTACGGGTTCGGGCAGACGGGAATATGTACGACCTGTCTGAGAAGATCCCGCTTGAGAAGAATAAGAAGCACAACATCGAAATTGTAATTGACCGGCTTGTGGTCAAGGAAGAAATCCGTTCCCGACTGGCGGATTCGTTGGAAACGGCTGTTGGCCTGACCGGCGGCCTTGCGTTAATCGATGTTATCGGCGGAGAAGAAATTCTTTTTTCCCAGGATTATGCCTGCCCGGAGCATGGGTTCAGTATGGAAGAACTTTCTCCGCGGATGTTTTCTTTCAACAACCCTTATGGGGCCTGTGAAAAATGCACCGGCTTGGGCACTTTTATGAAAGTTGACCCGGACATGGTCATTCCGGATAAATCAAAGTCAATCCGCGGCGGCGCGATCAAAGCGAGCGGCTGGTATTATGGGGAAAGCGGCACCATTGCCCAGATGTATTACGAAGGGCTTGCAAGCCATTATAAATTCTCGCTTGATACCCCGATTAAGGAACTTCCCAAAAAAATTGTGGACGTCCTGCTTTATGGAACAAACGGCGAAAGGATTCTGATGACCCGTCAGAACGAATATGGAACCGGAACCTACCAGACCGAGTTTGAGGGAATTATCAACAACCTGGAACGACGTTTTCGCGAAACACAGAGCGATTGGGTGCGGGATGAAATTACCACCTGTATGAGCGCGGTGCCTTGCCCGGACTGCGGCGGGGAACGGCTGAAAAAAGAAATCCTCGCTGTTACTGTAGCGGGAAAAAATATCAGTGAGTTCTGTCATATGTCAATTGCCGAAGCGCTCGATTTTGTTGAGCATATGGAACTGACTGAACGTGAAATGCTGATTGGAGACCGTATTCTCAAAGAAATTAAAGAGAGGCTCGGCTTTCTCAACAACGTCGGGCTCGATTACCTGACTCTTTCCCGTTCTGCGGGTACGCTGTCCGGCGGCGAAAGCCAGCGGATCCGTCTTGCGACTCAGATTGGTTCCTATCTTGTAGGCGTCTTATATATTCTTGATGAACCGAGTATCGGCCTGCACCAGCGGGATAATGATAAGCTGATCGCAACCCTGAAACGGCTCCGCGATTTGGGTAATACCCTGATTGTCGTCGAACATGACGAAGATACCATGTATGCGGCGGATTATGTGGTTGACATTGGCCCGGGAGCGGGCGTCCATGGCGGTGAAGTTGTCTGTGCGGGTCCGATTGACAAGATACTGGCCTGCAAAGAGTCAATCACAGGCCAGTATTTGAGCGGCGCTAAGAAAATTGAGGTGCCAAAAACCCGTAGGGAAGGGAATGGAAAATTTCTCACCATCAAAAAGGCCAGGGAGAATAACCTCAAAAATGTCAATGTCGATATCCCTCTTGGAAAGTTTGTCTGTGTGACGGGCGTTTCCGGTTCAGGGAAATCATCGTTAGTCAACGAAGTGCTTTATAAGCAGCTTGCGGTCACTCTGAATAATTCAAGGTTGAAACCGGGCGCACATGATGGTATTATTGGATTAGAAAATATTGACAAGATCATTGACATTGATCAGTCGCCGATTGGACGGACGCCCCGTTCCAATCCCGCGACCTATACCGGCGTCTTTACCGACATTCGGAACCTGTTCGCTCAGACGCAGGACGCAAAAATGAAAGGTTATAACAGCGGCCGTTTTTCCTTTAACGTCAAAGGCGGACGGTGCGAAGCCTGCGAGGGCGACGGCATCATCAAAATTGAAATGCACTTCCTGCCCGATATCTTCGTTCCCTGCGAGGTCCGCAAGGGAAAACGGTATAACCGTGAGACGCTGGAAATCAAATACAAGGGTAAAAGCATCCATGATGTGCTTGAAATGACGGTGGAAGAGGCGATGATCTTTTTCGATTCCATCCCAAAGATCAAGCGCAAGCTCGAAACCCTTTTCGAAGTCGGCCTAGGGTACATTAAGGTCGGCCAGCCGGCAACCACCCTTTCCGGCGGTGAAGCCCAGCGGGTAAAACTGGCGACCGAGCTCTCTAAGCGTGGAACAGGGAAAACCCTTTATATTCTGGATGAGCCTACGACAGGACTTCACACCGCCGATGTACACAATTTAATCGATGTTCTGCAAAAACTTGTAGACGCGGGGAATACCGTGGTGGTAATTGAGCATAATTTGGATGTGATCAAAACTGCCGACTATATTATTGATCTCGGCCCTGAAGGCGGCGACCGGGGCGGTATGGTGGTGGCGACAGGTACGCCGGAAGAGCTCATCCGTTCCCGGAAATCCTATACGGCGAAATATCTCAAAAAAATGTTAAGATAATGTCAAAATAGGGTTTACAAAATTATACCAATTTGGTATAATTAAAATAATCAATAAAAGGAGTTGACTGAAAATGTATGTATGCGATGTTTGCGGCTATGTTTATGATCCGGCAGTAGGCTGCCCGGAACAGGGGATTGCTCCAGGAACCGCTTGGGAAGACGTCCCGGAGGACTTTGTCTGCCCGACCTGCGGCGTTGGCAAAGACATGTTCAGCGAAGAATAATAAAGAGCTTGGTGCCCGCCGGTGTATTTCTGCCGACGGGTACCGGACAGTTTGGCGGAGGGTTTTACCATGAATTCGTTTAAAATTTGTGACGATTTGTATTACGTAGGGGTTTTAAACCCCAACCTGCGCGTTTTTGATATTGTAATGCGTACGGATTATGGCACCACATATAATGCTTACCTTTTAAAAGGTAAGGAAAAAACGGCGCTGGTTGAGGCATCTCACCTTAGTTTTTCAGAGTATTTTCTGGAGAATATTAAAAGTGTAGCAGAAGTGGATAAGATTGATTACCTGATCATGAACCACAATGAGCCCGACCACTCCGGCTCGATTGCGAAGCTTGCCGAAACATATCCGGATATCACAGTGGTGGTCTCCCAGGCGGGGTCAATTTACTTAAAGAATATTACGAATATTGCAAACCTCAACCTGAAAGTTGTAAAGGATGGGGATACCCTCGACCTCGGCGGCAGGGAGCTTCAGTTTATTAACGCGCCGTTCCTCCACTGGCCGGATTCGATGTTTACCTGGGTGCCGGATATGAAAGTCCTCTTCACCTGTGACTTTTTCGGGTCCCATTACTGCGAACCGCAGATAATGGATACCAAGATCACTTATCCCAAGGCTTACTATACGGCGCTGAAAGGGTACTACGATGCGATTTTTGGGCCTTTTAAACCTTATGTCCTTAAAGGGCTGGACAAGATTAAGGATTTGGATATTGAATACGCCTGCACCAGCCATGGCCCGGTTTTGACCAAAAACGGCCTGTTGGATGAGGTGAAGGCTCTTTACCTTAAGTGGAGTACCCCCGCTCCGAAGGAGCATAAAACAGTCCCGCTTTTCTATTGTTCTGCCTACGGCAATACCGAACTGCTTGCGAAAGCGATCGCCTCCGGCGTCAAGGAAGTCCTTCCGGATGCTGAAGTGCCGCTTTACAACGTCATTGAACACAGCATGGAAGAGATGGGCGCGGTGCTCAATGAGTCTGACGGCTTTTTAATCGGGTCGCCTACCCTGAATAAAGACGCCCTTCCGCCGATTTGGATTTTACTTGCTCACGCGGACGCGGTGAACATGGCAAAACGCCCTGCGGCGCTCTTTGGCTCTTACGGCTGGAGCGGCGAGGCGGTCGGCAATCTGGCCGACCGTTTAAAAGGTCTTAAGGTCAAGCTGTTTGAGAAAAACTTCCGCGTTGTTTTTGTTCCGACCGAGGAGGATTTAAAACAGGCGAAAGAGTTCGGCAAAGAGTTTGCCGCGACAATATAACCAAAAATCCCGCAAAACTTCAGTTTTGCGGGATTTTATATTATTAAGTGAACCATCGTTGGTTAGCTGATTCTGTAATGTCCTGCTATCTTGCCATTGTCCCGTTCCAGGAGATCTTCTTCATACCTGATTTGGAAAGGGGCAAGGTGTATGACAAATGGAATACCTTTGCGATTGCGCTTGTCAGAGACTATCCCGATGTGGTCTTCGAACACAACGATATCCCCGCCCTGCCATTCATCAATCTCGCTGATATTTGTTGTTAAAGTTGCTGCGGTATGTTTAAAATAGACCTTTAAGTTACGCACCCTTCGAAAATCTATCTTCTTGTCTATGCTTTCAATTTGATAATCATCCCTGTTTTGCCTGATGTCCTGATTGACCAATTCCATTAAATCGTAACCCGAATTAAGAAGGGCAAAGGCCACGACATCGGTACAGACGCCGTATTCGTCGTTGGGATAGCCCGTACCATAATATTTGCTTTGGTAATGGGGGTTCGTTTCAACATACGCTCTTGCGCTTTGAAGAATATCGGTTTGGTCGTCAATTCCGTCGCCGTCCCGGTCGACTGCGCTGGTGTAAGGGTTGATGCCGAAATCAGCATTTGAATAACGTTTATGCGGAATGATGCCAAAATAATAAAGAAGATACAACACCGCCAATAAAATGATAAGAATAAGCGGGGTGAGGATAAGGATGGTCTTTTTCTTTCTGTTCATCAATCTGCCCCCTGTCAGCGGTGTTTCCGTGTTTAATATATTTCTATTATATCCGTCCTCTTGATATAAGGCAACCAATACGTCAAATTGGGGACGTAGCTACAGAATCGTTTATCAGTGGCTATGCTGTAAGCGAAGGCTTGCTTGAGGGCGGCTTTGTAAAAGAAGCCAGCCAGGCCAATTAAAAGATTTTCGGCAGTTTTGTTCCCTTTGTTTAAGATTTATCCATTGATTCAATTTTGAAAAAATGATATACTTTAATTTGTATTTTTATAGCGAAAATACAAATAATGAAGAAACAGGGGTAATATGTTTGAACCATCGTTTCGCCGGGAACCCGTCAGCGGAAACCGGGCAGGTTGATTACAGTCTAAAAGCTGCGGAATTTTTGCGGCGCAAATGTGAAAACGGCGCTCCGCCCCTGGCGTTTGTGCACTCGTTCGGCTGTCAGCAGAACGTGAACGACGGTGAAAAGCTCCGCGGGATGCTTGCTGAGATCGGCTATGGATTTACCGATACGCCGGAGAATGCCGATCTGGTGATTTTTAATACCTGTGCTGTTCGCGAAAATGCGGAAGACCGGGTTTTCGGCAATATCGGGCAGCTAAAAAAGTGTAAAGAGCAAAACCCCGACCTGATTATCGGCGTTTGTGGATGCATGGTGGAACAAAGCCATATTTCTGAGAAAATCAGGAAGAGCTATCCGTATGTCAGTATGGTGTTTGGTACCCACGCGCTCTACCGTTTCCCCGAACTTCTTTACAGGGAGCTCACCACCCGGAAACGGATTTTTGACGCAGAACAGGAGGATGGGGCCATTGTTGAAGGGGTTCCCGTAAAAAGGGAAGACCCATATAAGGCTTATGTGCCGGTGATGTACGGCTGTAATAATTTCTGTTCTTATTGTATTGTCCCCTATGTACGGGGCCGTGAGCGTTCCCGCCGGCCGGAAGATATTCTTGCAGAGGTTCGGGGGCTTGTGGCCGATGGTTACAAGGAAATCATGCTTTTGGGGCAAAACGTCAATTCCTACGGAAAAGGCCTTGAGCGGGATATCACCTTTGCTGAACTTCTCAGGCAGGTTGACGCGGTTGAAGGGGATTTTCGTATCCGCTTTATGACTTCTCACCCCAAAGATGCAACCCATGAGCTGATTGACGCGATAGCGGATTGCAAAAAAGTTTGCAAACACCTTCATCTTCCGGTGCAGTGCGGCTCGAACCGGATTTTGTCGCTGATGAACCGTCATTACACCAAAGCGGATTACCTGGACCTAATCCGTTACGCAAAGCAAAAAATTCCGGGCCTTGCGCTTTCGAGCGATATCATCGTCGGTTTTCCTGGTGAAACCTATGAGGATTTCAAGGAAACGCTTGAACTTCTCAAAGAGGTGGACTACCACCTTCTTTATACTTTCATTTATTCCCGCAGGGAGGGGACGAAGGCGGCTGTAATGGATGACCCTGTCCCCGCAAAGGAAAAATCCCGGTGGTTCCAGGAGCTTTTGGAGGTGCAGCGCGAATGCAGCGTTGCGCATAATAAAAGCTATGTCGGTCAAACGCTTCGTGTTCTGGCAGATTCTGTGGGTAAATATGGAGACGGCTATTTATCGGGCCGGACCGAACATAATGTAATTGTTGATTTTAAAGGAGACAAGGAACTGATCGGCTCTTTTGTGTCCGTTAAAATAACCGGCGCACTTAACTGGGCGCTGGTGGGAGAAAAAATATAAACTATTTGGAGGGCATTATGGACTTAATTAAACAAGCACGCGAGATGGGTAAAATGATTCAGGCTTCTGAGGAATACGCAAAGCTAAAAAAAGCCCAGGAAGCAAACGACAACGACGCTGAGCTCCAGGATTTGATTGGGAAATTCAACCTGAAACGGATGGAACTCAACAACCTTCTCGCAAAAGATGAAAAAGACGAAGAAAAGCTCGGCAAAATGAATAACGAGCTCCGTGAGCTTTACCAGCAGGTCATGAGTAATGTGAATATGGCTGCTTACAATGAAGCCAAAAACGGAATGGACATGCTGATGAACCAGATCAATGCAATTCTGGTCATGTCTGTCAACGGCGAAGACCCGGAGACCTGCGATCCGGCACCCAGCTGCACCGGCAGCTGTTCCACCTGCGGCGGATGCCACTAACTGACTTTAAAAATTTATAGCAATGGCGGTGAATGTGTTGGCTACTTTATCTCCTATGATGAGGCAGTACCTGGAAATCAAGGAACAGCATAAGGATCAGATCCTGTTTTTCCGTTTGGGGGATTTTTATGAGATGTTTTTCGACGACGCAAAGCTTGCGTCCCGGGAACTGGAGCTGACTCTCACCGGTCGTGACTGCGGCTTAGAGGAACGCGCGCCAATGTGCGGCGTTCCCTACCACAGCTGCGACGTTTACATCAAACGGCTGATTGACAAAGGATACAAAGTTGCCATCTGTGAACAGATGGAGAATCCGGCGGAGGCAAAAGGAATTGTCAAACGGGACATTATCCGGGTTGTCACGCCGGGCACAGTGATTGATAATAACATGCTGGACGAAACCAAAAACAACTATATCGCCAGCATTTACATAAACGAAAAAAAATATTCGGTTTCTTTTGCCGATGTTTCAACCGGCGAGGTTCATGTGACTTTTGAAGAAAACGCGGATGCTGAACAGGCGGTTATAGGCGAGCTTTCGCGCTTTTCCCCTTCGGAAATTCTGATGAACCAGAATTGTTTAGGCTGTAAGGAACTGACCGGCTTTATTAAGGAACGCCTCCGGTGCGTGACCGAAATCAGAGATGATGACGAGTATCACCGCGGTTTTGCGACCGAGGTTTTGAGACGGCATTTTGTCTCAAATCTGACCCAGCTTTCCGCTGTAGACGGATCCCGGGAAGCAGTTATTTCCCTGGGAGTGCTAATCAATTATGTAAACGGCACCCAAAAAGAGGGCAGCAAACGGATTATCAGCGTTTCGGTCTACCACAACGAACAGTACATGATGCTTGACATGAACGCCAGGCGAAACCTTGAACTGACGGAAACCATGCGGACCAAGGAGAAAAAGGGCTCCCTTCTTTGGGTTCTTGATAAGACACAGACCTCAATGGGGAAACGCCAGCTCCGCAAGGTAGTTGAGCAGCCCCTTTTGAGTATTGCCCAAATTACCAAGCGCCACGCCGCCGTTGAAGAGCTTTTGAAAAATACCATTCTGCGCTCCCGGCTGCGGGAACTTTTGGGCGACGTTTACGATTTGGAGCGGCTGATGACCCGTGTCATTTTCCGTTCCGCAGGCCCGAGGGATTTAAAATCTCTGAGCTATTCCGCCGCGAGGCTGCCGGAAATAAAATCCAATCTTTCCGGATGTGAAGCCCCGCTTTTAAAAGAGCTCAACGAAAATATTGATACAATGCAGGATGTACGCACTGTAATTGACAACGCGATTATTGACCAGCCGCCGGTCAACCTCAAGGAAGGCGGCGTGATCTGCGATGGCTTCAATGAGGAACTGGACGAACTGCGTGGCATTTACAACAACGCCCGGGAATACATCGCCTCTATGGAAGAGAAGGAAAAAGAGACCACTGGAATTAGAAATCTTAAAATTGGGTATAACCGTGTGTTTGGATATTATATAGAGGTTACCAAGTCAAATATTGACTTAGTGCCTGAAACTTATATCCGTAAGCAAACCCTTGCAAACTGCGAACGGTATATCACCCAGGAGCTTAAAGAACTCGAAAGCAAGGTGCTTCACGCAAGTGAACGGATCATTGTGCTGGAACAGGGGATATTCGATGAGGTTTGCACCTATGTGGCAAACAAGCTGTCCGACGTTCAGGCAACTGCTTCAGCGCTGGCAATGCTTGATGTCCTTGCCTCTTTTGCGGAAACTTCCTTTCAGAACCATTATGTCCGCCCGGAGTTTACCGTTGAGGACAAAATTGAAATAAAAGATGGGCGGCACCCGGTTGTGGAACAGCTTTCCAGCGGGGTATTCGTGCCGAACGACGCTTACTTTGACGCTTCAGAAAACAGGATGCTGATTATTACTGGTCCGAATATGGCGGGAAAATCTACCTATATGCGCCAGAACGCCCTGATTCTTTTGATGGCGCAGATCGGCTGCTTTGTGCCGGCCCGGTCCGCGACTTTGACAGTGGTGGATAAAATCTTCACCCGGGTGGGCGCTTCGGACGACCTTGCCTCCGGCCAGTCCACATTCATGGTGGAGATGAGCGAAGTTTCGGATATTCTGCATCATGCCACGCCGCGCAGTTTTATTGTGCTGGATGAGATTGGCCGTGGTACCTCTACCTTTGATGGGATGAGCATTGCCCGCGCTGTTGTGGAATATATTATCAAAACCAAAGGACTTGGCTGCAAAACCATGTTCGCTACCCATTATCATGAGCTTACCGCCCTTGAGGATCAGTATCCTTCAATAAAAAACTATAACATTGCGGTGAAAAAGCGGGGAGACGATATCACTTTCCTCCGTAAAATTGTCCCAGGCGGCGCGGATGACAGCTACGGTATTGAAGTGGCAAAACTTGCGGGTATCCCCAGAGGAGTTGTAAACCGGGCCAAAGAGGTATTAAAAGAGCTGGAAGGAGGCGCCGCTCCCTATCAGGCTGTACGGGTAGTGACGGAAGAAGCCCCTCCACCGCAGATGACTTTTGGGCATTCCAACCAGAATAGGGTTGCCGAGAAAGTACGTAATATCGACCTTGATACTTTGACGCCGATTGAGGCGTTGAATATTTTATTTGAGTTAAAAAAGCTTTTGGATTAAAGGGGGCGACACCTTGCCGAAAATTAATGTCCTTTCAAAAGAGGTATCTGAACTGATTGCTGCGGGCGAGGTGATTGACCGCCCGGCGTCTGTTGTGAAAGAGCTCGTTGAAAACTCTATTGATGCTGGGGCGACCGAGGTGACGGTCGAGATCAAAAAAGGCGGCATTGAATACATAAGAATCACAGATAATGGCTGCGGAATCCGCCCGGAGGACGTTCCGATTGCTTTCCTGCGCCACGCAACCAGCAAAATACAAAACGAGTCCGATTTAAACGTGATTTCAACCCTTGGTTTCCGTGGCGAGGCGCTGGCGTCTGTCTGCGCGGTTTCACGCGTTGAAATGCTGACAAAGACCGCGGACAGCCCATACGGCACCCGGATACAGGTGGAAGGAGGGGAACAGCTTCTTCTGGAAGAAGCCGGCTGTCCAGACGGCACAACCGTGATGATCCGGGATATTTTCTACAACGTACCAGCGCGGTTAAAATTTCTAAAGAAAGACGTTTCAGAGGGTAACGCAATTGCCAGTATGCTGAATAAAATTGCCCTGTCGAACCCGGCGGTTTCGTTTTCATTTATCCGGGACAACGTAAAACAGCTGCAGACGCCGGGAGATGGGGAGCTCTATTCCGCCATCTATGCGGTCTATGGCAAGAATTTTTCAGATGGCCTGATGAAGGTTGATTATACGCTGGGGGATATTTCAGTTAAGGGGTTTTCCAGTATCCCGATGAGTGCACGTGCCAACCGCTCTATGCAGCACTTCTTTGTAAACGGCCGGTATGTCCGCTCACGTACCTGTTCAGTGGCGCTGGAGGAAGGGTATAAAAATGCAATTATGGTTGGGAAGTTCCCGGCCTGTGTATTGAATATCACCCTTCCGTACGATTTTGTAGACGTCAACGTCCATCCGACTAAAACGGAGGTGCGTTTTGTCAACGAACGAAGCGTTTTTGACTGCCTTTATTTTGCTGCAAAAACGGCAATCACATCTAATGAGCTCACGAAGACGGCTGCCTTCCTACCAAGAGATGTATACCAACCTTCATTTGAAACTGATACGGGTATCCAGGAAACACTGCCTGATATGGTGCGTAAAGATGTACCGGCAGATTTTTCAAAATCTGCCCAGCGTGAGCAGACGCTTTATACAGGTAAGCCCTCTGCCCGTGGGGAACGGGTTATCGCCTCCCGCGGAACCGATTACAGGATTCAGCCGGAAGAGCCATCCCTTGAAGAAAGCTTTGTTTTCCTCAGGCCGGAGTCGTTTCAGAAAAAGGCAGGGGAAATTTCGTCCGTTCTTTCGGAACCGGCAGAAAATCTTCCTCCAGCTGTTGTGCCGGAAGCTCAGCAGACCCAGAGAGGCGGGGCGCCTCAAATACGGCTGCTTGGTGAGCTTTTTGAAACCTACATCCTGGCTGAAATTGACAGCGCGCTTGTAATGGTTGATAAACACGCCGCCCATGAGCGAATTTTGTTTGAAAAGCTGAAGGCGGAACGCCGCCCACTTGATCACCAGGTTCTGCTTTCCCCTTTTACGGTGGTATTGTCGGAAGAAGAGTGCGATGCGGTGTTATCGAATCCTAAAATTGTGGATGAACTTGGATTTTTGATAGATGGCTTTGGGAGCTCTATGGTGTTGGTGCGTGAAATTCCTGCTCTTTTAGACCAGCATGATGCGTCCCAGCTTTTGGCGGAAATAGCCATTAACCTGAAAAATCATAAACAGGATCCGTCTCCGTCTCGGCTTGACGACCTGTATCATTCGGTTGCCTGTAAAGCGGCGATTAAGGCGCATGATAAAAATGTGGAGCCGGAACTTTTACAGTTGGTAGAACGGGTCTATACCGATGAGGCAATCCGGTATTGCCCGCACGGACGCCCGGTTCTTCAAATTTGGAGTAAAGCGAAGATCAATAAATTATTTGGCAGGTAATAAATGGAACAGATACCATTGGCAGTAATTGTGGGCCCGACCGGGAGTGGGAAAACGGCGCTTTCAGTGCGGCTTGCAAAAGCGTTCGGCGGTGAGATTGTCTCTGCCGATTCAATGCAGATTTACAAGCAGATGCAGATTGCGACGGCGAAGCCGACACTAGAAGAAATGGAAGGTGTTCCGCATCACCTCATCGGGTTTCAGGATTGTTCAGAACCGTTCAGCGTGGCGGACTATGTTGATATGGCAGGCAAGGCAGTCCGTGAGATTTATGAAAAAGGGAAACTCCCTTTTTTGGTAGGGGGGACGGGGCTTTATGTTTCCAGCCTTGTTAACAACGTTTCGTTTAACGAAATTATCTCCGAACCAGCGCTGCGCGCTGAACTTCAAAAACGTCTTAAGTTGGAGGGCGGGCAAAAGCTTCTGGAAGAGCTGCGGGAGTTTGACCCGGAAACCGCGGCGGCGCTTCACCCGAATAACGGGAATCGAATTGTTCGAGCCATTGAGGTTTACCGCTTGACTGGGGTGTCAATGAGCGAGCATCAGCGCTTAAGCAGGCAAAAGCCATCCCCCTACAAACCTTGTATGATTGGGCTCTCAGCTAAAAATCGACAGGTTCTCTATGATAGAATTAACCTAAGGGTCGATTTGATGTTAAAGGCCGGATTGCTGGAAGAAGCGAAAGAGGTTTTATCCCGTCCTGGAACGAAAACAGCGTTTCAGGCAATTGGTTATAAAGAGTTAAAAGGTTATTTTGACGGCTCCTGCACATTGGAAGAGGCCGTTGAAACAATAAAACGTGAAACGAGACGGTATGCAAAGCGGCAATTGACCTGGTTTCGCCGGGACGAACGGATTCACTGGCTTTTCTTGGACGAACTCGAGGAAGACTGTCTTTTTAAAGCAGCCCGCCGTATAATCAAAAAGGAATTGTGTGGTTAAAAAGAAAGGTGATTTAACGTGAAAACAATTAATTTGCAGGATGTATTCCTAAACGCAGCCAGAAAGGACAAAAAACCGGTCACCATATACCTGATGAATGGATTCCAGTTCCGGGGTATTGTCAAAGGGTTTGATAATTTTACAATTGTTTTGGACAGCGACGGCAAACAGAGCCTTGTCTATAAACACGCGGTTTCCACCATTATCCCGGCGCGGAGTGTCAACATTTTTGACACTGAGCAGGAAACAGAGGAGTAAAAAATGTCGTCCAAACTGCCCAAAGTCCTTTTAGGCTTTTTCGCCCTGGTGGTGGTGCTAGTTGTTGGCATCCAACTTTATATTGCTTTCAGTCGTCCTTATTCGGTGGAGACGGTTTTTTTGTCGGAGGTCGGCGAGTCTTTTGATGTTAAGGGAATTGTTTCGCGCGAAGAAACAATTTTAGATGCGCAGAAATCCGGTGCTGTCAACTACCTGATTAAAAACGGTGATAAAGTGGCCAAAAACTCGGTTGTAGCACAAATGTACCCCAGCGAGCAGGATATTGCAAGCATGGCAAAGGTAGAACGTCTTGAGGCCGAGCTGAAGACAGTTCAGGAGTCTCAAACGCCGGGAGCGACTGCCGGCACACAGGCGACCGCTCTTACCAGACAACTTAATTCCATTAACGGAGAATATGTTGCCGCGCTTCAGGAGCATGATATTGATGATTTGTACACCATGAAAAACAGCTTTTTGAGTGCGTTTAACCGCAGCCAGATTGCGTTTGCGAATGTGACGGATTTCAACGCGCGTGTTGAAACTCTAAAAGGGGAAATAGCGGCTCTCCGGCAGCAAAGCGGCCAGTCCGTTTCTTCTGTTACTTCACCTGTTTCGGGTTATTTTGTCAATAGTACCGATGGTTTTGAATCGTTAATAAATTTGCAAAAATCTGGAAATTTGACAGAAAAGGAAATTGAAAAATTTTTTTCAATGGACAAGCCAGCAGTTAATGAAGCTGTTACAGGCAAAGTGATTACAAATGCAAAGTGGAGATATACCGCAATTGTTAATGCGACTGATGCCGCTCAATTAAAAGAAGGTAGGAAATACGACCTTTTATTCCGTTCGGCGTCAGATGAAACGGTGGCGGCAGAAGTACTTTCCAATAGCTATGACGCCTCTAAGGAAAAGGCGGTAGTCGTGTTTGAAACGGATATCCTGTCAGAAAAACTGGTAAAACTCCGCTTGGAAGAGGCACAGGTGATTTTACAGACCCATGAGGGGATTAAAATACCGAAGTCCGCCTTGCATATTGTTAAGAATCAAAATGGTGAGAACCAGAAAGGCGTTTATGTAAAGTACGGACAGGAAATGCGGTTTAAGCTAGTTGACATCATTTATGAAAATGAAGAGTATTTTGTCAGTGATAATAAGGAAACAGAACTTGACCGTTCCAAGTACGTCCGGGTCTATGACGATGTAATTGTGAAAGGATCTGATTTGTATGATGGGAAACAGCTCAGCTGAGTTAATCAGGGAACGGCTGAAGGAAATTCGCTTTCAAATCGAGGATACCTGTGTGAAATGCGGCCGTAGACCTGAGGACGTGACGCTGATGGCAGTGACTAAAACGGTTCCGGCAGAGCTTGTGAACATCGCCGTTGCCGAAGGTGTTGCTTTGCTCGGTGAAAACCGGGCACAGGAACTTTTGGAAAAATTTGATGCATATACCCTTTCCGCAGGTCAGATTCATTTTATCGGCCATCTGCAGACCAATAAAGTGCGGCAGGTGATTGACAAAGTAGGTATGATTGAATCGGTTGATTCTCTGCGGCTTGCAACGGAGATTGAGCGCTGTGCGGCGGCACGCGGCAAAGCAATGGAAATCCTCCTTGAAGTTAACATTGCTGCTGAACCGTCTAAAAGCGGTGTGCTCCTGGGTGAGCTTGACTCTTTGCTGGAAGAGATTGCCGGTATGCCGCACTTGAAAATGAGAGGGATTATGGTAATTCCTCCGGCAGAAGAAGGCGCTCGCTATTTTGAGCTTGCTCAAAAGTTGCTTATTGACATACAGGGCAAAAAGTTAGATAATAGGAATGTGAATATTTTGTCGATGGGCATGTCGTCTGATTACCGGGAAGCAATCCGTTTTGGAAGTAATATTGTTCGGATTGGGCGGGGACTTTTCGGCGAAAGGTACTAAACTTGCAGGGAGGAAAAAATATGAGTTTTGTTGATAAATTTAAAGGTATTTTTGTGACTGAAGATGACGACTACGAAGAAGAGGAAATGCAGGACGAAATCATCAGCAAAGACCATTCCCATTCTTCTGAGGCATTTGACTATAATCATTCGAACGACACGAAGAGTTCTACAAACAAAAGCAACCGTGTTGTCAATATCCACGCGACCACTCAGCTTCAGGTTGTTCTGGTAAAGCCGGAGCATTTTGAGGATGCGAGTTCGGTTGCCGACCACTTGAATGAAAAGCGCACTGTCGTGTTAAATTTGGAATCTACCAATAAAGACACCGCCAGACGTTTGGTCGATTTTTTGAGCGGCGTTGCTTATGCAAACAATGGTCAAATCAAACGGGTTGCTAACAGTACTTTTATTATTACGCCGTATAATGTCGATATTATGGGTGATCTGCTGGGAGAACTTGAGAGCAACGGGTTGTATTTTTAATGGTTCTTTCGAAGGAAGACGAGCTTTTTACAGCTAGGATTTTAGATGTTGCCGCACAGGCGGAGCAGAAAATGTATCCGAAGTTTACCATGTTTTTGGACGAGCGTCAGGTTTATCTGGCCGATCTGCAGCTTCGCAAAAACCATTGTTCAAATTATTTGTTCTTTGGCGGTTACGAAGGCGCGCAGCGGCAGATGCTGGGCGTCTTTCCAAGTTATATGGAACCGGATCCCGGTTCGTATCCGGTTGCCGGGCTGAAGCTTTCATACCGCAGAGACGAGAAGTTGTCGCACCGTGATTTTCTGGGCTCCTTTATGGCACTTGGTGTAAAAAGGGAAGTTGTTGGCGATATTTTGGTAGGTGAGGGTCAAACTGTTGTTTGTCTTTACGAAAAACAGTTTGACTATTTTACTGATAATTTGAAAAAAATCGGCAGGGTGGGTGTAACGCTTGCACCTTCAAATTTAGAGGGTATTTCTTATACGCCGTCTTTCCGTAAAATTGAGGGAACCGTGGCCTCTCTGCGGCTTGACGCTGTCGTTTCGCTGGCGGTGGGCACCAGCCGTGAAAAAGCTGCTGAACGGATCCGTGCGGGTTTTGTAATGCTCAATTACGCTGTAACAGAATCAGTCAGTGCTACAGTTAAACCCGGCGATGTGTTTTCTGTGAAAGGTTCCGGTAAGTTTGTTTTGGCGGAAGAAATACGTGAAACGAAAAAAGGACGTTTATA
This sequence comes from Oscillospiraceae bacterium, assembly GCA_902766785.1. Classification (GTDB taxonomy): domain Bacteria; phylum Bacillota; class Clostridia; order Oscillospirales; family Ruminococcaceae; genus Metaruminococcus_A. Next base: position 73,611 of record CACXEO010000018.1, on the reverse strand, counting down.
TCTAATTATCAACCAATACATATAGGGGGTACCATTCCATGAATGCAAAAGAGATTTCCGCGCAGAGATTTGATAAATCGGCGTTTGGCTACAAAGTGGATGAAGTAGATGCCTATTTAAATGAGGTTGCGGCGGTTGTAAATGAACTGACTGTTCAGAATACCGAACTGCAGAAGAAACTGGAAATTCTGGCGACAAAATTAGAAGAATACCGTCAGGATGAAAACAGCATGAAAGAAGCGTTGATCGGGGCCCAGAAACTGGGTAACAATATTCTCAAAGAAGCCAAGGAAAAGGCTGACGGGATTATTACGGAAGCGCAGGCAAAAGGCGATACCATTATTCGTGAAGCTACTGAGAATTCCCAGAAAACGCTGGCTTCTGTTAAAAAAGATATTGAAAAAGAACAGCATACGCTGCTGTTGACCCAGCGCGAAGTATCAAATTTTAAATCAAAACTGCTCGCGCTTTATAAATCCCATCTTGATACCATTACTTCGATTCCTGAGATTAAGGAAAAAGATTCGGAGGCTGTCGAAAGCATTTCTTCCAAACTGACTGGAAGTGCATCGGTTGAAGCTGAAACAGCTCCGGCAGTTGAAAGCGCGGCGTCTCAGTCACAGACATCTGATCCGGAAACTGCCCCAGTGGTCTCCACTGCTGAAGAACCAGCTGAAACACCTGTACCGCCCATTTTTTCAAGCCGTTTCGGTGCTTCTTCAGGTTCGAATGAGGAACAGAGAAGTTCTATGGAATCCAAATTCGGCGAGCTTCGGTTTGGGCGTAATGCTAAAAAGTAAATAATTCCGCTGTTGTCAGCGGCGAATGAATTGCGGGATTTTGCAAATTGCTGAAGCATTGCGGCCGCGGTTCGTATTAGAAGAACAAGGAGAGAAACGAATGTCTCAGGATTACAACAAAACCCTCAACCTGACTAAAACCGATTTCCCGATGCGCGCCGGTCTGCCGCAGCGGGAGCCGGAAATGCTCAAGGAGTTTGAGCGGCGCGGGGTATATAAAAAACTGATGAAGAAAAACGAGGGAAAACCAAACTACACCCTCCACGATGGACCGCCCTATGCGAACGGAAATATCCACATGGGAACCGCTCTGAATAAAGTTCTCAAGGATATCATCATTCGTCATAAGAATATGTCCGGGTTTAAAGCGCCGTATATTCCGGGGTGGGATACTCACGGGCTTCCAATTGAACTGAAGGCGCTGAAAAAAGATGGGGTAAATCCTGTGACAATTTCCGCGGTTGAGTTGAGAAAGCTTTGCCGTGAATTTGCAGAGTCTTTTATCGACACCATGACCGACCAGTTCAAACGCCTTGGTGTCATCGGTGATTTTGAAGACCCCTATAAAACGCTCAAACCGTCCTTTGAAGCGAAACAGATTGAAGTTTTCGGCGAGATGGCGAAGAAAGGGTATATTTATAAAGGCCTCAAACCGGTTTACTGGTGTACCGAGTGCGGTACCGCGCTTGCGGAAGCAGAGATCGAGTATGAAGATGACCCCTGTTACTCCATTTATGTCAAATTCAATGTAACTGATGATAAGGGCGTTTTCTCTGAGATGGGAATTGACCCCAAAAAGGTTTCTTTCGTTATCTGGACCACCACTACCTGGACTTTGCCGGGCAACGTTGCCATCTGCCTTGGGCCGAATTACGAATACACCCTTGTCAAGACAGGGGACGAGTACCTCGTCATGGCCAAGGAATTGGTTGGCGCGGCGATGAAAGACGCAAAAATTGAAGATTATGAAATGGTTGGTTCCTTCCTTGGAAGCGACCTTGAGTATATGAAAACGGCGCATCCTTTCCTCGACCGTGAGCCGCTGGTTATCGTCGGCGATCATGTCACGCTTGAGAGCGGAACGGGTTGCGTCCACACCGCACCTGGCCACGGCGTTGAAGACTTTGAAGTCTGTCAAAACTACAAAGAGCTTCCGGTCATTGTCCCGGTTGATTCCGAAGGCCGCCTGACCGAGCTCGCCGGGGAATTTGCCGGTTTGCTGACCGATGACGCCAATAAGGCAATTGCTAAAAAACTTGAGGAAACAGGCAACTTGTTTGCTTTGGTTAAAATTGTCCACCAGTATCCACACTGCTGGCGTTGTAAAAAGCCAATCCTGTTCCGCGCCACTGAACAATGGTTTTGTTCAGTTGACGGATTTAAGGATGAGGCGGTTAAAGCGATCGAGACCGTCAACTGGATTCCCGAATGGGGAGAAGAGCGAATCAAAGGGATGGTCCGCGACCGGAGCGACTGGTGTATCTCCCGCCAGCGCACTTGGGGCGTGCCGATTCCGATCCTTTATTGTAAGGACTGCGGAAAGCCGGTTGTGAATGATCAGACCATCCGTGCGATTTCCGACCTATTCCGTGCTGAAGGCTCTGATGCTTGGTATATCAAGGAGCCGTCTGAGTTTCTGCCGGCAGATGCCGCCTGTGAGTGTGGTTGCCATGAGTTTACCAAAGAAACCGATATCATGGACGTTTGGTTCGACAGCGGCGTTTCCCATGCCGCCGTTATCGATGAACGGGAGGAGCTCTGCTTCCCGGCGGATCTGTATCTGGAAGGCGCCGATCAGTACCGCGGCTGGTTCCAGTCTTCATTATTGACCAGCGTTGCTTATAGAGGTGTTGCGCCTTACAAAAATGTTTGCACCCACGGCTGGGTTGTAGACGGTGAGGGCAAGAAGATGTCCAAGTCTCTCGGCAACGGAATTGAGCCTGAAGAGATTGTCAAACAGTATGGCGCCGATATCCTCCGGCTTTGGGTGGCGTCTTCCGACTATCATGCGGATATCCGTATTTCTCCTGATATTATGAAACAGCTCTCTGAAGGGTACCGTAAAATCCGGAATACTGCCCGCTATATTTTAAGCAACTTGGCAGATTTCAATCCCGATACTGACTTGGTTCCGGTTGATCAAATGCCGGAGCTCGATCTTTGGGCGCTCCATGCACTGGGCGAGTTGATCAAAAAGGCGGAAGCAGGATACAACAGCTTTGATTTCCATGTTGTTTATCATGCAATCCACAACTTCTGCGTTCTGGATATGTCCAATTTTTATCTCGACATTATCAAAGACCGTCTCTACTGTGAAAAGGCTGACAGCCTGGAACGCCGCAGCGCCCAGTCGGCAATTTATATGATTTTGAGTGCGTTAACCCGCCTGGTTGCGCCGATTCTCGCCTTTACCTCTGAGGAGATTTGGGCTGCGATGCCGCACCTTGCCTCTGACGACGCTGAATCGGTTCTCTTTAATGAAATGCCGAAAGTGGTTAAACTTCCGACCGACGAAGGCTTTGTCGCAAAATGGGATCGGATCCATCAAATCCGGGACGAAGTCAATAAGGCGTTGGAACTCAAGCGGAATGAAAAGGTAATCGGAAAATCGTTGGAAGCAAAGGTTCAGCTCTATTGCAGCGGCGAACTTTTCAATTTCCTCAATCAGGTAAAAGGAGAGCTTGAAAGCGCCTTTATTGTTTCCCAGGTAGAGCTTGCAGAAGGCTCAGGAGAGGTTGTTTCAGACCTTGAAGGGCTCTCGATCACCGTTGCCAAAGCTGATGGTGAAAAATGCGAGCGCTGCTGGGCATACAGAACAACTGTCGGTAAATGTGCCGAACATCCAACTCTCTGCGAGCGCTGTGCCGGTGTTGTTTCTGCTGAATAAACTGTTTTGGAGTTGATTCCCATTTCTTATATTGCTTTGGGCGTTTCCGCACTTTTGATCGGAATTGACCAGATTTTAAAGGCTATTGTACAGGCGAACCTGCAGCTGCACGAATCGGTACCCTTTATTCCGGGGATTGTAAGTTTTACCTATGTGGAAAACACGGGGGCAGCTTTTAATTCCTTTGACGGTCAGCGCTGGTTTTTAATTGGTTTAACAGGCCTTGCAGTTTTGTTCATGTTGTACCTGTTGGCCTTCAGAAAACTGAAAAATAACGTTGTCGTCTGGCATGTTGCAGTAATTTTAGCAGGGGGAGTTGGGAACCTGATCGACCGGGTTTTCCGGGATGGTTCGGTAATCGACTATATCGAATTCAAGTTTGTTAACTTTGCTATTTTTAACTTTGCGGACTGTATGGTGGTTTTAGGGGTAATCAGCCTGCTTGTTTATATGCTCTTTTTTGATAAATCCGACCTATTTCACAGGAAAGAGGAAAAAGATGCCGATAAGGCGGAATAACAATGCGGTTTGAAGAAAGTTTTAATTTTACAGTGCAACCTGAAGATGCTGCAAATCGGGTTGACCGATTCCTTCAAAGAAAAATTCCGGAGCGCTCCCGTTCCGCCCTGCAAAAGCTGATGATTGAAGGATGTGCGGCGGTAAACGGAAAAGTGGTTTCCAAAAATTATAAGCTATCGCCTGGGGATAAGGTACATTTAAAAATACCGGAGCCGAAAGAGCTTGATGTCCTGCCGGAGGAAATACCGCTCGACATCGTCTACGAGGACAACGACCTTTTAGTTGTGAATAAGTCAAAGGGGATGGTGGTTCATCCAGCGCCGGGAAATCTCTCCGGTACGTTGGTTAATGCCCTTCTCTATCATTGTAAGGGTGAGCTTTCGGGGATTAACGGAGTGATCCGCCCCGGGATTGTCCACCGGATCGATAAAGACACCAGCGGCCTGTTGATGGTTGCCAAAAGCGATCGGGCACATTTAAGCCTTGCGGAACAGATTAAAGAGCATTCCTTTGACCGGGTTTATGAAACTGTTGTTTACGGCGGCTTCAAAGAGGATGAGGGAACTGTAAATGCTCCAATCGGGCGGCACCCGGCTGACCGAAAAAAGATGGCGGTTACAGAGGTTCATTCTAGGGATGCGGTTACCCGTTTTCAGGTATTAGAACGCTTGACAGGTTTTACACATTTGCGTGTTACGCTTGAAACAGGAAGAACGCATCAAATTCGGGTTCATATGTCGTATATCGGCCATCCGGTTGCGGGAGATCCGGTATATGGTCCCAAAAAGGTTATTACTGAACTGGAGGGCCAGTGCCTTCATGCAAAGGCGATTGGCTTTACACATCCTTCAACTGGCGAACGGATGGCTTTTGAAAGTACCCTGCCGGATTATTTTGTCCGGTTTCTTAACAAACTAAGAAGATAAAAATGGGAGGGCTCATGCAGAATTCTGTCAGCGGCCTGCTGTTGGTTACCGATATGGACGGTACCATGCTGACCACGGATAAACGTATTTCAGATGAAAATATATCGGCGATCCGTGCTTTTCAGAAAGCTGGAGGGCGTTTTTCAATTGCTACCGGGCGTTCGATTCCATCATTGGAGCACTACGTCCACCTGCTGCAAATCGATACGCCGGTGATCCTCTATAACGGCGGGGCGATTTATGATTATGACAAGCGGGAGATTGTCTGGCACTCAGTTCTGAGTAAAAACGCAAAAGAATATACAGAGGATGTCTACAGAAAATTCCCGGATATTGGGATTGAAATTTTGCTGGATGATCAAATTTATGTGGTTCGCAGTAATGCGATAGTAAAAAAGCATCTTGATACCGAACGGCTTTCTTATATTGCCTGTAATATTGATGAGGTGCCAGACGGCTGGTTTAAGGTTTTATTTGCGCTTGAACCGTCCCGAATGGATGAATTTGAAGCTTATATGCTTGCAAAAGGGTATCAGGATGTATGTTTTGTGCATTCCTTTACCCATTATTTTGAAATGCTGCCGGAGGGGAGCTCCAAAGGAGGGGCACTCTGCCATCTCGCTGAGATTACCGGTATCTCGATGGAAAAGACTGTCGCAATTGGAGATTACTTCAACGATTTTGAAATGATTCAAAATGCAGGGATGGGGGTCGCGGTGGCAAACGCTCCGCAGAAGCTCAAAGACGCAGCTAAACTGGTTGTTTGCGATAACGACCATCACGCGGTGGCAGAATTAATCTACCACTTAATGAATTTGTCAATTTTAGAGCGGTGACGCTCGGTTGAAATATGTATTTGCCATGCAAAAATATAGTTTTGGAGGTTTTATTATGGACTTGGCGACAAAAAAAGAGCTGATGAAAACTGCATGCAATGTGAGAATGGGTGTAATTGAAGCAGTGTTCAGCGCAAAATCCGGCCATCCGGGCGGTTCTCTTTCAATTTCTGACCTGCTGACTTATCTTTACTTTAAAGAGATGAAGGTTGATCCGAAAAATCCGAAGTGTCCTAAAAGAGACCGTCTTGTCCTTTCTAAAGGTCATACTGCTCCCGGGCTTTACTCGGTTCTCGCGCAGAAAGGTTATTTCCCTGTGGATGAACTCAAAGGGCTTCGCCAGATTGGCAGAATGCTCCAAGGCCACCCTGATATGAAAACCATTCCGGGTGTTGATATGAGCAGCGGTTCTTTGGGGCAGGGAATTTCGGTAGCCTGCGGTATGGCGCTTTCCGCCAAAATTTCGAATGATTCTTACCGTGTTTTTACCATTCTTGGCGACGGTGAAATCCAGGAAGGCCAGGTTTGGGAAGCCGCAATGTTTGCCGGATTCCGTAAACTTGACAATTTAATTGCGGTTGTTGATAATAACGGTCTTCAGATTGATGGTAATATTGAAGATGTCAACTCTCCGTATCCGATTGATGAGAAATTCAAAGCATTTAACTGGCATGTCATTAATCTCGACGATGCGCATGACTTCGACAAGATTGAGGCCGCTTTTGAAGAGGCCAAAACTGTCAAAGGCAAACCGGTTGTCATCATTCAGAAGAGCGTCAAGGGCAAAGGTGTTTCCTTTATGGAAAACAACGCCGCATGGCATGGCAGCGCCCCGAACGCGGAACAGTACGAGCAGGCAATGTCTGAGCTCAAAGCTGCTTACGCTGCACTTTAATCTAAAATATAATTAATATTGACTTCGGTAATGGAGGGTTTTTGAATGAGTGAAGTAGTAAAAAAAGCAACCAGACAGAGCTACGGTGAAGCGTTGGCAGAGCTGGCTGACAAATATGAAAACCTCGTGGTTCTCGACGCAGACCTTGCCCGCGCGACTCAGACACAGGTATTCTGGAAAAAATGCCCGGAGCGTTTCTTTGACTGCGGTATCGCGGAAGCGAATATGATGGGGATTGCGGCCGGTATGGCGGCGACCGGAAAAATTCCGTTTGCAAGCACTTTTGCGATGTTTGCAGCAGGCCGTGCGTTTGAGATTGTCCGCAACTCGATCGGCTATCCACACCTCAACGTCAAAATCGGCGCAACCCATGCGGGTATTTCTGTAGGTGAAGATGGCGCGACCCATCAGTGCAACGAAGACATTGCCCTGATGCGCACCATTCCAGGTATGACTATCATTAACCCGGCTGATGATACAGAGGCAAAAGCCGCAGTTGCAGCCGCCTGTGAGATTGACGGCCCTGTTTACCTTCGTTTCGGCCGTCTTGCCACCCCGATTTTCAACGATCCAACGACTTATAAGTTTGAACTCGGAAAGGGCATTGAGTTGAAATCCGGAAAAGATGTTACCATTATTGCTACCGGCCTGATGGTCAATGAATCTGTTGAGGCTGCAAAGGCTCTTGCCGAAGCGGGAATTGACGCACGGGTAATTAATATTCATACCATCAAACCGATCGATAAGGACATTATTATTAAAGCAGCAAAGGAGACCGGCTTGATCATCACTGCTGAAGAACACAGCGTCATCGGCGGTCTTGGTTCCGCAGTTGCCGATGTCGTCACCGAGAACTGCCCGGTTCCGGTCATCAAAGTCGGTGTTAACGATGAGTTTGGAAAATCTGGCCCTGCTACTAAGCTTCTGGTAAAATACGGCCTCTGTGCTGAAAATATTGCAGAGACGGTAAAAAAATCTATGGGACTTAAAAAGTAATTGAACCTCCTTAACAGCGCCGCTCAAAGCGGCGCTGTTTTTTATTTGTGAGGTGTGGCAAGCCGTATAAGAGAGGGCTGAGTTTAAAGGCTGTTCCTTTCAGGCTTTCGGACATAAAATGTTATTGCCTGGAAATGCGCAATACCGGCAAGTCTATTTTTTGCGGGACTCGAATAAGATATAGCGTTCATCTGATTTTAACGAATGGGAAATAGAGGAGTCAGTACGCTATGGAACGTCCAATTGATTACGATTTTCACCAATTCCGCAAGAAAAAGAAAGAGGATCCGGAAGAACAGGGAGGACGTAAGGGCGGAATTGGAAACGTTTTTTTAATACAGTTGGTTATTTGCCTTGTAACAGCGATTCTCTTGCTTTTTGCAAATATTCTTTTTCCAGACGCGCTGATAGAGATCAAAAGTTTTTATGAAATACAGGTAAAAGGGGATTTGGGAATCACCCAGGAAATTTCAAACATCTTCCAGGATGTTACCGGTTTTCTGACAGCTTCTTCGAGTGATAGTATATCTGGGTCTTCGTCTTCCTCTGAAAGCCAAAGCGGTTCCAGTTCATCGGGCTCAGATTCAAGCGGTGAATCCGGAACTTCTTCCTCTTTGGGCTCTGAGAGCTCCAACCCTTCCTCTGCTTCCGCTATGGCAATGGGGATGGGCGGCGAGGAAAATCCGCTTCCTCTGTCGCGGGAATCAGCCGGGCTTGCCGCGCCGGATACGGAGCCTTTAAAAACAGATTTTGTCATCCCCATTCATGGGAAGATTAGCTCGGGGTACGGCTACCGCCTGCATCCAATCACAGGCTTACCGGATTTCCACAAGGGGATTGACATCCCGGCGGAAGAGGGGACGGAAATATCCGCTTTCCGGGGTGGAACGGTAATCCAGGCGCAAGGCTCAGTCAGTTTTGGGAATTTTGTAGCAATTCAGCACGAGGACGGCGTCATTACCCGCTATGGACACTGCAGCAGACTCAATGTCAAGGTAGGGGATGTGGTGGAAGCGGGGGATATTATTGGTTTTGTTGGCAATACCGGCTATTCCACAGGCAGCCACTGCCACTTCGATATTTCGGTTAACGGTGTTTTTGTCAATCCCCTTAAAGTGATTCCAAGCCATCAGGAAGCTGGTTATGTTACAGTTTAAAGTCTTTGGTATCCAAATAAAACTTTCGTTTCTGTTTTTTGCAGTCGTCACTATTTATTTAATTCTGGACCGGTCCGGGGTTGGTTATTGTGGGGTTCTTGCAGCTGTTACACATGAACTTGGACATATTATAGCCTATTTCATTGTAGGAGAACGTCCAAAAAGCGTTGCATTATCCATCGAGGGGATGCGGATTACCTCTTCAGACCGATACCTAACGATAGGAAAGGACATTTTTGCCCTTTCGGCGGGTTGTTTCACAAATTTTGCTGTTTTTTTTCTCCTTTATTTTGGGATGGGCAAAGACCCAGAGTTGACTCAAATTGCTTTGGTTCAGCTCTCCATTGGGTTATTCAATCTCATTCCCGTTGGCGCACTGGATGGAGGCATGATACTTAAGCGCGTTTTAAACGAAATTCTGTCGGTAAGAGCCGCCTTATTGACGTGTAAATTTCTTTCATGGCTGATTGTTTTGCCAATTTTTTTCTATGGGGTACTGCTTTTATTCCGCGAACAGAATGTAACACTGATTATTACAGCAGCTTTTTTAATCCTTTCGCTGCTACAGGATCATAGGGTTTGAGTTTGCATTCGTCCCGGGAATAGGGTACAATAGAGGTATCATATTTTTGGGAGGAACCTATGTCCGAACCGTTAAGAAAAAAAGTGGAGCAGGTTTTGCTGAAAGTGCAGAAACCGGCTCGCTATGTGGGCGGAGAACTTCATCAGGTCATGAAAAACCCGGATGAGGTTGACATCCGTTTTGCTTTTTGTTTTCCTGATACCTATGAGGTTGGAATGTCCCATCTCGGTATGAAAATTCTTTATTCGTCTCTCAACGCCAATCCGCATATCTGGTGTGAACGCTGCTTTATGCCTTGGTTGGATTTTGAAGCTCAAATGAAGGAGCAAGATATTCCGCTTTATACGCTGGAAAGCTTTACCCCGCTCAGCGAGTTCGATATTATAGGCTTTACGCTTCAGTATGAGCTCAGCTATACCAACCTTCTTCAAATGCTTTATCTGGGAAATATCCCGGTGCTGGCCAAAGAGCGGAGCGGATTAAAGAATTTGGTAATTGCAGGCGGGCCCTGTGCCTGTAATCCGGAGCCGCTGGCCGATTTTGTAGACCTGTTCTGCCTGGGGGAAGGGGAACAGCAGTTAGATGATTTATCGGAACTCTACCGTAAGGCAAAACTGGAAGGCTGGTCAAAAGAGGCCTTTTTGAAAGAGGCGGCTAAACAGGAGGGGATTTATGTCCCTTCGCTTTATGAGGTAAGCTACCGGGAAGACGGCACGGTAGCCTCGATTGAGGCGATAGAAGGTGCTCCGCAAACGGTGCGTAAAAAAATTGAGCAGGATTTGAACCGTTCTCATTATCCGGAAAATTTTTTAGTTCCTTATATGGAAATTGTCCATGACCGGGTGATGGCCGAACTGATGCGGGGCTGTATCCGCGGTTGCCGGTTCTGCCAGGCCGGATTTATTTACCGGCCTTTGCGGGAAAAGGATGCGGACGTTGTTTGCCGTCAAGCTAAATCCCTTTGTGATTCGACCGGGTACGAGGAAATTTCACTCTCATCCCTTTCGACCAGTGATTATTCCGGAATTGAACCGTTGCTGGACGAGCTCCTTTCCTTTACGGAAGAAGAGCATATCAACCTCTCCCTGCCCTCCTTGCGGATCGACAATTTTTCAGAGGAGCTTTTGGAACGGGTCAAACGGGTGCGGAAAAGCGGGCTCACTTTTGCTCCGGAGGCCGGGACCCAGCGCCTGCGCGATGTCATTAATAAAAACGTGACCGAAGAGGAAGTCATGAACACCTGCCGGATTGCTTTTGAAGGCGGTTATACGGCGGTTAAGCTCTATTTTATGCTGGGCTTGCCGACTGAAACAATGGAAGACGTCGCCGGAATCATTGAACTTGCCCACCGGATTCTTGATTTTTATTACGCTATGCCGTCCCGTCCAAAGGGGAAGGGGATTACAATTTCAGTCAGCGTATCCACCTTTGTGCCGAAGCCGTTTACCCCGTTCCAGTGGGAAGCGCAGGATACGATGGAAACGGTGAAAGCAAAGCAAAAACACCTTGTAGAGACCATTCGTTCCAAAAAGATCAGCTGCAGCTGGCATAACGTCAAGACCAGCGTTCTGGAAGGTGTGCTTGCCCGGGGGGACCGCCGCCTTGGAAAGGTGATTTACAGTGCCTGGAAAAAAGGCTGTATGCTGGACAGCTGGGATGAATGCTTCCGGTTTGACCTTTGGGAAGAGGCTTTTGCTGAAAATGGACTGGCCATGGAATTTTATGCTTCCCGTAAACGTTCTTTTGATGAAGTCCTGCCTTGGAGTCATCTGGATTTTGGGGTCAGCGAAGCCTTTTTGCGTAAGGAAAATAAAAAGGCATATGAAGCCGTTACCACACCGCATTGCCGTGAAAAATGTTCCGGGTGCGGCGCAAACCGCCTAATGGAAGGAGGGCGCTGCAGTGTTCATTGATTACCGTGTCTTTTACACCAAAACAGGCCGGCTTAAATACATCTCCCACCTGGATGTCAACCGCCTGATGCAAAGAGCACTCAAAAGAAGCGGTCTCCCGGTTTGGTATTCGGAAGGATTTAACCCTCATATTTATATTACTTTTGCGCTTCCTCTGGCCCTTGGACTGGAAAGCTTTTATGAGGTGATGGACTTTCGTTTAACCGCCGAGCTTCCGGAAAAAGAGATTGTACGGCGTATCCAGTATTCTTTACCAGATGGTATGGATGTTCTTTCTGTTTCAAAGCCGGTGGCCAAAGCACAGGATGTAGCTTCTGTGCTCTTTCAGGTGAAACTGTTTTCTGAACAGCCTTCTGAAATAAAAGAAAGCTGGAACCGTTTTTTGGAGCAGAGGGAAATCGTGGTTGAAAAGAAAACTAAAAAGGGGATAAAGGTCATCAACATACGTCCGGATATTGTGGTAAAGCAGACGGAGGAAACGCCGGAGGCGTTTATCATTGACCTGCTGCTGCCTGCAGGAATTCCCAAAAATATCAGCCCGTTTTTGGTGCTGGAAGCGTTCGAATCATCTGCAAATTTTTGTATTGACCAGACCGAAATTGCTAAAATTGACGTATTCACCAAAGAAGGGAAACAATTCCGTTGATGTTTCTCCCTTTTGTAGCCCTGCCATTTCTGCAGAGATGATTGATTACATGGGAAGAATGTCGTATAATGAAAGTAAAGTTATGATACTGTGAATATGCCGGAATTTAATACAAGAGGAGTATGAAGATGGAATTTTCTGTTGAACCAATGGATTATTTGAAAAAAAGCGATTCTGAAGTTGCCGAAGCCATGTCGGCAGAGCTTGCCCGCCAGCGCCGCAACCTGGAGCTAATTGCAAGTGAAAATATTGTTTCCAAAGAGGTTATGGCGGCAATGGGCAGCGTCTTAACCAATAAGTATGCTGAAGGCTACCCGGGCAAACGTTATTATGGCGGCTGCGAATGCGTTGATGTTGTTGAGAACATCGCCATTGAACGCGCGAAAAAGCTGTTCGGTGCGGATCACGCCAATGTACAGCCTCATTCCGGCGCGCAGGCAAACCTTGCTGTTTACTTTGCACTGCTCAAGCCGGGCGATACCATTCTGGGCATGAGCCTTGCTGATGGTGGGCATTTAACCCATGGTTCTCCGGTCAATATGTCCGGCGCCTATTTTAATTTCGTTCCCTACGGTGTTGACGAAGAAACCCATACTATTGATTATGATAAGCTGTATGCGTTGGCTAAAGAGCATCGTCCGAAAATGATTGTAGCTGGTGCGAGCGCTTATCCCCGTGTTATTGATTTTGCAAAATTCTATGAAATTGCCAAAGAAGTTGGCGCCTATTTCATGGTTGACATGGCCCATATTGCCGGCCTTGTTGCAGCCGGGCTCCATCCAAATCCGGTTCCGTACGCGGATGTGGTTACGACAACAACTCATAAAACCCTTCGCGGACCACGCGGCGGCATGATCCTCTGCAAGGAAGAGCTTGCAAAGGCAATCAATAAGGCAATTTTCCCAGGGACCCAAGGAGGCCCGCTAATGCATATCATCGCCGCTAAAGCTGTCTGCTTCGGCGAAGCGCTGAAACCGGAATTTAAAGCTTATCAGCAACAGATTTTGAACAACGCACAGGCGCTTGCCAAAGAGCTTACGAAACGCGGTTTTAACCTTGTTTCCGGCGGGACTGATAACCATCTTATGCTGGTTGATCTGCGCAGTTTCAATATCACCGGCAAAGAGCTCGAAAAACGCTTGGATGAGGTTTATATCACTGTTAATAAAAATGCGATTCCTAACGACCCGCAGAGCCCGTTTATTACCAGCGGCGTGCGGATTGGTACTCCGGCCGTTACAAGCCGTGGGTTAGCGGAAAGCGATATGGAGAAGATCGGCGAGCTGATCTATCTCACCGCCCAGCCTGACTTTGAAGAAAAGAAGGCTTACATCCGCAGCGAGGTCAATAAAATTTGTGAGGCCTATCCGCTTTATTAAGCAGTAAAAAACACCGCCCATTTGGGCGGTGTTTTTTTATGTGAATGATAGGGGATTGCGCCGTTTTTAACGCCGGTATGTTCCTGCTGTAGCCCCATACTGAAGTGCATGTCCGTCCATTGCCTTGATCCAGTCTTTCCTTTTCGTGCTGCTATCAAGGTTAAAGAAACCGTCAAGCGCATATATATGAAAGGCACATATCGGTGAAAGGAGCATCTGCAGCTTTATTTTATTCCACCCTTTACTTTGTCCCAGTACTGTTTTGCGGCCTGCTCGTTTTTATTAGGGCCGTATTCATAATAAACCCGCCCTTTTAATTCATCCGGCAGGTATTGTTGTTCTACATAGTGGTTTGGATAATCGTGCGGATATTTATAAAACTGCCCTTTTTCTTTGATCTCATCCCCGTCAAAGTGTTTGTTTTGGACAGCGCGTGGAAAGCTGCTGTTTTGAAGCGTTTTCAAGTCTTCCAGCGCGAGGTCGAGGGCAATATGGGCAGAATTGGACTTTGGCGCTGTTGCCAGAAGGACGACCGCCTGCGCCAGGGGAATACGGGCCTCCGGGAAGCCGAGCTGCTGTGCTGCGTCAACACAGGATTTTACAATGGTAATTGCCTGCGGATAGGCAAGGCCGATATCTTCGCTGGCAATTACCAGCAGCCGCCTGCAAACAGAAATCAGGTCGCCTGCTGCAACCAGCCGGGCAAGATAATGAAGCGCCGCGTTTTCATCCGACCCACGAATTGATTTTTGCAGGGCGGAAATGGTATCGTAGTGTTCGTCGCCGCTGCGATCGTACCGGAAGGAGCTTTTTTGGGCAAGTTCACGAGCGAGCTCCAGAGAAATAAAAATTCCTTCTTGTTCCGGTTCCCCTGCCATGGCGCATAGCTCAGCTGTGTTCAAGGCTTTGCGGACATCCCCACCGCAGGAAACTGCAATATGCCCTATAACGCCGTTCTCCAGACATATTTTTATTTTTTGTTCCTCCTCCAAAGTGTGAAAGGCGCGGTTGACGGCCTGTTCAATTTCCCCGGCCGGGACCGGTTTGAATTCAAAAACAGTACACCGGCTAAGAATGGCGTTATAAATATAAAAATAGGGATTTTCAGTTGTAGAGGCAATTAAGGTGATTTTGCCGCTTTCAATATATTCCAAAAGCGACTGTTGTTGTTTTTTGTTGAGATACTGGATTTCGTCCAGATACAACAGGATACCGTCCATTGCTGCGAATGTGTCCAGTTCTTCCACAATTGTTTTAATATCGGCCGTGGAAGCGTTTGTGCCGTTTAGTTTATGCAGACGTTTGTGGGTTGCTTCAGCGATGATTCGGGCAACTGTTGTCTTGCCGACGCCCGATGGCCCGTAAAAAATAAGATTGGGGATATTTCCGCTGTCTATAATTCGTTTGAGCGGCTTGCCGATCCCGAGCAGGTGTTTTTGCCCTACGACATTTTCTAAAGCGTTGGGACGGAGCCGGTCGGCTAGGGGAGATGACATAATTGATCCTCCTTTTATGTCAGACATGATTCACTATATTTTACCACTGGAAATATCTTTTTGCAAATTAAGGCATTTTTTATAAAATAATCAATGACTTTTGGTCACAAATATTGTATAATAATCTTAAAATATTAAAATAAGCGAAGTGTAACTATGGGAAAACAGCTATCTGCCAAAGGCAGGCAAAAAAGAAAACAGCGTATTACAATTTGGGTTTTGCTTATAATTATCGTCGCTGCAGTTGTTGTATCCGCTACAGCTATTTTATTGAAGTTTGGCAGTGATTCCGGTGAATCTGGAAGCGTCGCTCAGAGTCCGTCCTCCGTCCCGTCAAGCAGTTTATCAAGTTCTGCCCCGCAGCCGGCAGAATTTGCCGCAGTTCCGGAGTCAGATGCGGTAGATATTGGTTATTTTGATGATGCGGTCTTTGTAGGTGATTCTCTTACGGTTGGTTTGGGAAATTACGGCATTCTTCCGGCTGAGAATATCTATGCGGATATCGGACTGAATTTAGATACGATTCTTACAAAACAGTGTATCCAGACAACTGGTGGAACTGTAACGGTATTAGATGCATTAAAACTGAAAAAACCGTCAAAAGTATATATTATGCTCGGCTCGAACGGGATCGCGTGGATTACCCCGGAAAACCTGGCGGAGAAATATAATGCGTTTCTGGATAAAGTCAATCAGGAACTGCCGGATGCGACCATTTATGTGGAGTCCATCCTTCCTGTAACGGCTGCCAAACAGGCGGGCGATGCGCGGTACAGCAATGAGGCGATTGTTGAGTACAACGAACTGCTTTTTAATCTAGCAAAAGAAAAAGGCGTTTATTACCTGGACTGCCATACGGCATTTAAAATGGCGGACGGCACTTTGAATACTGAATATGCCGAACAGGATGGAATGCATTTGAAAAGAACCGGATATGAAGTCCTGCTGGAATTCTTTAAAACACATACGGTAAAATAGAAGAAATGGGTGAAACCGTATGAAATTTTGGAAAAAGAGGCTCTCTTTGTTCTGTGTTGCTGCAGCTGTTGTTCTCCTGATTGCGGGCTGTTCCAGCAGCACAGAGGAGGAAGAACCGGATAAAACTGTTGCTTTGAGCATTATCTGCGAATCCCTTATGAGGGAACTGGATTATCCTGAAATGGCGGATGTATCCAATCGGTATGAAGTTTATTATTCCCTTTCAGACAGTACGGTAAAAGAATGCAGGCTCTATGTCTGTTCATCCGGCGCCTATCCGGATGAGCTGGCGGTTTTTCTGCTAAACGATCCCACAGATCATGAAAAGCTGAAAACGGTTATAAATGCGCGCAGGGAGTATTTACTGGAAACATGGAAGAGTTATAAACCGGATGAAATACCGAAAATTGAAAACTCTAAACTATTGGAATACTCTGGTTATTATTTTTATGTTATATCAGAAAATGAAGAAAAGGCTTCCGAAGTGCTGGGCCGCTATTTTGGCTGATTCGGAATGCACTGGAGGCAAACATGATCATTGAATGCAGTACTATCGTATTAATTATCGCTATGATCAGTTTTATCTTTTTAAGGACAAAACGGGAGAAGTATGCCCTTGTTACACTGCCGTTGATAACAGTGCCGTTAATGCACCTGTTAGGGCAGGCAATTGCATATTTTCTGATCGAAAAAAATGACATTACTGTAAAGGTTATCACAATTCTGTCTTTTGATATTTTAGGGCTGCTTGTTGGTGCGTTTTTGCTTGGGATATTGCTTCACAACCTGCCGGTGAAAAAGGCGCGTATCAGCTTTGCTATGGTCGCAGCGGTTTTCATGGTGGCATTGTCCATTGTATTGATGACCAGTTTAATTGCTTAATTGTAATGTGTTTAAAAAAGACGCCCTGTTTTTACAGGGCGTCTTTTTTGCCACTTCAGCGGTTTTTCTTAATAATCTTAAGCCGTGAAAAATCTTCACGTTCCTTTTCTTCCAGTGCGTCGGTAATAAACTTGCTGTCGGCTTCAAAACGAGGAATAATAATGTTTTTCAAAGCATTAGCGCGTTTCTGTGTTTTCTTGATCGCATTGGCCAGCCGGTAAACGCTGTTTTCAATTTCCGCCAAGGTGGCAGTCAACTTTTTAACTCGCTGAAATAAGACGAAGGCATTATCAAGAGCGGCGTTAGTCGCTTCAAATCCATAATAAACTTTAATCGGCTGGGGATGCAGGCTCACGTGGGGAATCTCTACCCCCATGACGCTGCGGTAAGTGACATGAACCCCGGTTTCAACCGGTACTGCCTTTGCCGCATTTTCACAGACGCCCAATGTAATGTTGGCGTTCTGAAGAGCAAGATAAGCCTCTTGATAAGTACCTTCTATTTCACCTCGGATGGCTTTTGCATCGTCAATCAGCATCATCATTTCACGGATGAGAATATTCCGCTTCCGATCAAGCAGGCTGTAACCTAGTTTTGCGAGGTTGAGCGACTTTTTTATATTCAGTAAATTGCCTTTGGTAGGAATTACCGGCATAAATAATCACTCCTCAAATTTCAAACCCCTTGGCCTTTTCGGGGTCATAATATTGTTCCAACATCTCCGGATCCACCCGGTCTAATTCCTCTTTTGGCAGAATGGAAAGCAGCTCCCAACCTAAGTTCAATGTCCGTTCAATAGTACGGTTTTCGTTAAAACCCTGTGACAGGAAGTATTTTTCAAACTTTTTGCCGAAGTCCATGTATTTCTGATCAATCGGTGACAACTCGTCTTCGCCAATAACCGACGCAAGCGCGCGTGCATCCTGTACCCTTGCATAGCTTGCAAAAAGCTGGTTTGAAACCGCCGAATGGTCTGCACGGGTATAACCTTCGCCAATACCGTCTTTCATCAAACGTGACAGGGAAGGGAGGACTGAAATCGGTGGGTAGATGCCGGTCTGTTCCAGAATACGGTCAAGAACAATCTGTCCTTCGGTGATATACCCAGTCAAATCGGGAATTGGGTGGGTGATATCATCGTTCGGCATAGTCAAAATTGGAATCTGGGTGACGGAACCCTCTGAACCTTCTACGATACCCGCACGCTCGTAAAGGGAAGCAAGATCGGAATAAAGATAACCAGGGTAACCCTTACGGCCCGGGATTTCACCTTTGGAGGAGCTCAGTTCCCGAAGCGCTTCGGCATAGGAAGTAATATCGGTCATAATAACCAGGATGTGCATATTTTTTTCATATGCCAAGTACTCGGCGACCGTCAATGCACAGCGTGGGGTAAGAATACGTTCGATAATAGGATCGTTTGATAGGTTTAAAAACATGACGACGCGGGAAAGTGCGCCGGACTCCTCAAAACTGCGCTTAAAATAATCAGCTACGTCGTTTTTAACTCCCATTGCGGCAAAAACTATCGCAAAGTTTTTTCCTTGCTCCTCCGCAATCCGCGCCTGCCTGACAATTTGCACAGCAAGTTTATTATGGCTCATACCAGAACCAGAAAAAATAGGCAGCTTTTGCCCGCGGATTAAGGTCATCAGCGCGTCAATAGCCGAAATACCGGTGCGGATATAACTCCGGGGATAGGTGCGTGCAACCGGGTTGAGCGGCTTTCCGTTAATATCCATGTATTTTTCGGCGTAGACTTCGCCCAAACCGTCAATTGGCTTACCGGCGCCGTTAAAAATACGCCCCAGAAGCTCAGTAGAAAGCGCAATTTCCATTGGCTTGCCTGTAAAACGGGTGCGTGTATTGGTGAGTGAGAGGCCGGTCGTGCCCTCAAAAACCTGAATGACCGCCCGTTTGCCCTCAACTTCAACAACACGTCCAAGGCGGGTTTCGCCGGAATCCAGAACCAACTCGACCATTTCGTCAAAGCTGACGTCCGGCACGTTATCAATAACAACCATAGGGCCGTTGATTTCTTTGAGCCCAATGTATTGAATACTCATGAAGGTAGCCTCCTTGTATTAGGACAACCGGAATCAATCCACATTGAACTTGCTTTCGGCTTCCGCTAATTTTGCATCAATCTCCGAAAAATAGTCGTCGAAAAGCTCTAAATGGTCGTTTGGAACATCATATTTCATTTTGACGACTTTATCGAAGAGACCCAGTTCCATAATGGTGGAAACCGGCATGTTCTTTTGGATCAGTGCCCGCGCCTTATCGTAAAGATAGAGGATGACCTCCATCATTTTCAGCTGTTTTTCCAGCGGAACATAAGTGTCGTCCTTGTGGAACGCGTTTTGCTGCAGGAAGCCAACCCGGATCACCCTTGCAACTTCAATGATCAGCTTCTGATCGTCTGGCAGGACATCAGAACCAATCAGCTTGACAATTTCCATTAGCTGAGCCTCTTCATTCAAGAGGGACTGCATTCGCTGGCGGAACTCCAGGAAATTCGGGTCAATGCCGTCGTAAAAATTGCGAAGCTCTTCAATATATTCGCTGTAGCTGGTAATCCAGTTGATTGCAGGGTAGTGGCGCGCATAGGCAAGGGATTTGTCAAGCGTCCAGAATGTGCGGACAAACCGCTTGGTATTCTGGGTGACAGGTTCAGAGAAATCGCCGCCCTGCGGGGAGACCGCTCCAATAATGGTGACGGAACCTTCTGAGCCGTTCAGGTTTTCCATGTAGCCTGCTCGCTCGTAAAACGCCGAAAGACGAGAGGGAAGGTAAGCTGGGAATCCCTCCTCTGCCGGCATTTCCTCCAAACGGCCAGAAATTTCACGAAGGGCTTCCGCCCAGCGGGAGGTAGAGTCGGCCATAATTGCCACGTGGTATCCCATGTCGCGGTAATATTCCGCAAGGGTAATACCGGTGTAAATCGACGCCTCACGCGCTGCAACAGGCATATTGGAGGTGTTCGCAATCAATACGGTCCGATTGGTCAGTTTCTCACCGGTTTTCGGGTCGACCAGCTCGGAGAATTCATCCAGAACCTGAGTCATTTCGTTGCCGCGCTCGCCGCAGCCGATGTATACGATAATATCAGCATCACACCATTTTGCGAGCTGGTGCTGGGTCATTGTTTTGCCGGTTCCAAAACCGCCCGGCACGGCGGCGGTACCGCCTTTTGCAATCGGCAGCATCGTGTCGATAACACGCTGGCCAGTAATCAGCGGGCGGGTAATCGGCAGCCGGGTTTTGACTGGGCGCGGCTCACGGATCGGCCATTTCTGGCACAGGGTCAGCTCATGCAAGTTACCAAGTTCGTCTTTTAGAGTGACGACAGCGTCGTGAATGGTATATTCGCCGTCGGGAGAGGTTTTGACAACTTCGCCAGACATTTTTGGTGGTACCATACAGCGGTGTTCTACCACATGTGTTTCCGGACAGGTGGCGTAAATATCGCCTCCTGTTAAATATTCGCCGGGTTTTACTGTAATCGTTACACTATATTTTTTTGTTTCATCTAAAGTAGAAACGCTGCATCCCTCGCCGATAAATGCTCCGGTCGCCTCCCGTAGGTCGCGAAGCGGACGTTCGATACCGTCAAAAATATTCGCGATAATGCCAGGTCCCAGTGTAACGGACATTGGGCCGCCGGTCGTCTCAACTGGTTCACCCGGCTCAAGGCCAGAGGTGCTTTCATAAACCTGAATGGTGGTTTCACGGTCCGTAATACCGATAACTTCACCGATCAGCCGCTTTTTACCAACATAAACCATTTCCAGAAGGGAAAAGGCTTTGGTGTTTTTTACTTTTACAACCGGCCCGTTAATTGAAAATATTACATTTTCCAAAATAGCTTCACCTCTCTGCAAAATAACGGGACAGCTTTATTCAGCCGCTATCCTGCAATTCTGGTTAAAATAAGGAATCTGTTCCTGAAGTTTTGACTCAAGCGTTTCGTCAATCAAATAGCCGCTTTTCTCATTTCGAATTGAGAAACCACCAATTTTAATGGCGGGGGAAGACTGAAATACACAGTCCTCAGGCGCAAATTTAGTCTTGACTTCCTGCTCCAACCAGGAATCCTCTTCCTTAAAGAGAATTATAGAATGGCTGAGAGGGTAGCTTTTTGAAACTTCTTCCAGCTTGTTAAGCAAATAGCTTTTATACTCGGCGGTTTTTGTGAATTCCACCAACCGCTGCCGTACAGCATCCAACATGGACCTACGGTAATTTTCCCGTTGAAGGAGAACTTCCTGCTTTGCGGCAAGGTCTGCTTTCGCAACAATTAGTTTGAATTCGGCCTTTATTTTAGCTACATTGCTTTGAATATAGCTGTACGCGTCGTTGAGCTGTTCGTCCTCCGTCTGGGCAAGGGAGGCCTTTTTCAGCTCCTCTGCTTCTTGCTGAATGACACTGATTTTAGAATCAACGTCAGAGAAAACAGCCTGTTTAAATTTCGATAATTTTTCCTGATCCAAATGGAATCCACCTTTCCGTGAGAAGGGACTTTACAGGGAGATACCAACAGCCTCATGTACATACCGGTTGATAGTCTCGCTGATCTGGGCCGTGCCGTGACGGTCCGGGATTTCTACAACCAGAGGAGATTTCCGGTTGAGTTTAATATCATACACAAGGTCCGGAATGAGCTTGATCAGTTTTTCGGTCATGAGCACAATACCGACATCGCTTAACCCACATGCTTTCAGAAGTGCTTCCTTGACTTCTTCCGGCTCGTGGACAACAACGCCCTCTATTCCCGCAAGCCTCATTCCAATTTGTGTGTCGATGTTATCGCTGATTAAGTAAAAGCGCATAATACCACAACCATTTCTGGCTTAGAGTTTGTTGATGATCAAGATGGAGATCAGAATACCGTAGAGCGCAATACCTTCGCCAAGCGCTACGAAAATTAAGCCCTTACCAAAGGATTTCGGGTCTTCGCTATAAAGGCCGATAGCTGCAGGAACAGCTGCAGCAACCGCGATACCTGCACCGATAGAAGCAAGGCCAGTAGAAAGAGCGGCACCGAGATAGCCCATGCCAGCGCCCCCGTCACCGGCTACAACTGTCGCGTCGGCTGCAAGACCAGTCAGAGGCAGCGCAATTGCGGCAAGGCAGACGCCCGCAAATGCACACAGATTAAAAATAATTGCGTGTTTTGCTTTTTTTCCGGTTTTTACGCCGCGGTAAATCGGGATCAGGGGCATAGCCAGTAAAATAACAATAGCAAGGGGCAGTAAGAACAGCATAACGTCTTTCATAAGTGTTTCCTCCTAAAAATCAAAATTAAGGCGACGAGGGTTAATCGTCAATTTTATATGATACAACGACGGGGCGGAATTCTTTTCCGTCACCCTCGTAGAATCGGCTGAAAATCTCATAGAATTCAAGCCTCAATACCTGTATTCCGACAATCAGTCCTTCCATTGCCATGACAAAGATGTTGCCGATGACAAATACAATCGGGCTGGCAAAACCGCCGATCATCTCCATCAGGGTAAGAACAACTGCCATCATTCCCGCGTGGCTCAAAATAAAACCGCCGACACGGAGGAAAGAAACGGTGTTGGTGATATAACTCAGAACATTTTCAAACAGTTCGAAAAAGTTAGTAATAATAAAACCGCCTACGCCGTCTTCCGGCTTTAAGTCTTTGCGTTTTGCCATCCATTTGGAAAGAGGCTCCCGAAGAAAGATGAGAAGAAGCGGGAGAACAATACACAGGATGATAAAAACAGGATTTAGTACGTTTACATTAAAAAGCATCAGCAGGGCGGCGGCCCCGATGACCGAAACGTAAAAAACAAGCCCTGCAATTCCGTTGTGGCCAAAAATAGAGCGCTCGTAATCCTTTTTCCGCAGCCCCAGTATGATATTGATAATAATTGAAATAGTAATTAAAACTGCGCCGATACCAATGGCCAGCAGAAGCAGCGTGGTGGTGGTATCTGGATTGAAGACTTCAACCGGTTTTCCCGGCAGCCCTAAAACACCTGTGTAAAAAGGGTCAAGCAAATGCTCAAGACCGAAAACGGAACCGTAAACCGTGCCGAAAACAGCACTGAAAATGCCAACGCGGGCGAGAATGCGCCCGAGCATCATTTTTTTGAACCGCCAGAGCAGAAGCCCGATTACCGAAAGAAGCAATCCTTGCCCAAGGTCGCCGAACATTATGCCAAATAGAAGACAGTAAGTATAAGCGACCAGAGGGGTGGGGTCGAAGTCGCCGTAGCCCGGCAAGCCGTACATGGTAACAAACATTTCGAACGGACGGGTAAACCAGTTGTTTTTGAGCTTGACCGGGGGAGTCAGCCGGGGGTCGGCGTCAACCTCTCTGAGAACACAGTCACAGCTTGGGATTTCATTGAAGCTTTCCCGGAACTTAGGGCCGGAACGTTTGGGAACAAACCCTACAAGGATAAACTGGCTGTTCTTTACCACCACAAATTTGCGGAGTTCAAAGGTATCGCTGTCAAATTTGAGGGAGGTAAAAATTTGACACAGAACCGTTTTGTTTTCCGCAACAAAGGCTTTCAACTCTTTTTCAACCGCTTTGAGTTCCGCACGGTAATCGCTCAACATTTTTGTGATGTTTACAATAGCGATGTCCGGCGTCTGATGGGCGTAATCCGGTATTCGGATCCGCTGGAAAAAGAGGGAGCGAAAAATTTCGTCAATATCATCTTTCAAAACAGTCGGAACAAAATAAACGCCCCAGTGGTACTGCTCATCAACATCAAAGGTGAAAAAGAAAAAGGGTTTATCGCTGTAATATCCCAGCTTGTCAAAACTGCCGTTTGGCAGGATGCCGAACCGGGATGAAACCGCTTTACAAGCAAAAATATCGTCAAATTTTTCTGCCAGCCCATTCATATGGTTGAGCTGGACCAAAACCTGCTCGTTTTCAGCCACCTGCTGAGAAAGTTTTTCCTTTTTTACCCGCAGCTCTTCCAATTTTTCTTCAATTCTTGCAACTTCTTGATCAAATTCAGAGGGTTTCGGAGAAGATTCTGAGGAGTCTTTGAAAGAAAGCTTGAAATTCATTTTATAAGAAAGATCCACAATCCGCTTGATTAACGGGGAATAAGGGTTAGAGTCCTGCAGCATAGTACCGCCGTTCAGATCGCTTATATACTGTGAAGCGTTTTCGGGATGAAAACAGCCCGATTCACAGCAAACCGTCATGGCGCGGTCCATGTCGTCAATACTGCCTACGATATTGACCAAGGACATTTTTTCAATTGACATTTTACTATGAGCACCACCTTAGACACATTTTCGAATCAGGTAAAACACAACCGTTTCCTAAAGTTTACAGGATCAAAAGGCTTTGAATCTGTGAAATGGGAACCTGGTAGCGTATGCCTTCTACAATTTTAATAATATTTTTGACTTCGGTATTATTAAGAATTATAAAGGCATAAAGCACAGCTGGGGGACTGGTAGAAAAACGCATTAATTTTTTATTGTAAAGATAAATAATTTGATTTAAATGATGCTCGAATTCAAGGCTGTTGTCTACCGTTTTATTGTTTTTACCGTAATAGCATTCATCAAAAACATCAAAAAAATCGTCAATGGTCTGCGCATTGATCATTTTTTCAAGAGTAATTTTATTGAGTTTGAATTCAAACGGCAGCAACACTTCGGCAATCTCTTCTTTTTGTGCGCTGAAATAACGTTTTAGCCGGTAAATGGTCATGAGATTTGAAAGGGTGACGTTGACCTTAATCACTCTTTCCAAATCCTTTTTGGTTTGGCCGTGAAAATTTTTTCGGATTACCCCCAGAAGGTGATCGTAATGATAAGTCATCAGTGCCTTTTCACAGGAAGCGTAATCAATGAATTCATCGGTTTTAGGCGCAAATTGCATAAGGATTTCACGGTATGGCGTGTGCTTGAGCACTTCCAGAAGGTCGTCAAACTGACGGACTTTTGCAAGCGCGAGAAGGTCGAAAGACGCGTGGCTGATTAAAAAGGAGGGTAAATCCAAAATGAAATCAGCCATCGTTTTGGCATTTAAGGAGAGAATACACTTTAGAATCTGCTCAATTTCGTATTGCAGGACAAGATAATTATAAAAATCGTTATCACCGGTGAAATTATAACGGCAGAGTTTGGTGTATTTATTAAAAAGCTCCCGCATTAAAAGGTCTTCAAGCTGTCCGCGGTGAATATTATGGGTATCCACCTGTGCAAGCGCCGTTTGATATGAGGTGTTTTCTTTTAAATACGCGGCAATGTCTGAAACACTGCTGCGCCGAAGCATATCTTTGTAGTCGGCGTCCGTCAGACGTTTGCCATACATACTCTTGGCTTTGGCGGAAATGGTGTTACTGGACATCGAGGTAAAAAACATTTAAAGATCACCTGCCCAGAACGCGGTTGAAGAGGTCGTCCTCCCACGCTTGATGATTTTCTTCAAATACCTTTTTTATAGCCGCAAGTTCAGTTTCTTTCCGCGCGGCGATGGCGGCATTTTTGCTGTCGGCATGTTTTTGTTCAGTTTCGCGAACCCTGTCCAGATGCATTTTTGCACGCGCCCTCATTTTATGGCGGAGCTCTTTATTTTCTTCAATAATCTGGTTTTTAACTACGTCGTCTTTCATCCGCTCCGCTTCTTCAAGCTTGCGGCTGGCTTCTTTATCAATATTAATAATTTCCCTAATGATTTCATCCACGAACAATCACCTGTTTTCCTAAATTAATTCTTAAGGCTCTGCAGGGGTGCCGGAATCTGGCCGCCCCGTGCGATGAACTTAGAGGAGGAGTTTGCGTTTACCTTCATGACTGGGCCGGAGCCGAGCAGGCCGCCGAATTCCAGTTCTTCTCCCTCTTTTTTGCCGATTGCCGGGATCAGTCGAACAGCTGTCGTTTTATGGTTTACCATTCCGATAGCGGCTTCGTCCGCGATAATGGCGGCAATGGTGTCGGCTGGGGTGTTGCCTGGCACAACAATCATATCCAGGCCAACCGAGCAGACGGCGGTCATTGCTTCCAGCTTTTCAATCAAAAGGGAGCCGCAACGGGCCGCTTCGATCATTCCCGCGTCTTCAGTAACAGGGATAAAAGCGCCTGACAGGCCGCCAACCTTGCTGGAAGCCATAACACCGCCTTTTTTTACAGCGTCGTTTAATAGGGCTAAGGCAGCGGTGGTTCCATGTGTCCCGCAGCGCTCCAGGCCAATTTCCTCCAGGATATGCGCCACTGAATCGCCGACTGCGGGCGTTGGGGCGAGGGAGAGATCCACGATTCCAAATGGGACGCCAAGCCGTTCAGAAGCGACGGTGCCGACAAGCTGGCCCATCCTTGTAATTTTAAAGGCGGTTTTTTTAATAATGTCTGAAATTTTGGTAATATCCGCGTCCGGGTATTTTGCAAGTGCGGCCCGAACCACACCAGGCCCGGATACGCCAACGTTGATCATACAGTCGGGTTCACCTACGCCATGGAAAGCTCCCGCCATAAAGGGGTTATCCTCCGGTGCGTTGCAGAACACCACAAGTTTAGCGGCACCAATGCATTCGCGGTCTGCGGTGCGCTCAGCTGCCTCTTTTACTATTTTCCCCATCAGCCTGACGGCATCCAGGTTGATGCCGGTTTTTGTGGAACCGATATTGACCGAGGAGCAGACGTTTTCAGTAACTGCGAGCGCCTCAGGGATTGAACGGATCAAGGCTTCATCGCCCGCACTGTAGCCTTTCTGAACCAAGGCGGAATAACCGCCGATAAAGTTAACGCCGCAGGTTTCAGCGCACCGCTGTAAAGTGCGCGCGAATTTGACCGGGTCGCCTTTTGCCGCAGCTGCCAGAATAGCAATCGGTGTGACGGAAATCCGCTTGTTAATAATCGGAATGCCGTATTCCGTTTCAATGTCGTTCCCGACTTTGACAAGGTTTTGTGCAAGCCTGGTGACCTTTTCATAAATCTTTTCACAGGAACGGTCAATATCCGGGTCGATACAGTCAAGGAGGGAAATTCCCATTGTAATGGTTCGGATATCGAGACACTGGTCCTGGATCATCCGTATTGTCTCTAAAATATCGTAAGTGTTCAGCATTCAGTACCCTCCTAAATCCGGTGCATGGAATTAAAGAGGTCTTCATGCATGGCATGGACAGAAATATCCATTTGTTTCCCGAGCTCGTCGAGAGAGGAAGAAAGCTTTGCGTATTCAACACTTAAGTTTGAGATATCTACCAACATGATCATGCAGAATAATTCCTGCAAAACGGACTGGGTTACCTCTATAATATTCGCGTTATACTCCGCACAGATACTGCTGACCTTTGCAAGGATTCCCACAGTATCTTTGCCGATTACTGTTACTACTGCGCGCATCGTAAGTTCCTCCCGATATTTGTACTTTTATGATACCTATTTATAATATCATATTCGGTCAAGTATTAAAATCATAATCTGCACAAAGATTCCTGGAAGCGATTTCAAAAATTGTAACTTTTGTGATATAATAAGCGTGGGGTTTGTGTAATCCAAACTTGAACTGAATTTTACTGCCTGGTTTTTATAATTGCAAGGAAAGGATGTTCTTTATTGCAAAAATATATTGATTTACATACACATTCCAATTATTCTCCTGATGCTGATGACAGTGTAACTTTTATGTGCATGAAGGCGGAAAAGCTCGGGTTATTTGCTTATGCCGTGACCGACCACTGTGAAATGAACGAGTTTGAGACGGGCGGCTATCATAAAAGTACGCTGGATTCGATTGCGGAAATGGAGCGGTTTCGAAAGGAAAATAGCCGGAGCGCAACCATTTTTTTAAGGGGAGTGGAAATGGGACAGGCTCTTGAAAACCGGGAAACTTCAGAAAAGTTTTATGAAGAGCTTTTTCCGTTGACTGATTTTGTCATCGGCTCCCTCCACAACATGTTGGCTTATACTGATTTTGCATTTCTTGATTACAGGCATGAAAATATTCCGGATTTGCTCAAACGCTATTTTACAGAACTCAATGAGCTCGTCCGCTGGGGCAGGTTCGATTCTTTAGGGCACATCACCTACCCGCTGCGTTATATTGCTGGAGAGGTCGGCTACCGGGTAGATTTAACCCCAGTCAGCGACTTGATTGACGAACTTCTCCGCCGCCAGGCAGAACGCGGCGGCGCAATTGAGGTGAATACTTCCGGGCTTCGCCAGAAAATTGGTGAGACAATGCCACCCTTCTGGATGGTAAAGCGTTTCCGTGAACTGGGCGGGAAATACGTTACATTAGGGTCGGACGCCCACTGTGCCGCCGACCTTGGCAGAGGAATAAAAGAAGGGGTAAGTCTTATAAAAAAAGCGGGCTTTGACCATATTACTTATTATAAGGAGCATCAGCCTGTCCTGATACCGATTGAAGAGTAGACATTGGAAACCGGAACTGCTATAATAGAAAAAATATTTTATGCTGAAAATATGAAAGGTATCTATACTACTATAATGGTATAATATCCCGTTTTAAAAGGACAAAAACTTCCGTTTCAGACGGAAGTTTTGATAGACCATATTGTAAAGGAGTTTTGATGATGGACCAGTTATTGTCTTTGTTAAACGAAAATGCAAGATTTTCTAATAAACAGCTGGCGGCCATGCTTGGCACAACGGCGGAAGATGTAGAGAAGCAAATCGCAGCCTATGAAAAGCAGGGGATTATCCGTGGATATAAAGTTTTGCTGGATCATGAACGGCTTGAGGAAGAGACCGTGCAGGCCATCATTGAGGTCAAGGTTTCTCCAAAGCGCGATTTAGGGTTTGAAGATATTGCAAGGCGGATCATGTCCTATTCAGAGGTGGATACTGTTTACCTGATGTCGGGCGGCTACGACCTGCTTGTCATCCTTGAGTGTAAAACCTTTAAAGATATTGCTCTTTTTGTCCAGCAGCGGCTTGCAGCACTGGATTCTGTCCTGTCCACAGCGACCCATTTTGTTTTGGTTCGCTATAAAGAAAAGGGTGTTGTCCTTTGTGGGGAGGATGCTGACGACAGAAGGAGTGCTTTGCTGTGATAGATTATTCCACATTGATGTCCCGGCGGGTTCAGGAAGTCAAACCCTCCGGGATACGAAAGTTTTTCGATATTGCCGAGCAGATGGACGACGTCATCTCCCTCGGCGTTGGCGATCCGGATTTTAAAACCCCGTGGCTGATCCGGCACAAGGGAATTGAGACCTTGGAACGGGGGATGACCCGTTATTCGGCAAACGCCGGGCTGATAAGCCTGCGGGAGGAAATTACCCGGTATATGAAACGGAAATACCGCCTGAATTATGAAGCGAAGGATGAAGTTGTCGTTACAGTCGGCGGTTCCGAAGCAATTGACCTTTGCATCCGGGTTTTTGTTGAGCCTGGGGACGAAGTATTGATTGTTGAACCTTCTTTTGTAGCGTATTCTCCAATTGTAACCGTCACCGGCGGCACCCCGGTGCCGATTCCTACAAAGGCGGAGAATGCTTTCCGCCTGACGGCGGACGAGCTCCGGGAAAAAATTACACCCAAGACCAAGCTTCTTGTCCTGCCGTTTCCGAACAATCCAACCGGTGGCGTCATGCGGCGGGAGCATCTTGAAGAAATTGCCGAGGTGCTTCGAGATACCAATATCATCGTTCTCTCAGATGAAATTTATGCGGAACTTACTTATGGCGGCGAGCCGCATGTTTCCATTGCGGAGATTGACGGCATGCGGGAGCGCACGGTGGTCATCAACGGCTTTTCCAAGTCGTTCAGTATGACCGGCTGGCGGCTGGGCTACGCCTGCGGCCCCCGTGAAATTATCAAACAAATGACAAAGCTTCACCAGTTCGCCATTATGTGCGCGCCGACAACCAGCCAGTACGCGGCAATTGAGGCGCTTAAAAACTGCGACGACAGTGTCCGTGAAATGCGGGACGACTACAATGCACGCCGCCGTCTGGTAATTGATGGTTTTACTTCAATTGGTCTGCCGTGCTTTGAACCGGAAGGCGCATTTTATATTTTCCCTTCCATCCAGTCGACCGGGCTGACGTCGGACGAATTTTGTGAACGGCTGCTTTACTCCAAAAAGGTTGCTGTTGTACCCGGAAATGCCTTTGGAGAGAGCGGCGAAGGGTTTATTCGTGTGTCGTATTCCTATTCTAAAAAGCATCTGCTTGAGGCGATTGAGCGGATTGGGGAATTTATGGAAGAGCTTGCAAAGGAACGTGAAGCATGTCTGAAATAAGCTGTATCCATCAGGATGATTATGACGAAGAGGCTCTTTACCGCGCCGTCAAACGGCAGTTTGAATCTCTTGGCGTAGAACGGGATTTAAAGCCTGGAATGAAGGTTTTAATAAAACCCAATCTGCTGATGAAACGGCGGCCGGAGGAATTTACTACAACTCATCCGGCAGTTGCCGGCGCAGTTATCCGCGTTTTACAAGAGCTGGGGATTACTAATATTGTTATTGCCGACAGTCCCGGCGGCCCCTATACCAAACCCCTTCTTTCCGGAATTTACCGTGCGGCGGGTTTTACGGGTCTTGCGCTTCGGTACGGGGTAACGGTAAATGAAGAGACCGGCTACCGCGAAAAAACCAGGATGGAAAACGGCCTGTGCAAGCAGTTTTACCTGATTGACCCGGTTTTGGAGTCCGATTACATCATTGACCTGTGTAAATTCAAAACTCATGGGATGGTTGGCCTGAGCGGAGCGGTAAAAAATCTGTTTGGCTGCGTTCCCGGGCTGATGAAGCCAGAGCTTCATTTCCGGTTTTCGGAAGAGGAGCGGTTTTGTGAAATGCTGGTGGACCTTTGTGAAACGGTTCGGCCGGACTTGACGATCGTTGACGCGGTTGATTCCATGCAGGGGGACGGTCCTTCCGGAGGCAGCCTGCTGCATACGGGAATGCTTTTGGCCGGGAAAAACCCTTATGATATCGACCTGCTTTTGTGCAAGGTTGCCGGGTTCGATCCGGACAAGATTTACACCGTCCGTTCCGCGAAAAAAAGAGGGCTTTCCGCCTGTTCAGCTGATGAACTTACCCTGCTTGGTGATGAAGTAAAACTCTTTCCCGATTTGATTAAACCGGTTTCACATGGAGTCGATTTTTCGTCTTCGCTGCCTAAGTGGTTTCCAAAAAAGGTTTTGAACCATTTTTCTTCAAAACCCCAAATTATTAAGAAGGGATGCATTGGATGTGGAAAATGCGCGGAAAGCTGTCCCGCCCAGACCATTGAGCTTTCGGGGAGAAAGGCGAAAATCCATTACGACAACTGTATCCGTTGTTTTTGCTGCCACGAAATGTGCCCGGTAAAAACCATAAAAATCAAACGTTCGCGGTTTTACCGCTTTTAGGTGAAGGATATGAAGATGGTTTCTTTGTACGCGTACGCCAAACTAAATCTGGCGCTGGAGGTTGTTGGAAAGCGGGAAGACGGTTATCATGATATGGATATGCTGATGCAGTCCGTTTCCCTGTGTGATACGCTCCATTTAAAAAAGCTGGAGAGCGGTATCTGGTTTGCCTGCAACCGTTCAGATATTCCCTGTAATGCCGATAATATTGCCTTTGCCGCTGCTGAAAAGTTTTTTAACTTTACAGGGATTGCTGGCGGCGTGGAAATCAGTTTGGAGAAGCAAATTCCTTCTCAGGCGGGAATGGCAGGCGGGAGCGCGGACGCCGCCGCTGTACTGCACGGCTTAAACAGGCTGTACGCCGCGAACCTTTCTGTTTCTGAGCTTTGCCGGATCGGCGTTACTCTGGGGGCCGACGTCCCCTTCTGCCTTGTAGGAGGCACTGCTCATGTAACTGGAATGGGGGAAAAAGTGGAGCCGGCGCCGCCGCTTCCGGAGTGCTTTTTTATAATCGTAAAACCGGAGACAGGTATTTCCACCGGCGCCGCCTTCCAAGCCGTTGACCGCTGTCAATCTCTTCAGAAAGCGGACGCACAGCCTGTTTTGAATGCCGCGGCTGACCGCGATATAAAGGGCGTTGCCCTCGCCA
The DNA here is from genome assembly GCA_902766785.1 of Oscillospiraceae bacterium. GTDB lineage: Bacteria > Bacillota > Clostridia > Oscillospirales > Ruminococcaceae > Metaruminococcus_A. The sequence continues at coordinate 41,729 of CACXEO010000018.1, read as the reverse complement.
TGTGCAACACCTTTGAACAGGTGACTGTACTTGAAGAGGTTTTTGAAATAAAACAGAAGCTGCTTGAAAGCGGGGCATGTGGATCGTTGATGAGCGGCAGCGGTTCAGCGGTTTTCGGTTTGTTTTCAGAACGTGAAATGGCATTAGCCGCCGCCGACCGCCTGCACCTTTTTTATAAAGATGTTTATTTTGTCGAACCGGTTCCTTATGGTGTAAAAATTCTATAAATTGGTAAAAAATGTATATTTTTATTAAAAGCCGTCCATACTCTTATCGACATGACGAGAAAGGACGGTTTTTTCTTTGAAAAAGATTGAAATATCGGTTTTAATCGGTTTGATTTTAACAATTTTAGTTGGTGGGTTTACAACCTTTGCCGCCGACTGTAATCAGATTCGGGAGGACGTCCTCCGGCTTCATATCCTCGCCAATTCTGACAGTGAAGAGGACCAGGCGCTCAAGCTCAAGGTGCGCGACCGCATCTTAAGAGAAATGGGTTCCACATTTGAAACGCCTGAAACGCTGGAGGAGGCAAAAAATTCTGCAGCGGATCATTTAGAACAGGTAAAAGAAATTGCTCAGGACGAAATTGCCCGCAATGGTTATGATTACATGGTGAATGCAGAAATTGTCAACATGTATTTCACCACCCGGCAGTATGATACCTTTACTCTTCCGGCAGGAATGTACGACGCAGTCAGGATTACAATTGGGAAAGCTGAAGGGAAGAACTGGTGGTGTGTGCTTTATCCGCCGCTTTGTCTGCCCGCGGCCCAGCCGCAGGAGGCTCTAGAAGAGGGCTTCAATGAAGACGAGGCCGACCTGGTCACCAAAAACCCCAAATATGAAGTTCGCTTTGCAGTTGTGGAATGGTTTGAAGACCTTAAAAATAATTTAGGCTGGTAAAAGAAGGAGGAACATTTTGTTCCTCCTTCTTTTCTTATCAGCCTGTCAGTTCCCGTCTTCCTAAACTGATAGATTTATAGTATAATAAATACAAACATTTCGACAAAATACCTGTTATTCAATGAAAGGAGCTGATATCCGTTGCTGAAATTGCTTTACGGTTCATCCGGGACCGGGAAAACAGAGACAATTTACCGCGAAATCGCCCGTGTTTCTGAAACCGGCGCGGCCAAGGTCATGATTGTAGTACCAGAGCAGTTTTCTTTTGAAACGGAGCGGAAACTCCTTTCCTTTTTAGGGGAGCGCGCGTTCGCTCGCGTTGAAGTGTACAGTTTTACCCGCCTTTGTCACCGGGCCTTTGAGCTTTACGGCGGTAACAACCGCAGCTACGCCGATACGACGGCCAAAATACTTCTGATGGAACTGGCTCTTCGTGAGGTTTCAGATACACTGGAACACTACCGCAGGGTTTCACGCTCCCGCCAGTTTTTACTCTCGGCTCTTCAAACGGTGGAGGAACTTAAAGTGAACGGCGTGACTCCGGAGCAGTATGAGGAAGCGTCACAGGCACTGAAGGAAACGCCCTCCGGCGATAAGCTCGGCGAAATATCGACCATTTATTCAGCCTATCAGGGAATTCTGGAGCGATCCTATCAAGATGCGCTAGATGATTTTTCAAAGGCCCTGGAACTCATTCGCTCTAACTATTTCTTTGAAGGCTATGACATATTTTTAGACGAATTCAAGGGGTTTACTAAACCGGAGTTCGATCTGATCGGTGAAATGCTGGGTAAATCGCGGTCCTGCACGGTTTCATTGTGTATGGACCGGAGCGATGAAAACGATCCATTGTTCTATAGTGTTAAAAAAACGGCGGATCGTCTTAAAAGAATTGCCATGGAAAAAAATTGCAAAATTGCGCAGCCGCTTTGTTTGGAAAAAAACCACAGGTTCCGGAACGAAGCGCTGCTTTACCTGGAAAGAAACGTCTTTCGGGGAGATGCTGTCCCTTTCCTTGGGAAAAACGAGGCAGTTTCGGTCTACCAGGCGGTCAATGAATATGAGGAAGCCGACTATGCAATGTCTTGGATTTTGGAGCAGGTGCAGGCACACGGCTGCCGTTACCGGGATATTGTGTTGATGTGCCGCGATTTGGAAAGCTACCAGTGGATTCTGGAGCCTGCTTTTCAGAAATACAACATCCCGGTTTTTTTTGACAGCCGTTTTGAAATTGAAGCTTTTCCACCTGCCCGTTTTCTTGCCGCGGTCTTGGAAACCGCTGTCAGCCGCATGGAAACCGAAAATATGCTCAACCTTTTAAAATGCACCATGCTGCCCTTTACGCTGGAAGAGGTTTCAGCGCTTGAAAATTATGTTTACCTTTGGGATATTACCGGGGCGAAATGGGAAAGCGAGTTCACTGCAAATCCCCGTGGATTTAAAGGCGAGCTGACAGAAGACGACCGTACCGTGCTCGGCGGACTCAACCGGATCCGCAGTGCAGTTGCCGGCCCGCTGTGCCTCTTTATAAACAACACCAGAGAGGTGACAGTTCGAGAAATAGCGCAAGCCTTTTACCATTTGCTGGATCAGCTGGGGGCAATTGATGTATTGTCAAATACAATCAATGACCTCCATGCCGGTGGGGAGCATGACTTGGCCGATATCTATAGCCGCGTTTGGGAGCTTTTGATGAAGGTGCTGGACACCATGGTGGTGACGGCGGGAGAAATACGGATGGATCTGAGACGCTTCATGGAACTTTTCACCCTTGCGGTTCAAAACAGCGAGCTCGCTGATAGGCCGCAGGCGCTTGACTGCGTCATGGTCGGCTCTCCCGACCGGATGCGGACCGATTCCCCAAAAGCGCTTGCGATTCTTGGAGTCAACGATGGCATTTTTCCCTTTGTACCCACCGACGGTACCCTTCTCCGAGATGAAGAAAGGCTCGCTTTGGCGAACCTTGGGCTTGAATTGCAGGGGGATTTCAAAGAAAAAATATTGGAAGAGCGGTTCATCGCTTATAAGGCGCTGACGGTTCCAACCGATTCTCTTTTGCTTACCAGCCGCCGTGCGGATATCACCGGAGAGGTCAAACAGCCCTCTGAATTACTGGGCCAGCTCTCGGCTTTATTTACAGAACATGTTGCCTTTGATAGTGAAGATGTTTCTCCGCTATTCTACTGCCGGTCACAGGAAACCGCTTTTTTAACGCTTGCAAGCCGGTATTCCCAGAAGAGCGATTTTACAAAAACCCTTGCCGGTTACTTTAAAGGAGTACCCGGTTACCAGGCACGGCTTTCTCTTTTAGAGCGTGCTATGAAACCACAGTCTTTTAGAATAGGAGACGAAAGGCTTGCTAAAAAGCTTTTTGGTGGAAAAATGCAGCTTTCTCCCTCCAGGGTGGAAGCTTATTACCGCTGCCCGTTTGCCTATTTCTGCCGCTATGGTTTAAAGGCCCTGCCGCGGACAAAAGCGGAACTCAACCCAATGGAGCGCGGCGTTGCAATCCATGACGTTTTATACCGTTTTGTCTCCGAATATGGGGAAACGATGTTTGACCTGGCGGAAGAGGAAGTCAAAGAGATTGTAAACCGGTACCTGGAGCGGTATATTGCGGATGTCATGGGAGGTGGGAGTGATAAATCCAAGCGCTTTCTGGCGGCGTTTTACCGCCTGCGCAGTACAGTGAGCAATATTGTATTGCGGCTGATTGCCGAGTTTAAGCAGAGTGCCTTCAAACCAGTTGATTTTGAACTTGAAATAGGGGAAAGTGAAGACGTGAGCCCGCTCCGTCTTAAAACCGCGGACGGGTCGGAAATTATTGTCAGCGGGACAATTGATAGGGTAGACCTCTGTGAAATTGGCGGGCAGAAGTATGTGCGTGTAATTGATTATAAATCGGGCGCTAAGAAGTTCAATCTCAGTGACGTTTATTACGGCTTGAATCTTCAAATGATCTTATACCTTTTTATTTTATGGAAAAATGGAAAACAGAAATATGACGGCGTATTTCCGGCAGGGGTGCTTTATATGCCCGCCGGTGAGGTTTCTCTCGCCCTGCCACGGGATGCCTCTGCGCAAGATGCCGAAAAGCAGCGGATTTCCCAGTATAAGATGAATGGTTTTGTTTTGGAAGACCCGGAAGTGGTTTCGGCCATGGAGGAAAACGCAAAAGGCGTTTTTATTCCGGTTGAACGGAACAAAGACGGAAGCTTCGGCAAGCGTTCCTCCCTCCTTAAGTTGGAGGAGCTTGGAAAAATGGAGCGGTATGTAAACCGGCTGGTTTTGAGAATGGCTGGGGAGCTGCACCGGGGTGGAATTCCCGCCGCACCTGTTTACAGCGGCGGTACTAAGTCTCCTTGCGAATACTGCGACTACAGCTTTGTCTGTGGGCAGAAAAATACGGCGGAAAAAACACCGCCGGTAGATGATTTGGATAAAGAACGTTTTTTTGCTGTGATTGGGGGTGACGAGGATGCCGGTGCACAACTGGACTGAGGAACAGCGCCATGCAATTGAAGCCGAAGGCGGCGGCGTTCTGGTTTCCGCCGCTGCCGGCAGCGGAAAAACCGCCGTCTTGGTTGAACGGGTCATCCGTCTGATTACCCGCGAGATAAATCCTGTTCCGGCTGACCGCCTTTTGGTTGTGACTTTTACCAAAGCGGCTGCGGCTGAAATGAAACAGCGGATTTCCGCGGCCTTGGCGGAACGGATTGCCGCCGAACCCGGGAATCAGCTTTACCTGGAACAGCAAATTCTGCTTTCCCGGGCGCATATCTGCACCATTCACGCTTTCTGCGGCGAATTGCTGCGGGATAATTTTGAACAGCTTAATATTGCGCCTGACTTTAGAATTGCCGACGATGCGGAAATCGGACTTTTGAAAAAGGCAGCGGTCGACCGGGTTCTGGAAGAGAGCTACGAAGCGGGAGAAGAAAGCTTTTTGAACCTCGCGGAGTTTTATTCTTCCCGGACTGACCAGCTCCTTGCCGACCAGATATTGTTGATTTATGAATTTATCCGTTCCCATCCATTCCCGCTCCGTTGGCTTGACGAGCAGGAAGGGCGCTACCAGCGCGCTGTCCAAACAGGGGGGTTCCCCTGGATGGATACGGTGGTTCAGGAGACGCTGGAAGCCTTGGATTACTGTCGGTCCCTGATCCGGTCGGCTTTCGATCAAATGGATGGCGACCCGGCGATGACTGAAAGCTACCGGCCTGCGTTTGAAAGTGACAGGCTTTTTCTGTCTGATCTTTCAGTGCGGCTGCGGGCGGGAAAATGGGACGAAGCAGTTGAAACTGCCGAAGGATATGCTTTTCCGGCTTTAAAACAGCTGAGAAAATATGAAGACGCAGAAAAAAAAGATGCCGTCATGGAACTGCGCAAGGAAATAAAAGGCACGCTGGCCTCGGTAAAAGAACTGCTTCTCCGCTGCGGGACAACGCAGCAAATTGCGGAGGATTTGGAACAGGTTCTTCCTATTATGAAGGCGCTGTTTGATGTTGTCAAACAAACTTATGAAGCGTTGGAAGAAGAAAAAAGAGGAAAAAATGTTCTCGATTTTTCAGACCTTGAACTTCTGGCCCTCCGGCTTCTTGCTGTTCCGGATGACAGCGGCTTTGTTAAAACGGCGTTGGCCCACAGCTGTGAAACGCGCTTTGAAGAAATCCTGGTAGACGAGTATCAGGATATCAACGAGGTTCAGGATACGATTTTCCGCGCGCTTTCCCGAGAAGAGAGCAACTTGTTTTTTGTTGGGGATGTCAAACAGAGCATTTACCGGTTCAGAAAAGCAATGCCCGAGCTTTTCCTGCGCAGAAGCGAAAGCGCTTTTGTCTATGACGGTGAACATTATCCGGCAAGGATCAGGCTTGATGCAAATTTCCGCAGCCGCAGCGGCGTAACTGGGGCGGTCAACTTCCTTTTTGGAATTTTAATGAGCCGCGGCCTTGGTGATGTGGACTATGCTGGGGAACAGTTAAAACCTCTTGCTGAATTTATTGGGGAAAACGGCGGCGAGGCGCAGCTCCATATCATTGACTATTCGGCGAAGAAAGACGCGGAGGAGGAGCGCGTTACCTATGAAGCGCGTCATATTGCATATGAAATCCGCAGGATGGTTGCACAGGGGATGCTGATAAACGACCGGGGCAAGCTACGCCGTTGCAGATTCAGCGATTTTTGCGTCCTGCTCCGATCTATGAAAGACCGTGCGCTTTTATTTGAAAAAGAGTTCAAGCGGCAGGGGGTCCCTCTCTGGAACGACGTATCCGCGGGCTACTTTGATTCTGAAGAAGTTGCTTCTGTCTTAAGCCTGCTTAAAATATTGGACAATCCTCTGCAGGATATCCCGTTACTCGCCGTGCTTTTTTCTCCGCTTTATGGTTTTACGCCGGATGAGGTTGCGGAAATCAGATTATGCGCCAGGCAGGAACCGTTGTATTTTGCGCTGAAACGCTTTGCGGAGAGCGGAAACGAAAAGGCTGCCTCCTTTTTAAAGTCGGTTGAGCAGTTCCGTGCAATGGGGGCGGTCAGCCGGTTGGATGAACTCCTTCAGTCGATTTATGATGCAACCGGTTTCATGGCTTTTGCAGGCGCATCGCAGAGCGGGGAGCAGAGAACGGCTAACCTCAGGTTATTGCTGGAATATGCCAGACACTATGAAGAGGCGGGTTACCGCGGCGTTTCAAGCTTTATCCGTTTTGTGGACCGTACGCTGGAACGCGGGCAGGACTTTGACGCTGCCAACGTCATCAACGAACGGGCGGATGTAGTAAGGCTGATGAGCGTCCACCGTTCCAAAGGGCTTGAATTCCCGGTTTGTTTTGTGGCGGATTTGGGGAAGCAGTTTAATACGCTGGATCTGCGGGGCGAGCTTTTACTTCATCCGGAACAGGGGATTGGCTTTAAAATCAGGGAGCCGCAAACACTGAAACGGTATACGACCTTGCCGTACGAGGCGCTGCGCCGTTCAATTTCGAAGGACATGCTGGCGGAGGAATTGCGGGTGCTTTACGTTGCACTGACTCGCCCAAAAGAAAAATTGATTTTGGTGCTGTCCTGCAACGACCTGCAAAACGCCGTCAACAAAGCAGTTCATAAAAACGGCGCATCTTTTCCGCCGTCTCCATATGTTTTGCGGGGGATGAAAAGCTTTGGCGAGTGGATTATCACAGCCATGCTGGGGAGCACTGAAATTTATGCTGCGGCTGATATAAAACCGGTGCAGGGGATGGTTCTGCGTAAAAGTGGAATTGACGTCAGCGTTTATCCTCCGGTTACCGGAGAAAGCGTTGAAGAATTAGAGGTAGAAGACCATTCTCGTGTTGATGTGGTTTTACTGGAACAGCTTAATGACAGGCTTGCGTTCCGTTATCCATATGAGAATATCGCCCGTCTTCCTGGAAAAATGACAGTGACACAGGTGACAAAGGGGGGGGCCTCTGCGGCTGCAGTCCTTGCCAAACCGTCATTTTTGCTTAAACGCCGTTTTTCAGCCGCGGAGCGTGGGACAATCCTACACCGCTTTATGCAGCATATTGATTTGAGCGCCACAGCAGTAGAGCAGGAAATTGCAAGGCAGATCGAGGCGGCTTTCCTCTCAGAAGACCAGGCGGCGGCACTTGATGCCGGAAGTATCAAAAAATTTTTGACCTCGGATATTGCGCGCCGGATGAGGGAAGCGGGGACGAACCTATACCGTGAATATAAATTTATGTATGAAATGGACGCTTCCGAACTTTACGATATTCCAGGCGCGGAAATGGAAACGGTATTGATCCAGGGTGTTGCTGACGCAATTATTGCAGAGGATGATGGCCTTACTGTGATTGATTATAAAACAGACCGCGTTGGAGAGGCGGAGGAACTTGATGAGCGTTACCGCGCGCAACTTGAACTATACGGGCGGGCACTGTCCAAAAGTTTTGGCTGCCCGGTAAAACGCAGGGTAATTTATTCTTTCTCGCTTTCAGAAGAACTTGAATTAAATTAATAAATATATCTCTTGACATTATTAATAGATATGGCTATAATAATATAGAAAACAAAGCAGAACCGTTCGTTCTCACCTATGGGTAGACGCCCCGTGGTCAATACTTTTCATTGGTAATGTGTGATGAGTATTTATGAGCGCAGACGGTTTTGTCTGCGCTTTTATTGTGTAAAAGGTATAGTGGTTGGGCTGTTCTTCATAGGCTGTGATGTGCAGCCTGCGTGCTATTCTGAAACACAGAGCGTTTAAAAGCCCGTTCCGGTATTTTGCCGCAACAGGCGGGCTTTGGGTCTTATTTGATTAACGTGTGTGGCATGGAGGTGCTTAGTCATTAACAACAAAAACAACAAAGAGTTGCAGATCAACGAAGAAATTCGTGACAAAGAGGTACGTCTTATCGGAGCCGAGGGGGAACAGGTTGGAATTGTAGCAACGTCTGAGGCAATGCGTCAGGCAATTGAAAAGAATTTGGACCTTGTTAAAATTGCCCCGCAGGCGCAGCCGCCTGTTTGCCGTATTATGGATTACGGCAAATACCGTTTTGAACAGGCTAAAAAAGAAAAAGAAGCCCGTAAGAACCAGAAGACGGTTGAAGTGAAAGAAATCCGGATGTCGCTTAATATTGATACGAACGATTTTAACACAAAAGTTAACCATACCATCCGTTTTTTAAAGGGCGGGGATAAAGTTAAGGTTTCTGTTCGTTTCCGCGGCAGGGAAATGACGCACACCAACCTGGGCAACGCTTTATTGGAGCGTTTCAAGGAAGCTTGTTCTGAATACGGAGTTGTTGAAAAGCCACCGAAGATGGAAGGCCGAAGCCTCAGTATGGTTGTTTCGGCGAAACCAGTCAAATAAGAGGAACAATTCAAGGAGGATAATAATTATGCCGAAAGTAAAAACACACAGTGGAGCCAAAAAGCGTTTTCACATGACCAAAAACGGCAAAGTAAAACGCGCGCATGCTTACAAAAGCCATATCCTGAACAAAAAGAGCACCAAACGCAAACGCGGTCTCCGCAAAGCGGGTTATGCCGATAAGACAAATGTGGCGGCAATCAAAATTTTGGTTCCCTACAAATAAACTGCGGACGTTCGATAAACTGAAACAAATGTTGGAGGATATGAATTATGGCACGTGTTAAAGGCGCGATGATGACTCGCAAAAGAAGGAAAAAGACTTTAAAATTGGCAAAAGGCTACTGGGGCGGTAAAAGCAAGCTCTTTAGAACCGCAAAAGAAGCTGTTATGAAATCCGGCCAGTACGCTTACATTGGCCGTAAACAGAAAAAACGTGATTTCAGAAGCCTCTGGATCACCAGGATTTCTGCAGGTTGTAAAATGAATGGAATGAATTACTCTACTTTCATGAACGGCCTGAAAAAAGCCGGTATCACCCTCAACCGCAAAATGCTTTCCGAAATTGCCATTGCTGACGAGGCTGCCTTTACCGCCCTTTGCGAGCAGGCAAAAGCTGCTTTGAAATAAGTTTGTTGGTGAAACGCTCAAGCCATACAGGCTTGAGCGTTTTTATAAAATGTTCAGCAGAAAGGCGGAAAAATGTGGAACCAATAGTCAGCCGTGATAATCCTCGGGTAAAAGAATACTGTAAACTTGGAAGCGGAAAGCAAACGCGCCGAAAATTGAGCAAGTTTACAATTGAGGGAACCAGGCTCTGTGAAGAAGCGCTGAAATCGAGAATCCCAGTGGAGTATGCTTTTGCATCGGCAGATTGGTGTGATGCACACAGGGACATTCTTGATTCTCTTGAAAATAGAGGCGTTGCCGTTTTTCAAATTTCCGAACAGGTGGAGAAACGGATTTCTGAAACTTCGGGACCGCAAGGAATTTATTTTGTCTGCCCGTCCATCCCGCAGGCAGAACTGGATGAACTGGCTGAAAAAGAAAAAATACTTTGCCTGTACGACATTCAGGATCCGGGAAACCTGGGCACGATGATCCGTTCCGCTGATGCGTTTGGTTTTGGGGCGGTAGTTTTAAGCAATGGATGTTGTGACCTCTTTTCGCCTAAAACGCTGCGTTCTGCAATGGGTTCTGCGTTTCATCTTCCGTATTATATAACTCCGGATATGCCTGTTTTTGAACGGGAAATGGCAGCTTACGGAAAAGTTTCCGCTGCCGCCGTTGTAAAAAATGCGGAGCTGCGGGTCGGTTGTTGCATTTTGCCGGAGATTCATTTATTATATATAGGGAATGAAGGCAATGGGCTTCCGGAAAGCTTTGCGGATATTTGTCGTTACCGGGTTACCCTTCCAATGAAAGGGAAAGCGGAATCGCTCAATGCGGCAATGGCAGCGGGAATTTTAATGTGGGAATTCACAAAATAACAAACGGGGGTGAACGCCGTGGATAGTTTGAATTATTGGGTCTGGCTGTCCCAATGTTTTGTACCCGGCAGCGATAAGCCAAACCAACTTTTACAGGATTTTGGGTCTCCGGAAGAGTTTTATAAGCAGGGGCTGCCGGAGCTGAAAGAAATCGACTACCTTACGGATGTTGAGCGCTCTAAAATTGAACGAACCTCTCTGGAACGGGCCGATTTTATTTTAGCAGAGTGCAAACGTTTGGGAATTCAGGTGATCACGCTTGAGAACGCCTTATATCCCAAGCATTTGAAAACCATTTTTGCAGCTCCCCTTGTTTTATATTTAAAAGGTACGCTGGATGGTTTAGACGACATTCCGTTGATTACGGTGGTTGGAACTAGAGACGCTTCTGAATATGGCAAGCGCCTTACTGGGAATATCTGCTTTGAACTGGCACGGGCCGGCGCTGTAATTGTAAGCGGCTGTGCCGTTGGCATCGACTGTTATGCACATCTTGGCGCTCTCAAGGCAGGCGGCCGGACAATTTCAGTTTTGGGCTGCGGCCTGGATGTGAATTATCCCAGCGTACATCGGGAACTAAAAGAACAAATCCTAAAAAAGGGAGGAGTTCTTTTATCGGAATTGCCGCCCGGAACCGAAGCTTCCCCATCAATATTTCCAATTAGAAACCGCATTATGGCTGGGATGTCCCTCGGCACGCTTGTGACGGAGGCGCCGGAGCACAGCGGTTCACTGATTACGGCGCAGCACGCACTTGAACAGGGGCGTGATATCTTCTGTGTCCCGCCAACTGATTTATACAGTCAGGCTTACAGCGGCGTTATCCGCTATTTACGGGACGGCGCAACGCCGGTTTTCTGCGCCAAGGACGTGATTCTTGAATATTTGTCGGTTTATCCACACACAATTGATGTGAGCAGGTTGCTGGACAGTTATGCGGCGCCCGCCGGCCAAACTAAAGCGGAAAAAAAAGCGGTACAGAAACAGCATGTAAAAGCTGCTCAGCCGGTTCAAACCCCGGCAGCCCCGCCGGAGGAAGAGGACATCTCAAAAAAACCGGTTACACCCGTCTCTCTGAACGAGAATGAAAAAAGAATCTATAATTGCCTTGAATTTAAGCCTAAGGTGGCCGATGAGATTGCCGCTGCATCGGGAATGGAAATGAAGGATGTACTTGCGGTCCTGACCGCTCTTGAGATAAAAGGTTATGTCTTTTCATGTTCAGGTTCCCGTTACGGCTTACTGAATAAATGACGGCGGAGGAGAATGAATGTCCGATTTAGTGATTGTTGAGTCTCCCGCGAAAGCGAAGACTATAAAAAAATATCTTGGGCCAGGTTATGAAGTCGTCGCCTCAATGGGACATATCCGCGATTTGCCCAAAAGCAAATTCGGCGTAGATGTTGAACACGACTTTGAGCCGCAGTATGTGGATATTAAAGGAAAAGAAGATTTAATTAAGGATTTAAAGAAGGCCGCTAAGAAAAGCGAACAAGTTTTTTTGGCGACTGACCCGGACCGGGAAGGGGAGGCGATATCCTGGCATCTTGCCCACTTGCTGAATCTCGATTTGGATCAGAACAACCGGGTTACATTTAATGAAATTACCAAGTCCGGCGTAAAAAGCGGTATGGACCACCGCCGCAGAATTGACCTGGACCTTGTTAATGCGCAGCAGGCCAGACGTGTTTTGGATCGGATTGTGGGGTATAAGCTCAGCCCTTTTCTCTGGCGGAAAATCCGCCGGGGGCTTTCCGCAGGCCGCGTTCAGTCAGTTGCTGTTCGTCTGATTGTTGACCGCGAAGAAGAAATAAAAGCTTTTAAACCGGAAGAATACTGGACAATTGATGCTCTTCTGGGCGTAAAGGGCGTTCGAAAAGCGTTTGCGGCAAAATTTTATGGAAAAAAGGGCAAGAAAATTGATATTAAATCGGAAGAAGAGTCTAACCAGATTTTAAAAGAACTGGAAGGCGCTGACTATATGGTGGATTCCGTAAAAAAAGGTGTGCGAAAAAAAACGCCTTCCCCGCCTTTTACCACTTCCACTATGCAGCAGGAAGCTTCCAGGAAATTGGGTTTCCAGGCACGCCGGACTATGAAAGCGGCACAGGAACTCTATGAAGGTGTAGAGGTCGGGGAAATGGGCGCCGTCGGTCTGATCACTTATATGCGTACCGACTCTCTCAGAATATCCGACGAGGCAAGGCAGTCCGCAATCCATTTTATCAGTGGAAAGTATGGGGAGGAGTACCTGCCGGATAAACCGCGTATCTATAAATCCAAATCGAATGCGCAGGATGCGCATGAGGCAATCCGGCCAACGATGCCGGAGCTTTTTCCGGATCAGGTCAAGGCTTCTCTGACGACCGACCAGTATAAACTTTATAAGCTTATCTGGGAGCGTTTTATTGCAAGCCAGATGGCCAACGCGGAACTGGATACCGTTTCAGCTGATATTACAGCAGGAGAGTATCTTTTTAAAGCCTCTGGCTATTCTGTAAGGTTTAATGGCTTTACAGTGCTGTATGAGGAGGGCAAGGACGAAGAAACTGAGAATGGCGACATGCTTCCGCCTCTTGCGGTGGGTGATCCGCTGAAACTTAAAAGCATTGCCGGGAACCAGCATTTTACCCAGCCGCCGCCGCGCTTTACAGAAGCCTCCCTGATTAAAGCTTTGGAGGAAAACGGAATTGGCCGGCCGAGCACCTATGCACCGACTATAACGACTATTCTGCAGCGCAACTATATTGAGCGGGAAGCAAAGCAGTTAAAGCCAACGGCTCTTGGGGAAGTGACGACGCAGCTGATGCGGGACCACTTCAAAAATATTGTCGATGTGGATTTCACAGCACATATGGAGAAGAATCTTGACGAAGTTGAGATTGGCAAGGTCGATTATGTCGACATGCTCAAAAGTTTTTACGGCGATTTCAGCAAAACCCTTGACACAGCTGAAAAAGAAATGGAAGGAACCCGCGTAAAGGTTCCCCATGAGGAGACTGATATTGTCTGTGAGCTCTGCGGGCGGAAGATGGTCATCAAAATCGGCCGGTTTGGGAAATTTTTGGCTTGCCCCGGTTTTCCCGAGTGCAAAAATACCAAGCGGATCGCCCAGGAAACCGGCGGACTTTGCCCGCTCTGCGGTAAAAAAGTGTTGGAAAAGAAATCAAAAACCGGTAAAAAATACTATGGATGCGAGGACAATCCAACGTGCTCGTTTATGACTTGGGATGAACCAATGAAGGAGCAGTGCCCAAAATGTGGGGCGACACTCTTTAAAAAACGCGGTAAAGCCGGAAAAATTTATTGTGCAAAAGAGGGCTGTGATTACGAGCGCGGCCTTAAGGATAACGCAAAATGAGGGTTCAGGTAATTGGCGCCGGACTGGCGGGCTGCGAAGCTGCTTACCGGCTGGCAGAAGATGGAATACAGGTTGATTTGTTTGAGATGAAGCCGGAGAAATACACTCCGGCTCATCATTATTCAGGGTTTGCGGAGCTGGTTTGTTCCAATTCGCTCAAAGCGGCGCGGTTGGGTTCGGCCGCCGGGCTTCTCAAGCATGAAATGAAACGGTTAGGGTCGTTGGTTATTCCTTGTGCGGAGGCTTGCAGTGTAGCAGCCGGAGGTGCTCTGTCAGTTGACCGCGGGAGGTTTTCCGACCTGGTGACTGAAAAGATTAGGGCGCACCCCAATATCAAGGTACATGTGGAGGAAGTAGTCCGAATTCCGAAAGAGAGCTATGTGGTAATTGCGACTGGCCCCTTAACCTCTGATGCATTAGCAGATGGAATTCAAGGGCTCTGCGGCGGGACTGGCTATCTTAGCTTTTATGATGCTGCGGCGCCGATTGTCACAGCGGAATCGGTTGATATGGAACACGCTTTTTTCGCCTCACGTTACGGCCGCGGTGAGGCGGATTACATTAACTGCCCGATGAATAAAGAAGAATACGAGCTTTTTTACCATGAGCTTGTAAACGCCGAAGCGGTTTCCCTTAAAAGTTTTGAGCAGGGTGCGCCCGCGGTTTATGAGGGCTGTATGCCGGTTGAAATTATGGCAAAGCGCGGGGAAGATACCCTGCGGTTCGGCCCGCTCAAACCGGTCGGCCTGTGCGATCCGCGCACCGGGCACCGGCCTTGGGCAAACCTTCAGCTCCGTAAAGAAAACGCGGGCGGCAGCATGTACAACCTGGTCGGGTTCCAAACAAATTTAAAATTTGGAGAGCAGAAAAGGGTTTTCGGGCTGATTCCGGCGCTGAAAAGCGCTGAGTATGTCCGGTATGGCGTGATGCACCGGAACACCTTTTTAGACAGCCCGAGGCTGCTGGACAATCATTTTCGGCTGAAACGTGACCCGAGAATTTCGTTTGCGGGCCAGATGACCGGAGTGGAAGGTTACGTTGAATCGGCGGCGAGCGGCCTGTACGTGGGTTTTACCCTTTCGCGCTTCTTGCGGGGTGAACCGGAAATAACCCTTCCGGCCAATACAATGCTCGGTGCGCTGGCAAACTATATTGCGGATAAAACGGTGGCTGATTTCCAGCCTATGGGTTGTAATATGGGTATCCTGCCGCCGCTTCCTGAACGGATACGGGACAAACAGGCGAGATACCAGATGATTGCGGAACGCGCGATGGACTCTTTGGAACAAACGCTAGACGGATATGGGGTGTAACAGATGAAAATTGTAGTAGATGGATTTGGTGGCGATAACGCACCGCTTGCGGTGCTGCAGGGATGCGCGCTTGCGGCTGAGGAGTACAAGGTGCCTATTGCAGTGACAGGCGATGTGGAAACAATGAAAAAAACAGCGCAAGAAAACCAGGTTGACATCTCCAAATTGGAGCTTGTCCAGGCTGACAGTGTTATCGATATTGAAGAGGATCCAACTGAAATTACAAAAAGCAAGTCTGATTCCTCCATGGCTGTTGCCTTTAAAATGGTTGCCTCCGGCGAGGCGGATGTATTTGTAAGTGCCGGGAGCACCGGGGCGATTGTTGTTGGCGCCTCCCTGATTGTCAAAAGAATTAAAGGAATCAAGCGGGCTGCTCTCGCACCGATTATCCCAACTGTGAACGGCTGCTATATGCTGATGGACGGCGGCGCGAACGTTGACTGCCGCCCCGAGATGCTGCTTCATTTCGGGCTGATGGGTTCGGCTTATATGAATCAGATTATGGGCATCAAAAATCCCAGAGTGGGCCTTGCAAATATCGGAGCCGAAGAAACAAAGGGCGGCGAACTCCAACTCAAAGCGTATGAGCTTCTTAAAAAAGCGCCGATTAATTTTACCGGAAACGTGGAGGCAAGGGATATTCCGCTCGGCGGCTGTGATGTGGTGGTAGCGGATGGATTTTCCGGCAATATCATTCTCAAGCTGACTGAGGGGATGGGCAAGCTCATCAGCATGAAGCTCAAGGATATATTTATGAGCGGCGTGCTCTCCAAAGTTGCGGCGTTGATCGTTATGAAAAAAGTGAATGCGTTTAAAAAGTCGATGGATTATACCGAGTACGGCGGCGCACCGCTGATGGGTGTGCGCAAGCCGGTCATCAAGGCGCATGGAAGTTCCAACGCGGTCGCTTTTAAAAACGCGGTTCGCCAGGCAATTCGTTTTACGGAAAATGATGTAATCGGTGAAATTGAAGGCCATCTTGCGGCCTGTGAAGCGGGCGGAGAGGAATAGATGAAAAAAGCGGATGAAAGGCCGGTCTTACCTCTGGAAGAGTTTGAACGGGAAATCGGCTACACATTTAAAAACAAAAAGCTTTTAACCGAAGCGCTTACCCACTCGTCTTATGCAAATGAAGGAAAAAAACACCTGCACAATAATGAACGGCTGGAATTTTTGGGCGACTCTGTTCTCTCTGTCATTGTAGCGGAGCACTTATTCCAGCACTTCAGGCATATCCCGGAAGGCGAACTTACTCGCCTGCGCGCCTCTCTTGTTTGTGAACAGGCGCTTTTTGAGTTTGCACAGAAAATCCGTTTGGGCGAGTTTATTCTGCTTGGACGAGGAGAAGAGAACACCGGAGGACGGGAACGCCCGTCGATTGTATCCGACGCCTTTGAGGCGGTCATCGCCGCCGTATTTCTGGACGGTGGGATGGAAGCTGCTAAAAAATATGTGCTTTCTTTTATTCCAGACGACCTGAGCCCGAAAAAAAGCAGCGGTTTTTCCGATTATAAAACGATTTTGCAGGAAATTATCCAGCAGAACAAAGAAGAAAAGATTGAATATGTGCTGACGGATGAAAGCGGGCCTGATCATAATAAAACCTTTGTCATTGAGGTTCACCTCAATTCCAATGTTATTGGAACAGGAAAAGGGAAGAGTAAAAAGCAGGCGGAACAGAATGCGGCCAAAGAAGCGCTTAAGCTGATGGGTTATGAGGCACAGTAACATTGCGGTGTTTATCCCGCATCTCGGCTGCCCGCACCGGTGCAGTTTCTGCGACCAAAACAGCATTTCCGGCGCTGGAAATGCACCGTCGCCCGCGGAAGTCGACATCCTCCTGCGGGAGGCAGTTCCAAGCCTGAAAGAGCTTTCCCAGTCGGAAATTGCTTTTTTCGGCGGGAGCTTTACCGCAGTGGAGCCGGAATACCGAAGACAGCTTTTGGAGATTGCATCGGGATATGTAAAAAAATATGGGCTTTACGGCGTCAGAGTATCCACACGCCCGGACGCAATTGATGAAGCAATTCTTAATGAATTGCATGAATATTCCGTACGTGTAATTGAACTGGGAGCTCAAAGCTTATCTGACAGGGTGTTAAAGTTAAACCAGCGTGGGCATACGGCGGAAGATGTTCGTCGCGCTTCAGCTCTGATCCGGGAAAAAGGTTTTCAGCTTGGCCTTCAGATGATGACCGGCCTTTACGGGAGTACGGAAGAGGACGACCGAAAAACAGCGGCGGAATTTATAAGCCTGAAGGCTGATATGGTTCGCATTTATCCGACCGTCACCCTGAGAGGAACCTATTTGGAAGAGCTGTACCAAGCGGGTCGTTATAAACCGCAGAGCCTGGAACAGGCTGTTTTAGAATGCACCGGGCTTTACAGGATGTTTTTAAACGCTGGAATTCCTGTGATCCGGCTTGGGCTTCATGCCTCGCCCGAGCTTGAAAAGCAGGCGGCCTGCGGGCCGTATCACCCGGCTTTCCGGGAACTGTGTGAGAGCAGGATGATGCTTGAAAACACCCGGGAGCTCTTAAAAGGTTTTCCTGCCGGAGCTGTAACTCTTGCGGTGTCCGGAAAAAGCCTATCCAAAATGGCGGGGCAGCGCAGGGAAAACCTGAAGTGCTTGCAGAAAGACGGTTACACGGTACGGCTGGTGCCTGACCTGTCCCTGGAGAAATACCAGATTAAACTGTTAGAGGGGGAAACTGTTTGTTTCTAAAGTCATTGGAACTGCACGGGTTTAAATCATTCCCGGACCGAACCAAGCTGGAATTCGGCAAGGGAATTACCGCGGTAGTCGGGCCGAACGGAAGCGGAAAAAGCAATATCAGCGACGCTGTCCGGTGGGTTCTAGGCGAACAGTCTACCAAAACCCTTCGCGGTGCGAAAATGGAAGACGTCATTTTCGGCGGGACGCAGCTCCGCAAGCCGCAGGGCTTTGCCGAAGTGTCGTTAACCATTGATAATTCTTCCGGCCTATTGGCTGTTGACAGCGATACAGTCACGATTACCCGGAAGTATTACCGTTCCTCTGAAAGCGAGTATTTGCTCAACGGTTCCCAGGTGCGGTTAAAAGATATTAACGAACTGCTGATGGACACCGGCCTTGGCCGGGACGGCTATTCCATGGTTGGGCAGGGGAAGATTGCAGAAATTGTTGGGGCAAAAAGCGCGGAACGGCGTGAAATATTTGAAGAAGCGGCAGGCATTTCAAAATTCCGTTACAGGAAAGAAGAATCGGAACGGCGCCTTCAGATGGCGGAGGAAAATCTTCTTCGTCTGTTCGATATTGTCAAGGAGCTTGAGGATCGGATCGGGCCGCTCAAGGCTCAGTCTGAAAAGGCCAAACAGTACCTGGAATTTGCGTCGCAAAAAAAGGAGCTTGAACTCTCCTACTGGGTTCACACCCTTGAAACGCTGACCGTCCGTCTCCGTTCCCAGGATGACAAGCTGACCATCGCCAATGGCGAGAGCGAAGAAATCAGCCGCCTGATGGAAGAATCCGAAGAGCAGATACAGGAAATTTACAGCCTGATGCAGGGTTGTATGACCTTGTCGGAGCAGCTGAGAAACGAAAAGCAGGAAAAAGAACGGGAAAACGCGGAGGTAGCTTCCCGGATTGCCGTCATTAAAAACGATATTGCGCATAACCTCGAAAGCATTGCGCGGGTAGAAGAAGAACTCCGTTCGCTGGAGCAGTCCGACCAGGCGATACTGGATGAAATCACACAACGGAACACCGCGGCCGCACAGCGCCGTGTGCAGATCGGCGAACTTGAGAAAAAGGCGACCCAGCTTGAAAAGGAGCTGAGCGCCGCTTCTGAGCAGACTGCTGCTTTTAATGAACAATCGGAAGAGCTCAAACGGCTGTTGGGAGAAACCGCCTTGCGGAAAACGGAGTTTTCTTTAACGGCTGATGTCAGTAAAAAACGGGTTGAAGAGCTTGAAGAAAGCCTTAAGGCAGACCGTGAAGCACTTTTAAACCGCGAAGAGGATCTGCGGAAAACTGAAGAAGAGGGAAAGGCGCGGGAGGAAGACTTAAACGCCTGTACAGAACGCGCCTTTTCTCTTGAAAATTCTTTAAAAGGGTACCAAATGAAACAGGAATCCCGCCGTGAAAAGCTGGAGGCCGCTTCTCAAAAGCTTTCTTCTTTTGAACTGAAACTGCAGGAGAAAAGCCAGAGAATCCGTCTGTTGCAGGATTTGGAACAGAATATGGAAGGCTTTGCTGGAAGCGTAAAAGCGGTTTTGCGTGCTGAAGAATCGGGCCGGCTCCGTGGGATTCACGGATCGGTTGCCCAGCTTATTTCGGTTGACAGCCGCTATTCGGTTGCGGTTGAAATCGCTCTGGGCGGCGCGATGCAGAATATCGTTGTTGAACGTGAGGAAGCAGCTAAATCCGCCATCCAGCTTCTGAAAGAGCAGAAAGCCGGCCGCGCTACCTTCCTGCCCCTTACCTCTGTAAAGGGGAACCGGTTAAATGAACCGGCTCTCTCCGGAGAAGACGGCTATATCGCACTCGCATCAGAATTGGTGGAATACGCTCCCGCCTATGAAGGGGTTGTCCAGTGGCTGCTGGGAAGAGTCGCAATTGCGGAGGATATTGACGCGGCGGTTGCCATTGCGAAAAAATACCGCTACCGGTTCCGGATCGTAACGCTGGACGGCCAGGTCGTCAATGCAGGCGGCTCTATCAGCGGCGGTTTCGTTGCCCGCAGCCAGGGAATCCTGAGCAGGAAAAACGATATTGCACGGCTTGAAAAAGAAGTGCAGGCGCTGGAAAAAGACCGGGCTGCACTGGTGGAAAGGAAAAACGCCCTTTCTGTGGAGACTGCTGAATTGGACGCGCAGGTCCAGGCAATCCGGAGTGAGATGCAGACCTGCTCGGAGGACCGGATTCGGCTTGAAAGTGAATGCAGACGGCTTGACCATCTTAAAACCGAATATAAAGATCAGCTTTCTACCATCAAAGGTCGGGTACAGGCAGCGGAAAGCCAGATTCGTACCGTTTCCGCCACTCTCTCGGATTCTTTGAAGCAATTGGATGATCTGGAAAGGTTCAGCGGGGAAAAAGCGGCGGCTCTTTCGGAACTGGAGGGCAGCAACGCGGAGCTTTTGGAGCGGTTTGACGGTATTTCCTCGGAAATATCAAGGCTTCGGATTCAAAAAATAGAACTTGAAAAGGAAATCGAGTCGCTTCATGAGTTTATTAGGGCGCTCGAATCGCGGAAATCAGACGCGGCGCAGACCGCTTCCGTCCTGTCAGAACGGATTGAAAGCTTAAAAGAGTCAAATGAGAACCTCGCTGGCCAGATAGCCGCTTTAGAACAGGAAGCGAATTTGCGCCGTACAGAGATCGGCGAGCTTGACCACAGGGTAGCGGAAGCGCTGGCCCAGCGTGAGCAGCATGAGGCCAAAACCACGAAAGTGCGGGAAGAGCAGCGGCATTATAGTGACCGCCGTGAAAGTATCGTCCGTGAAACGGCGCATCTGGAAGAGCAGAAGCTGGCGACCCAGAAGGAGTACGACGGGATCATCAACCAGATGTGGAGCGAGTACGAAATGACCCGTTCGCAGGCGGAGGCTTTGGCGCGCCCGGTTGAGGATTTCAGCGCCCTTCAGCGGGAACTCAATGTAGTCAAGGCGAAAATTAAAGGCCTTGGCAATGTAAACCTGGCCGCACTCGAGGAATACAAAGAGGTCAAAGAACGGTATGAATATCTCACGGGGCAGATTGAGGACGTGGAGCGTTCCCGCGAGGAACTCACACGGCTGATCGGCGACTTGACCGAAAATATGAAAGAACTCTTTTCAGAGAGCTTTGAGAAAATCAACCGCAACTTTTCCCAAATTTTTTCTGATCTTTTCGGCGGGGGAAAAGGTGAGCTGATCCTGACCGACCCAGATCATATTCTTGAAACAGGGATTGAGATCAATGTACAGCCGCCCGGCAAGGTCATTAAAAACCTTGCGTCCCTTTCTGGCGGTGAGCAGGCTTTTGTTGCAATTGCGATTTATTTTGCCATCCTGAAAGTCCGCCCGGCGCCGTTTTGTATCCTGGATGAAATTGAGGCTGCGCTCGATGACGTCAACGTTTCAAAATACGCGCGGTATCTGCGCTCTTACAGTGACAACACCCAGTT
Organism: Oscillospiraceae bacterium; assembly: GCA_902766785.1. GTDB lineage: Bacteria > Bacillota > Clostridia > Oscillospirales > Ruminococcaceae > Metaruminococcus_A. The sequence goes on along the minus strand of CACXEO010000018.1, from coordinate 20,655 downwards.
TATTTTAATCACCCACCGGAGAGGCACTATGGAGGAAGCCGACGTCCTTTATGGCGTCACCATGCAGCAGGAAGGTATTTCAAAGCTCCTTGAACTAAATGTTGGCGAAGTTGAGGAGAAAATAGGAAAACTGGCGCGCTGAATTGAATCATGAATACATAATTAAATGGAGGTTCCAACGGAATGGGTATTTTTTCTAAAATCAAAGCCGGGTTACAGAAGACCAAATCGTCTATGATGAACGCGGTTGAGGATATGCTCGGGGCGTTTACAAAAATAGACGACGACCTCTTTGACGAACTGGAAGAGATTTTAATCATGTCGGACGTTGGGGTGGCAACCTCCACGAAAATTTGCGAGCTTCTCCGCCAGCAGGTGAAGAACCAGCATGTAACCGATCCGTCGCAGATTAAAGGAATGCTGAAAGGGATTATCGCCCAAATGATGGAAGGCGGGGAGGCGCTGAATATTTTCACCAAGCCCTCGGTGATCCTGGTTATTGGGGTGAACGGGGTTGGGAAAACAACCACCATCGGCAAGCTCGCTGCGCTTTTAAAAGCGGAAGGAAAAAAAGTTCTGCTCGGCGCTGCTGATACGTTCCGCGCAGCCGCAATCGACCAGCTCGAAATCTGGTCGGAACGGGCGGGGGTTGAACTGGTCAAGCACAGCGAAGGCTCCGATCCGGCGGCAGTTGTCTTCGACGCCATCGCAGCGGGGAAAGCGCGTGGAAGCGACGTTATTATCTGCGATACGGCGGGCCGGCTCCACAACAAAAAGAATTTGATGGATGAGCTTGCAAAAATCACCCGGATTATTCAACGGGAAACGGCAGGATGTGATGTAGAGGTTCTGCTGGTGCTTGACGCGACAACCGGACAAAATGCGGTCAACCAGGCGCGTGAATTTAAAGAGGCGGCAGGAATTACCGGTATTGTTCTCACCAAGCTTGACGGCACTGCGCGGGGCGGCATTATCATAGCGATCAAGGACGAACTCGGGCTTCCCGTTAAATTTGTAGGCGTGGGAGAGAAGATTGATGACTTACAACCCTTCTCAGCCGAGGATTTTACAGACGCATTGTTTGACGATGGAGAATAAAAATGAAAATTGTAGTTGCCACAAAAAACCAGGGAAAGCTAAAGGAGTTTAAACGGATTCTGGAGCCGTTTGGTTTTACTGTTCTTTCACAGCTTGACTGTGGGGTAGATGGACAGGCGGAAGAAAACGGAACGACCTTTGAAGAAAATGCCCGGCTGAAGGCACGTTATGTTTTTGAACGGACCGGGGAAACCACTATTGCGGATGATTCGGGAATTTGCGTGGACGCGCTTGGCGGCCGTCCCGGTGTTTACTCAGCGCGGTACGGCGGTCCCGGATTGACGGACGCTGAACGTGTGGACAAACTTCTTCGGGAGCTCTCCGAAACGCCGGAAAATAAGAGAACCGCCCATTTTGCCTGCGCCATCAGTGTTTTTTTCCCCGAAGAGGAGTGGAGTATTTTTGAGATTTGTGAGGGGCGGATTGCTTTCCAGCCGGCGGGCTCCGGCGGTTTTGGATACGACCCGATATTCCTTGTAAAGGGAAAAAGCTTTTCAGAGATGAATGACAGCGAAAAGGATGAGGTCAGCCACAGAGGAAAGGCGCTTAGGGAACTTGCGCGCCGTTTTCATGAAAGGATGAAATAAATGATAACAAGCAAACAGCGGGCTTATCTTCGAGGCCTTGGTAATACGGTTGAAACGATTCTTCAAATTGGTAAATCCGGCATTGGAGACACAGTTACGGCACAGGTAGACGAGGCGCTGACTGCCCGCGAACTGGTTAAGGTGAGGGTGTTGGAAACTGCTCCGGTGACGCCAAGGGAGGCGGCTGTGGAATTGGCTGAGCGCCTTTCGGCAGAAGTTGTACAGGTAATTGGTACGCGGTTTATACTCTATCGTCCCAGTCAGAAAAACCCGGTCATAATTTTGAAGTAAACAGCTGTTCTTTGGGCAAAACTAGTTAAAGGAAATGATCATGCGAAAAATTGCAATTTTAGGCGGGACTTTTAATCCGGTTCATAACGGGCATATACGGCTGGCGCTTTCCTGCCATGAGGAGCTGAAATTCGACAAAATTTTAGTTGTTCCCACCAACGTCCCCCCGCATAAGGAAACGCCGGACCTCTGTTCTAACAGCGACAGGATAGAAATGTGCCGCCTTGCTGTAAAGGATATGCCTGTATTTGAAGTTTCAGATATAGAGTATCGTTTAGGCGGGAGAAGCTATACTGTCAATACGCTGCGGGCATTGAAGAAGGAATATCCTGACGCTTCCTTTTACCTGCTTGTCGGAAGCGATATGTTTTTTTCTTTCCGGCAGTGGCGGAGTTATCGGGATATTTTAAAGGCCTGTACGCTCGTAGGCGCATCCAGAAATTTTGAGGAACACCGGAAAATGCTGGAAATGAGCGCTTCATTTAAACGGGAAGGTTTCACTACAATCGTTATAAAAAACGATGTTTATGTTCTTTCCTCCACCGAATTGCGCCGGTTGATGAAAGAGCATAAAGATATCAGCGCTTATGTGAATCCCGATGTACTTCGGTATATCGAAGAGCATTCCCTTTTTGGCGGGGGTGATGTTGATGTATAAAATGAGTGTGCAGGTCGTTAAGGAAAAATTAAGGAACCGCCTTTCTGAGAAACGGTATCTGCATAGTTTAGCGGTCTCTGAAAGCGCGCGGCATCTGGCTTTGCGGTACCAGTCCGATCCGGAGAAAGCGGCATTTTCAGGGCTTGTTCATGACGTGTGCAAGGATGAGCCAAAAGAAAAGCTGTTGCAAATGGCTAAAGAATTTGATATAATTCTAACCGAATCTGAGAGATTTTGTCCGAAATTGTGGCATGCGGTCGTTGGTGCGGGTTATGTTAGCCGTTTTTTTACTGATGACCCTGATATTATAAATGCGGTTCGTTATCATACGACTGCAAGGCTGAATATGTCGCTTCTAGAAAAAATTATTTATGTTGCGGACTGTATTTCGGCGGACAGGACGTATCCAAACGTGTCGAAATTGCGCGAACTTTCGGAAGAGAGCTTGGATTCTGTCATTTTTGAAATGACACGGATTACCATTTCAGAGTTGGCTGAATCCGGTTTCCCTTTGCACCGGGATACGGTGGATGCCTATAACCAGCTGTGCTTAAAAAATTCGGAGGCGCTTTATGGCAAAAAATAATACCCAGTTCCGCGATATTTCATCCAGTTCGCGTTCTGGCAGAAAAAAACGCAGGATGAGGACAAGGGATAAGGTGATTTTGATACTTTCTATCCTTTTGATTGTTTTTTCTGCCGCTTCTATCGGCGTTGTAGCTGTGTTAAACAGCCGTTTTTGGGCGGGGGATGATACTGTCGACAGCAACGCCCTTACGCCGGTTGCGATTCAGGACAAGGTTGTCAATTTCCTGGTCTGCGGCATTGATGACGAAGAGGGCCGTAACCTTGGGCAGAGAACCGACGTTATGATGGTTGTAAACTATGATATCGAAGCGGGAAAAGTTAATGTCCTGCAGCTTCCGCGCGATACTTTTATCGGCTTTGAAGAAAATTCTTCCGGCAAGCTGAATGCGATCTACGGCACAGAAGAGATAGGCGGAATAGAGGGGCTTTCCAAAAAGCTGTACGAAGCCTTTACACTAAATGTTGATCATTATGTAACCATCAAGATGGATGGGTTCAAAGACCTGGTGGATGCGGTCGGTGGCGTGACAATGGATGTGCCGATTACTTTTAACCTTGACGGAATTACAATTGAAAAAGGTGTTCAAACGCTGAACGGTGAAATGGCGGAACGGGTTGTCCGTGAACGCCATTCATATGCAAGCCAGGATATTGGTCGTCTGCAAACCCAAAGGCTTTTTATCGGCGCGTTGCTGCAGGAACTGCTCAATATGCCGAAAACACAGTTAGTCGGTCTGGTTCCAACCCTTTCAAAGTATGTTACAACCGATCTTACCATTGGGGAGATGCTGGGATATGTGGACCTTGTCACGGGGTTTGACCTGAGCAATATGACCATGTATCTCTTGCCGGGCGAGGGCTATAAGATGCCTGAGAATGGAACCTGGTATTACAGCATACACAAGGACAAGCTCGTAGAGCTAATCAATGAAAACTTCAAACCCTATTCTGATAAGATTACTGCTGCGGATATCGACTGCGAAGAACTGGTCAACAACAGCAGTTATCTGGATGACGACCATACGCAGCTTGGGGGAAATTCCGGCGGAGATTCCGGTTCGTCTGCATCCTCGAAAGCATCATAATCTTTAATAAGTGTAAAGTGCGGGTGGTGTCATCCGCACTTTAATCCATCTGTTAACAGGGAGCGGAGGCGCTTTTATTGAGTAAAGATCGTAAAAAATCTTCCACAAAAAAGAAAGTCATAATCGCCGTATCGATTATAGCGGCGGTTATCCTTATACTTGCCGTAACTGCAGCGGCCCTTTTGAATAGCCGTATTTTCCAAGGACAGCAGGGGAGCCTGAGTTCAGAAATCAACACCTCGCAGGACATTAAAGAGGATGTTGTCAATTTTCTGGTTTGTGGGATTGACGATGAAGAGGGCCGCGGTTTAGGCGAGCGGACAGACCTTATCATGTATGTCACTTATGACGTCAAGGCGGGTAAGGTCAGTATTCTGCAAATTCCACGTGATACCTATGTTGAGAATACTTCAACTCAAAAAATTAACGCTGTGTTTGGAAGAAAAGAAAACGGTGGTATTCAAGGTCTTGCCGGGGAACTCAATACGTTATTTGCCCTGCCGGTTGATCATTATGCGACCATTAAAATGGATGGGTTCAAAGATTTAGTAGACGCTATGGGCGGCATCGAAATGAATGTTCCGTTTAATATCGACTGGGGAGACGGCTTGAAGCTGAATAAAGGTCTCCAGCGGCTGGATGGCACACACGCTGAAATTATTGTTCGCCACCGCGGAGCGGAAGGTTCTTCAGACGGCGATTACGCTCTTGGCGATATATCAAGGCTGCAGGTACAGCGCCTTTTTATGGCTGCGCTTTTGGAGCAGGTGATGAATTTGTCCAAAACTGACCTGCTGGGAATGGTGCCGACTCTTCTGAATTATTTTTCTACCGACTTGACCCCGGTGGAAATGATGGGCTTTATGGGCAAGGTTAACGATCTTTCCATGGGTGACATGACCATGTATCTGCTACCGGGTGAAGGTATTCCGCCGCATTACTCGCATTACAGCGTACATTTGGACGCTACCGCCGCACTTCTGAACAAGGCATTCAGGCCTTATTCGGATGCAGTTCCGGCTGAGGACCTGAAGTGTATTGAAAAGTCGAATACTTCTTCAGCTTTAGACAATAATCAAGGTAATCTGGGCGAAATTGTCGGCGGGGATTCTGGAAAGAGCGAAAGTTCTTCTTCCTCTTCACAAAGTTCCGGCGAAGCCGCGTAAATAATACGAAAGAAAGGATTTTGAGTTTGACTTCTTTAGAACTCTCAAAAAAAGTTGTTAAAATATTGGATCGAAAAAAGGCGGATGATATCAGGCTTTTGAAAATTCGAGATCTTTCCATCCTCGCGGACTATTTTGTCATTGCGGGTGCCACCTCAACTACCCAGGTGAAAGCGCTGGTGGATGAGGTGGATTATCAGTTGTCGCAGATAGGGCTAGAACCTTCATTTATTGAAGGTTATCATTCCAACAACTGGATTGTTCTGGATTACCATGATGTGATTGTTCATATCTTTTTAAAAGACGCAAGGGAATATTATGACCTTGAGCGGATGTGGGCGGACGCAGAAAACGTGGAAATAGACAGTATTATATCGGAGCAGGGGGAAATTTAGTTGAAGTACGATTTCGCAAGTGTTGAGAAAAAATGGCAGAAAATTTGGCAGGACAAAAATGTATTTGCAGCAAAGAATGATTATACGCTGCCCAAGTATTACGCTTTGGTGGAGTTCCCGTACCCATCCGGGCAGGGCCTTCATGTAGGGCATCCGCGTTCTTACACTGCGCTTGATATCGTTGCGCGCAAACGCCGACTGCAGGGGTATAACGTTCTGTATCCAATGGGGTGGGACGCTTTCGGCCTTCCGACTGAAAATTATGCCATTAAAAATAAAATCCACCCGGAAATTGTTACAAAGCAGAATGTTGCGCGTTTTAAAGAACAGCTCATGTCTCTGGGCCTTTCCTTTGACTGGAACCGTGAAATTAATACTACCGACCCGGATTATTATAAATGGACCCAGTGGATCTTTTTGCAGCTTTTTAAAAAGGGGCTCGCCTATAAAAAAGAAATGTCGGTCAACTGGTGTACCTCCTGTAAAGTTGTTCTGGCGAATGAAGAGGTCGTCAATGGTGTCTGTGAGCGCTGCGGGGGGGAAGTTGTCCACAAAGTGAAATCCCAGTGGATGCTTAAGATTACCGAATACGCCCAGCGCCTGATTGATGATTTGGACGACGTAGATTATATTGACCGCGTCAAAATTTCTCAGAAAAATTGGATTGGCCGTTCCACGGGTGCTGAGGTTGAATTCGATACAACAGCTGGCGATGTTCTCACTGTATACACAACCCGTCCCGATACTCTTTATGGGGCTACTTACATGGTCATTTCCCCGGAGCATCCCATGATTGAGAAATGGGCTGGCCAGATTGGGAATATGGCGGCTGTCCGCGAATATCAGGCGGTTTCCGCTAGAAAATCGGATTTTGAACGGACAGAAATTGTCAAGGAGAAAACCGGTGTCCGGCTGGAGGGCGTTAAAGCCGTCAATCCGGTCAATGGAAAAGAAATTCCGATCTTTATCTCCGATTATGTTCTGATGACTTACGGTACCGGTGCGATTATGGCAGTTCCAGCGCACGATACCCGCGACTATGATTTTGCAAAGGCGTTTGACCTCCCGATTATTGAGGTTGTGTCCGGCGGCGACGTATCAAAGGAAGCGTTTACCGACTGTGCAACCGGTACAATGGTCAATTCCGGTATCCTGGACGGCCTTTCAGTAGAAGAGGCAAAGAAAAAAATTATTGAGTGGCTGGAGGAGAACCACAAGGGACGCCCCAAAGTCAATTATAAGCTCCGCGACTGGGTCTTTTCCCGTCAGCGCTTCTGGGGAGAACCGATCCCGATTGTCTACTGTGAAAAATGCGGCTATGTGCCGGTTCCGGAGAGTGAGCTTCCGCTCCGTCTGCCGGAGGTGGAGTCCTTTGAGCCGACTGACGACGGTGAATCTCCGCTTTCCAAGATGGAAAGCTTTGTCAATACGATTTGCCCTCATTGCGGCGGCCCTGCAAAACGGGAAACTGATACCATGCCTCAATGGGCGGGTTCATCCTGGTACTTCCTGCGGTACTGCGACCCGCACAACCCGGACGCCATTGCGTCAAAAGAGGCGCTTGATTACTGGCTTCCGGTCGACTGGTACAACGGCGGGATGGAACATACGACCCTTCATTTGCTTTACTCCCGGTTCTGGCATAAATTCCTTTATGACATCGGCGTTGTCAGCACGAAAGAGCCGTATGCAAAACGCACCAGCCACGGTATGATTCTGGGCGAAAACGGTGAAAAGATGAGTAAGTCCCGCGGCAACGTGGTCAATCCGGATGAGATTGTCCGGGAATACGGCGCGGACACCATGCGGTTGTACGAGATGTTTATCGGCGATTTTGAAAAGAGCGCTCCCTGGAGCTCGGCAAGCATCAAGGGGTGTAAGCGTTTTCTTGACCGTATTTGGGCGCTGCAGGATAATGTCATTGAGGGCGAAGAATACCGTGACGAGTTGCGCGCCGCCATGCATAAAACCATCAAAAAGGTGACGGAAGATATTGAAAACCTTAAGTTCAACACCGCTATTGCTGCAATGATGACTCTGCTCAACCAGATAGCGGCGGTCGGCTCTATCAACCGTCGCGAGTTCAAAGACTTTTTAATGCTGCTCAACCCCTTTGCACCTCATATTGCGGAAGAAATTTTTGAAAAGTTGAATTTTGGCGGAATGCTGACTGAAAATTTATGGCCGGCATATGATGAAGCCGAGTGTGTAGAAGATACCATTGAATTGGTTGTGCAGGTAAACGGAAAGCTGCGCGGAAAAATTACCGTACCTGCTGATGTTACAAAAGAAGATGCGCTTGCGGCTGCAAAAGGCGAGGTTTCTGCGGCAGTTGAGGGAAAAAACGTCGTTAAGGAAATTTATGTTCCAGGTAAACTGGTAAACCTCGTTGTAAAATAACCCTGGCGCAAATTAATTTAGGTCTTGACAGGCAGTGGCGAAACATAGTATAATTAATTCATGAATTTTGTTTTAAACCTCTGCCTTTGGGGCAAAGGGAGGGAATAGAGAGTGTCAGAAATCAGAATTAAAGATAACGAGTCTTTGGACAGCGCTTTGAGAAGATTTAAAAGGTCATGTGCAAAGTCGGGCGTTTTGGCTGAGGTTCGTAAGAGGGAGCATTACGAGAAACCTTCTGTAAAGCGTAAGAAAAAATCAGAGGCTGCACGTAAGCGTAAGTTCAAATAAGAACTATTTGATTACTTAATTGGTACAGGGAAGCGAGCGCGAAAAGTGCTCGCTTTTTTGTTTCATTACTTGAAACAGGGGAAAGCGATGTCAATTTTTATGCCGGATTATCTTTTGTATTCCGTTCTTGATGTTACGCCTGAGTTTTTAAAAAAACTGAATATTTCCGCCGTTTTGCTGGATGTGGATAACACTTTGGCTGTTTACGGAAAAGCAGAACCAGCCATGGGAATTCTTGAATGGATACGGACCCTGGAACAGGCTGGTATTTCTATGATTATCGTGTCTAATAATACAAGGGAACGGGTCGCGCCTTTTGCAGAGCGCCTGGGGCTGGATTTTGTTTGTTGGAGCTGTAAACCTCTTGGTTTTGGAATACGAAAGGCATGTAGGCGTTTAAATGTAAGCCGCAAAGAGGCGGCGATGGTCGGCGACCAGATATTGACAGATGTTATTGGCGGAAATCTTCAGCGGATGACAACGGTTTTGGTAGAGCCGTTTGAACTGGAGCAGTCCTTATTTTTTAAGGCCAAACGAAGATGGGAACGCAAATACCGGGAACGTTACCAGGCAAAGGAGGAGCAAAAAATATGAGTGCTTTTTTTGGACCGGCGGGGAATTCTCAGAGTTTTACGGAGCAGGGGTTTAAACGGAATGACCAAGTGCCGGAATATCTGGTACCGTTCGGGCTCAATGCTTATGAATACCAGTGCGGCCATGGCGTACGGGTTAACCCGCAGGCTGGAGAAAAACTCAAAATAAATGCTGCAGAAAAGGGGATCAGGCTTTCTCTGCATTCCCCGTATTATATCTCGCTTTCCAGCGTTGAGAAGGAAAAGCGGGATAACAGTATCAATTATGTGCTGCAAAGCGCCCGAGCTGCGAAACTAATCGGCGCGGATCGGGTGATCGTCCATTCGGGCTCCTGCGGTAAAATGACCCGTGAAGAGGCGCTTGAACTCGCAAAAGACACGGTTTTACGCTGCCTAAAAACAATGGATGAAGAAGGTCTTGGGGATATTGCGTTTTGCCCGGAAACAATGGGGAAGATTAATCAGCTCGGCAATTTGGACGAAGTGCTTTCCCTTTGTGAGCTGGATGAACGGCTGATACCGTGCATTGACTTTGGGCATCTCAATGCACGGACGCTTGGCGGTGTCAATTCGCAGGAGAGTTTTGTGAGTATCTTGAATGCGATTGAAAACCGTTTGGGTTCAGACCGCCTGAAACGGTTCCATTCGCATTTCAGCAAAATTGAGTATACAAATAACGGCGGCGAAAAACGCCACTTGACCTTTGAAGATACCGTATACGGCCCGGATTTTGAGCCGTTGGCGGAGCTTATAGCAAAGAAAAATCTTTCGCCTGTCTTTATCTGTGAATCTGCGGGAACTCAGGCGGAAGACGCACGGGAAATGATGCTGCTCTACCGCAAATACTATGAAGACTGAGAAAGGATAAGTTATCATGAGAAAAAAGGTAATTGTCATCCATGGGCCAAATATCAATATGACAGGAGAACGTGAAACCAACATTTACGGGAAAGAAACGCTCGAGGACATCAACCGGGGGATTATTGCTCATGCAAATGACCTGGGGCTTGACTGTGAAACGTTCCAGTCAAACCATGAGGGCGCGATTATTGATAAGATCCATTTAATCCGAAACCAGTGCGATGGGGTCGTGATCAATGCGGGCGCTTATACCCACTATAGCTATGCAATCCGCGATGCGATTGCCCTTTTGAAAATCCCGTGTATTGAAGTCCATCTTTCCAATATCCACAACCGTGAGGAATTCCGACATCATTCAGTAATCGCGCCAGTCTGTGTTGGCCAGATTGCTGGGTTTGGCAAATACAGCTACCTGTTGGCGCTGGACGGCCTGAAGCCGCTCCTGTAGTATGAAAGGGGATAAACGCGATGTGGGACTGTAGGGAACAGCTTCAGAAAGCGGCGGCGTTAATTCCGCGGGGAGTTGACGCAGCACTTATAACTTCGGACGTCAGCAGACAGTACCTGCTGCATTTTCCCTCAACGGCGGGATACCTGCTTTTGTCACAAGAGCGGGCGGTTTTTCTTGTGGACTCCCGTTATACGGAAAAGGCTGAAAAGACATTTTCCGGCTGTGAAATCGTACTCCTCACCTCGGTTTCCAAACAGTTAAAAGAGTATTTTGAGACCTGGCAAGTCAAAACGCTGGCGGTGGAAAGTTCTTTTATGACGCTGCGGGAATACAACCGTTTCCAAAAACTTTTTCCAGAGGTTGAAATTCTTCGTTCCAACCAGTTTGACAGCGGCCTTTTAAAAATGCGAAGTATTAAGTCTGCCGAGGAAATCCAGAGGATGAAAGCGGCGCAGAAAATTACCGACGCGGTATTTGAAAAGATCTGCGGTTTTATTGCGCCGGGCGTTACAGAAAAAGAAATTTCCGCCCGGATGGAATATGAAATGAAGCTGCTGGGGGCGGACGGTTTCGCCTTTGACACCATTGTCGTTTCGGGGAAAAATTCTTCGATGCCGCATGGAACGCCTTCCTCTAAAAAGGTGGAGGCGGGCGACCTTATTACCATGGATTTTGGTGCGATGCTAGACGGTTATATGAGCGATATGACCCGGACTGTCGCCGTTGGAAAAGCTGGGGAAGAAGAACGGTATGTTTATGAGACGGTGCTTAAAGCACAGCAGGAAGCGTTTAAAATGATCCGCCCTGGTGCCGTTTGTATGGAGGTGGATAAAGCGGCGCGCACCTTTATTGCCGGCGCCGGCTATGACGGTTACTTTGGGCACGGGTTGGGGCACAGTTTAGGCGTTGAAATTCATGAAGCACCTGCCTTTAACATGAGCGATCTTACCGAATTGGAGCCGGGAATGGTTCTTTCGGTCGAACCGGGAATTTACCTGCCGGGCAAATTCGGTGTTCGAATAGAAGATGTAATAACGGTTACTGAGGGCGGATTTGAGAACCTTACCAAAAGCCCGAAAGAGTTGTTGGAGCTGTAATGTTTGATACTGTGGCTTAAAAAGGCTGAAATATTTAAAACTCTGTATTTCCTACTTGTAATTATCGGTATTTTAGTATAGAATAGGAACATAAGAATTGAAAGTTGACGGAGGTTTATCTATGATATCTGCAGGCGAATTCAGAAACGGGATTACTTTTGATATGGACGGAAATGTTTACCAGGTAATTGAGTTTCAGCACGTAAAACCGGGTAAGGGTGCCGCATTTGTCCGTACCAAAATTAAGAATGTTATTTCCGGCGCTGTGACCGAAAGAACGTTCAACCCGACTGAGAAATTTGAAAATGCCTTTGTTGAAAGAAAAGAAATGGAATACTCTTACAATGATGGCAACCTCTATTATTTTATGGACTTGGAAACCTATGAACTCATTCCGATTGACGAGTCTAAGCTTGGCGATGCTTTCCGTTTTGTCAAGGAAAACATGACTTGCAAAGTTCTCTCTTATAAGGGCAATGTTTTTGGAATTGAACCGCCGAACTTTGTTGAGCTTGAAGTTACCGAAACTGACCCGGGCTTTAAAGGCGATACCGCTACCAACGCAACCAAGCCTGCTGTTGTTGAGACTGGGGCTGAAATCCGCGTACCGCTCTTTATTGACCAGGGCGACCGTGTCCGGATTGATACAAGAACCGGCGAATATATGGAGCGTGCATAATTTTTATTGTTTTGACGATACTCTTTTTGCCCTTGTAAATAAATCAAATCTTGAGGAGGCATTTCATGAATATTGCAGAAAAAGTCGCTTACCTGCGCGGGTTGTTAAAGGGCTTGTCTTTTGACGAGGATTCCAAAGAAGCCAAGGTTTTTGATGCGATTATCGATACGCTTGATGAAATCGCAATGGCGATTACCGACTTGGAAGAAAACCAGGGAGAGCTGGAAGAACTGGTTTCTATTATTGATGAAGATTTAGGCGAACTTGAAGACGACTATTACGACCTTGACGATGAGGATGACAGCGACTTCGAAGAGGATTATTATGAAGTTGTTTGCCCGACCTGCGGCGATACCATCTGCTTGGATGAAGAGATGCTTGACGAGGGTGAAATGGCCTGTCCGAACTGTGGGGAACACCTGGAGTTCGACCTGGATGATATTGAAGCGTGCGATTGTGCGCACGAGGGCTGCGATTGCGGCTGTCAAGAATAGTTCGGATTTTAATTTGTATAATTTAATAGTTGTCTGTTTCGGGGCGGAGTGAAATTCTCCACCGGTGGTAATGAGCAAGTTGCTCTAGTCCACGCGCCTTTGGCTGATCTGGTGCGATTCCAGAACCGACGGTATAGTCCGGATGAAAGAAACGGAAACACCTTTTGTTTTCGCGCCCCCCAGACTTTGTTCTGGGGGTTTTTGTTTTCCAAAACAGCCTCTATTAATTATAAATAATAATTCATGGAGGGATTCTAATGTCCAATGTAAGCATGTCCACCCGTAAACTCTGTACCCTTGGCCTTTTGGGCGCTATATCGGTTGTACTGGTAGCGTTCATCCACTTTCCTGTTTTTCCGTTGACGCCCTTTTTGGAATATGACCCCGCAGATATTCCGATTTTTATCGGTACGCTGTTCTATGGACCGGTAGCAGGTCTCCTTCTGACAGTTATCGTTTCAGTTGTGCAGGGACTGACTGTGAGCGCTGCAAGCGGAGTGATCGGAATAATTATGCATATTGTGGCCACGGGGAGTTTTGTGGTGGTTTTCGGGCTTCTTACCAGGAAAAACAAAAGCATAAAGCGTTCCGTTATCGCTCTTGTTTTGGGGATTGTGACCTGGACTGCGGTTATGGCGCTGTGGAATCTGCTTTTGACACCGTTATTTATAGGAACTCCGGTTGAAGCTGTCCTTGAATTGATGCTTCCTGCAATCCTGCCGTTCAATCTGATAAAGGCTGGGGTCAATGGGGTTATTGCACTTTTAGTCGGCAAATCTGTCAAGGCAATTGTAAAAAGAGAATTCTAAACTGCTTGACAAGCCCTACATATTTTTGTATAATAATAAAGAACAAAAGAATAGCCTTATCAAGAGTGGCTGAGGAATCAGGTCCTATGAAGCCCGGCAACCTTTTCAGTAAGGTGCTAAATCCTGCGGTGTAAACCGAAAGATGAGGAACATCAGTTTAATGTTTCAGCACTCGGTTATACCGGGTGCTTTTGTTTTGTTGTTCTTATTATTTTTATGGGGGTACTTATATGGCAAAGTTCTTGTTTACTTCTGAATCTGTAACCGAGGGGCATCCGGATAAAATCTGCGACCAGATTTCTGATGCTGTCCTTGACGCGCTTTTGGAGCAGGACCCAATGTCCAGGGTTGCCTGCGAAACTACTACAACTACCGGTCTTGTAAATGTAATGGGTGAAATTACTACAAACGCCTATGTTGATATTCCGAAGATTGCGCGCCAGGTTGTTCTCGATATTGGTTACGACCGTGCGAAATATGGCTTTGACGGGAATACCTGCGCTGTCGTCACTTCAATCGACGAACAGTCAGGCGACATCGCAATGGGCGTCAACAAGGCGCTTGAAGTACGTGACGGCTCTGGTGAGGATACTGACTCCACCGGCGCCGGCGACCAGGGCATGATGTTTGGTTACGCTTGCGATGAAACGCCAGAGCTGATGCCAATGCCGATTTCCCTTGCTCATAAGCTGGCGCTCCGCTTGACAGAGGTGCGTAAAAACGGTACGCTTCCGTATCTCCGGCCGGATGGAAAGACCCAGGTAACCGTTGAATACGTGGACGGTGTTCCAAAACGTGTTGATGCAATTGTTGTTTCTTCCCAGCACAGCGATGCGGTTTCGCTTGAGCAAATCCGCGCTGATATCATTGAAGATGTTATCCGTCCGGTTGTTCCCGCTGAGTTGATTGATGAAAACACTAAATATTACGTTAACCCCACCGGCCGTTTTGTAATTGGCGGTCCGCAGGGTGACAGCGGCTTGACTGGGCGGAAAATCATTGTCGACACCTACGGCGGTTACGCCCGTCATGGTGGCGGAGCTTTCTCCGGCAAAGATCCGACAAAAGTTGACCGCAGCGCTGCCTATGCTGCTCGCTGGGTTGCGAAAAACATTGTCGCGGCCGGTCTTGCCAAAAAGTGTGAAGTAGAGCTTGCTTACGCCATTGGCGTTGCTCATCCGGTTTCCGTTATGGTAGACAGTTTTGGAACCGGTATTGTTTCAGATGAAAAGCTTGCAGATGCTGTTAACGAAGTATTTGACCTTCGTCCGGCGGCTATCATCCGTCAGCTCGACTTGAGAAAACCAATCTACCGGAAACTTGCAGCTTACGGTCATATGGGCAGAGAAGATTTGGGCGTTACCTGGGAGAAAACCGATAAAATTGAAGCACTGAAAGCAGCAATTAAATAATGAAAAAGGGGCTGTCATACGACAGCCCCTTTTGTTTTGGAGGGCTTAGTGATGAAAACGCAGTCTATATTCTTAACACCGGCGGCTGGAAAGGCATTAATTGCAATGGGACTTATGCAGAACAAAGTGGTTCAGAAGGCTTTAAAAGAGGATACCGTTGTGATTCTGGCGGGTACAACAAATGCTTATCTGGCTTGGGAAGCGTTAAAATTTATTAGGGAAGATTTAAGCCGTTTTGACAGCCGGGGATTTTACCGTGGGATTGTATCGCCGTTGTCAAATGAAACCGCTTTTATAGGTGATATTGTTATTGAACAAGGAAAATGGAAACATGGTGAGACGATTTATGATGTTGCACCGCGCCTTGACAGGCGTTCTGTTCTGTTTAAAGGGGCAAACGCTGTATACCTGTCTGGAAAGGAAGCCGGTGTATTAATTGGGCATCCGGAGGGAGGGACGATAATGCCTTTACTGTCGGCAGTGATTGGAAAACATGCGCTTTTGGTTCATCCGGTTGGTGTAGAAAAAAGAGTTGAAAGACCTGTATCAGTGCTGGCACAGCTGTGTAATGGACCCGACGGCTCCGGCTTGCGTTTTTTCCCTTCACCTGGCAGAGTTTATACGGAACTCGACGCGCTTTGTGATTTATCCGGCGTTTCTGCTGAAATACTTGCCTCCGGTGGGGTGAACGGCTATGAGGGCGGTTGTTACTTTCTTTGCAATGGAACGCGTGAACAGCTGGAAACCGCTATCCATTATGCAAAAGAAGTAATGGAAATGCCAAAACTTAACTTTTAATACCGTTAAAAATAAGAACGATTTCCCTGAGCTGGCATAGGATAAAACGAACGACTGTGTGAAGGTGGGGTTCAGGTGGGATGGTTTTTGTTCTGCTCGGCGGTAATATCTTTTTCTTTTGTTCTTTGCCTTGTTTTTTTATTGCTTCTGCCATATCTTCACCGCCAGGCTTCGCCGCAGGATAGCCTGGTCAGTGTTGTACCGGTTATGAAGAATGACGACGAACTGGAGCTGACTGTGGGTGAGCTGATGCAGCAGGGGCGCTGGAATAAAAGGGTAAAACGGCTGCATATTCTCCTCCTGAACCTTGGCGGCCAGACCTCCGGTGATGACACGGTGCAACTTTGCCGCTGCCTTTGTAAGCGCTGGGAAAATGTTGTTTTTTACTGCGATTTTAACGGTGCTGAAACACTGCTGCATGAACTGTTGATTGCAAAGAAAGATGAAGTTTAGTATAATAAAGAAAATGTTTCAACTAGGGAAGGGATTCGATGCAGCAGGATATAGAAGAGCTCTGCGGTTCTGTAGAGGATATTATTTATCGCAATGCTGACACCGGCTTTGCGGTTATTAATCTCGGTGTCAACGACGAGCTCATTTGTGTTGTCGGTTCCCTTGCTACGGTTGAAGTTGGAGAAGAGCTTCGGGTAATGGGGAAATTTAGTGCCCACCCCAACTATGGCTATCAGTTTAAAGCGGAAGCGTTTGACCGGCAGCTCCCCGCTACTGCCGGCGCAATTATGCGTTATCTTGCGTCCGGGGCGATCAAAGGGATTGGCCCGGCGTTAGCCCGGCGGATTGTCGACCGTTTTGGGGATGAAACCCTGGAAAAAATTGAATTGAACCCTTCCTGCCTGTCACAAGTCAAGGGTATTTCCCCCAAAAAGGCGGAGGCGCTTGCGGAAGAGTTTAAGCACGTTTTCGGCGTGCGCAGGGTTATGCTGTTTCTATCAAAATTTGGTATATCTCCCGCTGCGGCTGTCAAAGTCTGGAAATTGTGGGGATCGGATGCGGTACGTCTGATTACGGATAATCCCTATCTTCTCTGTGAAGATGATGTAGGGCTTCCCTTTGAAACGGCCGACGCGATTGCGGATACTTATGAAATGGATAGGGCAGATGAAAATCGAGTCAGCGCGGCGCTTCGATACGTTTTGTCCGGGAACTTGATGAACGGGCATACCTGTCTGCCGTATAAAAAGCTGGTACAAGCTTCTGAAATGCTGCTCGGCGTTGGGACCGACGTAATTGACGCTTCTTTACAGGATATGGTAGAGCGCGGTTCGCTTGTTCTGGTGGAACGCAATCAACCCTACTATTATTTACCGGATTTGTATGTTGCAGAGAGCTATATTGCGTCCCGCATTTCAGAAATGGTCGGGGAGTTCGTTTTTGAGGCTGAGAATGCCGACGGGCTGATTGACGCGGAGGAAAGACGGCTCGGAATGGAGTACGAAACACTCCAGCGTCAGGCAATCCGTGCGGCGCTATGTGAAAATATTATGATCCTGACCGGCGGCCCCGGCACGGGAAAGACAACCACCCTCAACGGGATGATTGACATTTTGGAGGAACAGGGAAAGGCGGTTTATTTAACCGCCCCGACGGGACGTGCGTCCAAACGAATGTCGGAAGTGACTGGCCGGGAGGCGAAAACGATTCACCGCCTACTTGAGGTAGAGTACTCGCCGGAAGGGCGTCTGCGTTTTTCCAGGGATGAATCGAACCGTCTGGAATGCGATGTTGTAGTGGTGGATGAGATGTCGATGGTGGACACGCTGTTGTTTGAGGCTCTTTTGCGGGCGATGAAACCGGAGTGCAAGCTGATTTTGGTGGGTGATTCCGATCAGCTTCCCTCAGTTGGCGCCGGAAATGTCCTGCGCGATTTAATCGACAGCGAATGCGTGACCATCGTAACGCTGAAAGAGATTTTCAGGCAGGCGGCCCAGAGCCTGATTGTCACCAACGCGCATGACATTGTCAAAGGTGAGCTGCCGGATTTAGACCGCAAGGACAACGACTTTTTCTTTCTGTCCCGTGAAAATATTTCACAGGCCGCCGATACCGTTGTTCAGCTTGTCTGCGAACGTCTGCCCAGAAGTTACGGCTATTCTCCCGTCAAAGACATTCAGGTCCTCTGCCCCAGCCGAAAAGGGGAACTCGGCGTTGAAATGCTCAATACAAGGCTGCAGGCGGTTATCAACCCGGAAGCGCCGGAAAAGCGTCAGGTGCGGGTGGGGCAGTATCTGTTCCGGGTGGGAGACAAAGTTATGCAGGTGCGGAATAATTACGACCTGCCATGGGTGAAGGACGATGAAAAAGGGGTAGGCGTTTATAACGGCGATATTGGGACGATTTTTGCGATTGACACTCATAATGGATACATTATCATTGATTTTGACGGCCGGATTGTGAGCTGCACCATTGAGATGGCAGAAGATCTCGAGCTGGCCTATGCGGTAACGGTTCATAAAAGCCAGGGCAGTGAATTCAACGCGGTTGTTATCCCGGTGCTCGGTGGCTATGATAAATTGTATTTCAGGAACCTACTGTATACAGCCGTTACTCGTGCAAAGCAGCTCTTGATTCTGGTAGGTTCTAAAAAACGGCTGGAATACATGGTCAAAAACAACCGTAAAATGCTGCGGTACACCGGGTTAAAACAATTTTTACAAAATCTTGTATTTGTACAGTAAAAGGAAGTGGGCTGCGCGGATGAAAAATTGTTTTTCTGAACTCAAAGAACTTATTTTGGAACAATTCTTTCCGGTAACCTGTCCGTTTTGCGGAAAAGTGATCTCTTTCCGCCTTTCCACCTGCGAGTCCTGCGGAAAGGATCTTGAGTTTCTGAATGGCGTCTGCGGCCGTTGCTCCAAAAGTGTCTGTGTATGTGAACGCTTGGTTGTTCTGGAACGGGTTTTCGCGCCGTTTTCTTACGACGGTGCGGTGGAGCAAGCAATCCATCGCTTTAAGTTTCAAAATCATCCGGAGTATGCAAAGGTTTTAGCTGGGTATATTGTGAAGTGTTTTGGGACAAACCAGTTAACAGAAGAGTTTGACTGCATTGTCCCTGTTCCGATGGAAAAGGCGCATCGACGAGAACGCGGTTATAACCAGGCGGAGGAATTGGCGCTTGCACTTGGGGATTTATGTGGGCTTCCAGTTTTAAGCGATGCATTGAGAAAAATTAAGAAAACGCCTCCTCAGCATTTGCTTTCTTATAAAGAAAGGTTAGAGAACTTGAAAGATGTTTTTGATGTTGGAAGCACCTTACCAAAAGGTAAACGAGTACTTTTATGCGACGATGTCTGCACCACCGGTGTGACAATGGAAACTTGTGCGGCACTTTTAAAAGAAAACGGAGTTTTATCTGTTTCAGGTGTTGTGGTTGCTTCGACCCAGTAATACTTGAAATTCCTGAAAAGATTCAATATAATGTTTATGTTGACAGAAAAAGTCGAGGTGGTTATGTGTCTGGTCTTGATATTGGCATAGATCTTGGAACGACTTCCATTATTGTATATTTGGGCAATAAGGGGATTGTGTTATCTGAGCCTTCCGTTATAGCGGTGGATATGCGCCGGGAAGAAGTGTTGACTGTTGGAGAAAAAGCGTTTGAAATGATTGGCAAAACGCCGAGCTATATTATTGCGGAGCGTCCGCTCAAAAATGGTGTCATTTCAAATCATGTTTTGACCGAGTATATGATTCGCGAATACATCAAACGGATTTGCGGGACTTTGATGATCAAACCCCGTATTTCAATTTGTATCCCGTCCTCTACGACCAAGGTGGAGGCAGACGCAGTTGTGGATGCAGCTGTGAAGGCAGGGGCGCGCAAGGTATATCTGCTGGAGGAACCGATTGCGGCAGCGATCGGCGCAGGAATTGATATCACGAAAGCAAATGGTGTTTTGATTGTCGATATCGGCGGGGGAACGACCGATATTGCGGTGATTTCACTCAGTGGTATCGTATCATCCCGTTCTGTCCGCTGTGCCGGGCAGACTTTTGACCAAGCGATTATCGACTATGTCCGGAATACTTATAAAATTTTGATTGGGGAGCGGATGGCGGAAAAGGTAAAGATAGAAATTGCCAGCGCCTATTCAGCTGATCCTCAGAAAACAATTGAGGTAAAGGGAAGGCATCTTCTCAAAGGCCTTCCAGAAAAGCTTTTGATTTCCCAGGCTGAGTTGTACCCGGTGATTCGGGAGCAGGCGATGATGATTGTAGACGCCGTCAAAGAAGTGCTTGAATCAACTCCTCCCGAACTGGTGGGTGATATTTACACCAACGGAATCACACTAACTGGCGGAGGTGCGCTGCTGGGCGGTTTTGGTGAACTTTTGGAAAGCGAAATCGGCGTACATGTTGTTGTGGCCGAGAACCCTCTCAACTGTGTGGCAATCGGTGCAGGAAAGTCGTTTGAATACTTGGATGATTTAAACCAGGGTTTTTCAGACGCTATTATGCATACTCATTAATAGAAAACGATAAAAGAAGGCTGTATAAGTTATATAGCCTTCTTTTATCGTTTTAATCTGTGTGTATAGTGGCAATAAATTCAACCATACTAAAAAAGAACAGTTTTGATAAGGAGGAAAATAAAATGGCTAATTTAACATCGAAAGAACTAATAGCAATTGAAGAACAATTGTCTTTGGAACAGACTATGGTAAAAAAGTTCAAACTATATTCTGAAGCTTGCACCGACCCGCAGCTAAAACAGAAATGCGAACAGATTTCTGCGATGCATCAGGCGCATTTTACAAAGCTTCTTAACCAGCTCAATTAAGAAAGGGGATAAGCATAAAATGAGTACACCGGGGTTTGACGACCGTGAAATCATGAATGACGCTTTAATTTCTCAAAAATTTTTAACAGATGATTATAATATTTTTG
>CACXEO010000017.1 GCA_902766785.1 Oscillospiraceae bacterium | reverse complement strand
TATCCTAATCGAAGGCTCTTCTTTATTCAATTCATTTGCTTGATGCCTCTACCGGCATCCCACAGGAAAAGTGATTGAGCCAATATTATAGACAAACTATGAATAAATGTCAACCAAAAATTTTAAAAAAGCCGGGTGCTTCAAAACACCCGGCTTTAGCGGCTAATCGTTTAAATAGGCCTTTACCATGGCTCGCAGCAGTTCATCCCGGTCAATCCGGCGGATCAAGCTGCGCGCGTTGTTGTGTGTGGTGATATATGTGGGGTCTTCCGATAAAATGTACCCGACGATCTGGTTGATCGGGTTATACCCTTTTTCTTTCAGCGCGTCATAAACGGTGGTAAGAATGGTTTTCATTTCTTTCTCCTTATCCTCGTAAACGGAAAAGGTCATCGTTTTGTCGTACATTTTGCTCACCCTCCTTTGTTGGTCGTATGGTTTATACTTACTATCCTGTCCCGGTAAACTGCCTTTATGCTAGCCGCGCAGCATGATGCCCATCTCCCCAAGCGCTTTGAGGGTGCGCCGGATGGAATTATCCGCTTCCTCATCGGTCAGGGTGCGTTCGTAAGAGCGCATTGAAATGGCGAACGAAAGGCTTTTCTTCCCTTTTTCCACCTGCTCGCCCCGGTAGACGTCAAAGAGGGAGATGCTTTCAAGCGATTTTCCGACCGCTTTTTTGATAACTTTCTCCACCTCCATCATCGGGGTAGACTCGTCGCAGACAACGCTGATATCGCGGGTTGTCGCCGGGAATTTCGGCAGCTGCTTGTACCGGCACTCCGGAAGCACAGCCTCGTACATGCCGCTGACCGAAAGCCGCGCGGCAAAACATTTTACGCCAATCCCGTAATTTTCGAGCACTTTGGGATGAATTTCCCCCAGGATGCCGACCTCTTTTCCATTCACCGCAATTTTGGCACAGCGCCCCGGATGGAAAGAGGGGTCATTGTGGCAGGGGATGAAATCCGCCTCAGCGACATTCAAAGCGCCAAAGAGCGTCTCCGCCATCCCCTTGACGGTGTAGAAGTCCGCCTGCGGGCCGTAGAGCCCGATTCCGAGAACCTTGTTTTCATCCGGCAGCCGGTCCGGTGTGGTCGGAATGTATTCTACCCCGACTTCAAATAGATAAGCCTGCGGCAGGCGATTGTTGTAGTTGCGGGCAAGAACCTCCATCATAGAGGGAAGGATAGTGGTGCGCATGACGCTGGTGTCTTCGCCAAGAGGATTTGTAATCTCAATCGACTTCCGGAGAACACTGTCTGACGGAAGAGCAATTTTATCGTAATACTTGGGGCTGATGAAGGAGTAGGTCTGAATTTCATTGCAGCCCATTGCCAGCATGGAGCGAACTGCTTTCCGCTCAAAAACCTGCTCCGGAGTCAGGCGGCCCTGCGCTGTGCCGCGGATTGCCGTAGCCGGAATTTTATCGTAGCCGTAGAAGCGGGCAATTTCCTCGGCAATATCCGCCTTGTGCTCAATGTCGATCCGGAAAGCGGGAGCAATAATATCGTCCCCGTCCATCACAAAGCCGACAGATTCAAGGATTTTGACCATTTCCTCCCGGCCAAGCTCAATTCCCAAAAAGCGGTTGATCCATTCCGGCTCCAGCTTGACTCGAACCGGAGTTTCATTGCTGTTGTCTACGTCGATGGTCCCGTCGACCACTTCGCCCGCGCCGAGCAGCTCAACCAGCTCGCAGGCGCGCAGCAGAGCATCCTCGCAGAGCTTCGCGCTCAGGCCTTTTTCAAAGCGGGAGGAAGATTCCGTTCTGAGCCCCAGCTTTTTTGCAGTGGTGCGGACAGAAGCCCCCTTGAAGCTGGCGGATTCAAAAACGACAACCTGGGTGTCATCCATAATGCCGCTGTATTCGCCGCCCATAACCCCGGCGACCGCCGCAGGCTTTTTCCCGTCACAAATGACCAGCATCTCTTCAGACAGGCTGTGGACGGTACCGTCCAGCGTCTCAATCGTCTCGCCCGCCTTTGCATTTCTGACGACGATCTGGTTTTCCTCCACATATTTCAGGTCAAACGCGTGCATCGGCTGGCCGTACTCCAGCATAACGTAGTTGGTGATATCGACCAGGTTGTTAATTGGCCGCACGCCGGAAGCGCGGAGACGCTCCCGCATCCAGCGGGGAGACGGGCCGATTTTTACATTCTTAACGACTTTGGCCATATACCGGCGGCAGAGCTCCGGGTTTTCCACCCGAACCTTCAGGTATTCGCCAATATCCCCGCCGGAACCCTTCACCTGGGGCTTTGGCAGGGTAAACGGTTTGCCGAAGGTCGCCGCCGCCTCCCTGGCGAGCCCGGTGACCGAAAGACAGTCCGGGCGGTTGGAGGTGATCTCAAATTCCACTGAGGTGTCGTTCAAACCAATAGCGGAACAGATGTCCTGCCCAATTTCGCACTCTTCCTCCATGATAAAGATACCGTCCTCAATCGCATAAGGGAAGTCGTGGACAGTTAAACCCAGTTCGTTAAGGGAACAGAGCATTCCATTGCTTTCGACTCCGCGGAGTTTTCCCTTTTTAATTTTGACTCCGCCCGGAAGGACGGAACCGTCGAGCGCAACCGGAACGACCGCACCCGGAAAGACGTTGGAAGCGCCGGTGACAATCTGGACCGGGGCGCCCTTTCCCACGTCGAGCATACAGACGACGAGTTTGTCAGCGTCCGGGTGTTTTTCCACCGAAAGGATTTTACCGACGACGACGTTTGAAATTCCCTCGCCCTCTATTTCATATCCCTCCACCTTGGAGCCGCTCATTGTCATTTTGTGGGCGAACTCGCGGGGCGGGACATCTATTTTCACATAATCGTTCAGCCATTTCATTGACAGGTTCATGGAATGAACCCTCCTTCGTTTCAAAAATACAGACGGGGCGGCGTTAGAACTGTTTCAAGAACCGCAGATCGTTTTCAAAGAAGAGCCGCAGGTCGTCAATGCCGAAACGGCGCATAACTACCCGCTCCAGCCCCATACCGAAGGCGAACCCGCTGTATACCTCCGGGTCAATGCCGCAGTTTTTCAAAACTTTGGGATGAACCATCCCACAGCCGAGCAGTTCGATCCAGCCCTCGCCCTTGCAGAGGCGGCATCCTTCGCCGCCGCAGGCAAAGCACTGGGTATCCATCTCGGCAGAAGGTTCGGTGAACGGAAAGTGGTGGGGGCGGAACCGCGTCTTTGCATCCTCGCCGTACAGCCGTTTTGCAAAAATTTCAAGCGTACCTTTAAGATCCGCCATAGTGACGCCCTTGTCAACAATCAACCCCTCAATCTGATGGAAAACCGGGGAATGGGTGGCGTCCACTGCGTCCGAACGGTAAACCCGGCCCGGCGATATAACGCGGATCGGCGGCTTCTGCTTTTCCATTACCCGCACCTGCACCGGGGAAGTCTGGGTGCGGAGAAGAATGTTGTCGGTAATGTAAAAGGTGTCCTGCGTGTCCCGCGCGGGGTGGTCTTTGGGCAGGTTGAGCGCTTCAAAGTTATAGTAGTCGTACTCGACCTCCGGGCCCTCCGCAATATTGAACCCCATTCCAAGAAAAATTTCCTCAATCTCCTCAAGAACCAGGGAGAGCGGATGCATCGAGCCAAGTTCAAAAGGCCGGCCGGGCATGGTGACGTCCAGCCGTTCAGAAGCGAGCTGTTCAGCCAGCTGCTTCTCCTTGAGCGCAGCTTTAAACTCTTCAATTTTCCCTTCCAGCTCCTGGCGGACTTCATTTGCCAATTGGCCGATTACCGGGCGCTCTTCAGCGGAGAGCTTCCCCATCTGCTTGAGAATACCTGTAAGTTCGCCCTTTTTCCCAAGGACTTTTACGCGCAGATCTTCAAGTTCTTTCACGGTCTGGCAGGCGCCAAGCTCGTCCATCGCCCGTTTTTTGATCTGTGCAAGCTGTTCCTTCATTTGTTTCGGTCACCTCATTCGGTTAATTTATATTGCCGTTATTTCCCGAGCCGTATTCCGCACGCCTTCTCTTAAAAACTGCGTTTCACAGAGCGTTCCAAACCGGCCGGCACAGCTTTTCTACCATTCAGAACCCACAGGCGTTTGTTTTGCCTGTGTAAAAAAGCCCCGCTTTCCCCGTGTCAATAAAAAACCCCGCCACCTACCACCGCCTAAGGGGTATTGACGAGGAATGGAGAGTGGTCATTTCCAGGGCAAATAGCTGCCTTTTATTATAACAAATCTTTTAGGGGGTTGCAAGGGCATTCTCGTTGTAATCACACTTTTTTTGTGCTATAATAAGACCGGAAAACAAGTGAACACATTCCCCGCAAAACGGGCGCGCCATTGTGGCTTGAGCCGGTAGAGCTGCGGAAACCGCTTTCCTTCCCTCTCTTTTTTCAAAATGATTGAGCCGGGAGGCGTTTCTGCAAATTTCCGGAAAATTTACAAACGCTTTCTTGCTTTTTTCGGTATTTTCCGTATCCTTATTTCTATACCATTCATTTAGGAGGCATTCCCGCAAATGGATATTTACAAAGAACAGCTCGTGGTTAAAAAAGCCACCTCGTCGGACTGGGCCAAACGGCTTGCGATCCTCATCGGCACCGGCATTCTGATTCTGGGATGTGTTGCCGTCCTCCCCTTTTCCGGCCAGCTCTGGTTTTTCCCCCTCTTAGTCATTTGTATTCTCATCTATGCCATCTTCCATTACTATCCCCTGTTGTACACGGAATACGAGTATATTTTTACAAACGGGGAAATCGACTTTGATAAAATTTTGGGCCGCCAGACCCGGAAACGCCTTGCGACGGTGGATGTGGCTTTTTTTGAGGAATTCGGGCGGTTCGAGCCCGGCGCCTTTGAGGGGCGCGAGTTTGACACGAAGTTATACGCCTGCAGCGCGCCCACCGACCCGGACACCTATTACGTGGTTTTAAACCATCCTAAACTTCAGCGCTGCCTGATTGTTTTCAACCCCAACGAAATTATTGTGGAAAGCATCAAAGAATACCTTCCAAGGACGGCGAAAGTAAATGTATAAAATCGGCATTGACCTGGCTCAAATCAGCCGGATGGAACAGTACCTTCAAAACCCTCGTTTTATGACGAGGGTTTTTTCGAAGGCGGAACAGGATTTTTTGGCTGCCAAGGGGGGAGAAGCACCTTCCGCGGCGGCGAACTTCGCGGCTAAGGAGGCGTTTTCAAAAGCGCTCGGAACAGGAATTCGGGGTTTTTCTTTAAACGAAGTCAGCGTGCTCCGGCATGAAAACGGCGAGCCCTATCTGCTCCTCGAAGGAAAGGCAAAAGAAATTGCACAGGAGCGCGGTCTTACGTTCTCGGTGAGCCTGACCCATGAAGGAGGGATGGCCTGCGCTGTGGTAGCTGCTTACCAGGAAACCACCGGACTGCAGCCGGTTGCGCCGGAACGGCTCGACCGGCTGCAAAAAAAGTTCGGCGCGGATTTAAAAGGAAGCACCCTGCTGGACGCCTCCTTCGTTAAGGGTGTTTTCCCAAAACGGGATCCACTCAGCCATAAAGGAAGTTATGGAAAGCTAACGATCCTTGCCGGATGTGAACGCTACCGGGGCGCGGCCGCCCTTTGCACCGGAGCCGCCTTACGCAGCGGGGCAGGGATTGTCACCATCGCTTCCGTCCCACCCGTTATCAACGCAGTATCGGCAAAGCTTTATGAGCCGGTCTATCTCCCGCTCCCGCAGAATGAAAAGGGGACGCTGTCCTCTTTGGCGGTTCCGCTCCTGCTTGAACAGGCAAAAGCCGCCTCCGCCCTGCTCATCGGATGCGGGCTTGGCCGGAGCGAAGACGTGGCGGCGGCCGTAACGGCGCTTCTGGAAACCGCTGTTTGCCCGGTCGTGCTTGACGCCGATGGTCTAAACGCCATTGCCAGCCGCATAGATATATTGCGAACAGCAAAATGCAGAATCATTGTCACGCCTCATCTGGGTGAAATGTCCCGGCTCTGCGGCAAATCCATCGCCGCGCTTCAGGGTGATCCCGCCGGGGCGGCCAAAGCCTTTGCGGAAACATACGGCGTCACAGTCGTGCTGAAAGATGCGGACACTGTGGTTGTCTCCCCGGACGGTTCCCTTTTCCTCAACACCACCGGCAACGCTGGAATGGCGCGCGGCGGGAGCGGGGACGTTCTCGCCGGAATCATTGCGGCCTTTGTCTGCCAGGGGCTTTCCCCCGAGCACGCGGCGGCCTGCGGCGTTTATCTTCACGGGGCGGCGGGCGACCTTGCCGCGGCAGGGGGTTCAATGCTGGGGATGCTGCCCAGCGACATGATTGATGTTCTGCCCAGGCTGTACCATTTCGCCGAGGAATAACACCGGCGTCAAGGAGCGGTTTACTATGCGGCGGCGCGCCCTTTTCTGGATCCCTGTCGTGATTTTGACGGGGCTGATCATTTTTTTATTCTGCCGGGTTTTACTTCCCAGCGGTGGCGGAGCGGCCCCGGGCAATCTGCTCGACTCCCTCCTCAATTTCAAGTGCAAGGCCACCGTCAGCTACAACGGGATAGAGGCCGACGCAGACGTCGTCCGTTCGCTTGACGGGAGCACCCGGGTTACCCTTAATTCCCCGGAAGCCCTTCAGGGGCTCCAGTTCGATTTTTCCGAAAATGGCGTTTCGCTGAACTTCAAGGGCCTCAAGCTCGATGTAGAGCCCTCTTCTTTTCTTGCTTCTTCCATGGCCTCCGCACTGGTGAACGCGGTAGACGCCGCCCTGCGGGATGAAAACCTGAATATGAAAGAGAGCGATGGGAAGACGGAAATTTCCTCTAAGAGCGGCTCGGGCAATTTTGTCCTCTGCCTGGACTCCAAAACCGGGGTTCCCCTCAGCCTGACGGTTCCCTCACTCGGTCTAGACTGCGTTTTTTCAGACTACGTGAAAGGCGATTCATAAAAACACCCCCGGCGGTTCTTTGAAAAGCCCGCCGGGGGTGTTTTTTGCTTGGTATTTGTTAACTACATATATAAATATAGATTTTTTGTTTATTTTAATTATATATTATATGGAAAAATTATGAAATTTTATTATAATTACAATATAAATTATTATAAGAGGTGAGTCCAATGATATAAAGGAAAGCCTTAACAAATAAGTATAATAAAAAGGAGAGAATGAAAAATTGAAAAAAAGACTACTATCAATCATTGCATCAGCAACAATTGTGGCAATATCATGCGTAAATTTTTCGGCCTTTGCTGCTAACGGCAATATAAATGTTCAACCATCAAAAACACATCTCTCAGTCGCAATGGAACAACATTTGAATCAAACTGTCAGTGTTCTGAGTAAAGGCCAGAATGGCATATCGGAAATTAAAGAACTTCAAGATTTTAACAATAATCTTTATTACCTGGTCGAGTGCAATCCCGGCTATTATATCATTGAAGCGGAAACCGGTATGTATGTAGAATATTCTACAATAAGCGAATCACCATATAAAAACTGTACTGGAAACAAACTTTACTATGCGGGTCCGACCTTCTTTTATGAAGAAGTGAACGGAAAAATAGTGCATACCATTGAGAAAAATGAAATACTTAATACGGATACAATTCAAGGGGCGAAGCTTGCTTCAGCGAACCTTCGGACCGAATTGTTAAATACTGCGGAAAAGCGTATTGAAACTACATCGAAAACGCGAATGAGCGTTCCCAAAGTGGATGGTCGCAACGTTGTTCCATATAATGTAGAACCCGAAATGCCAACATACGTTACAGGTTATGACAACCTAAAATATCTTGGCATGGTTTATAGAGACCAATATGGAAACATTACACCCGAATCAAGAAGAGCTGCCGAGAAACGTTTGGGTTACGTTGATGGCGGCTATTGCGGATATATTGCTGGTAATCTGCTGATGTATTACTGGCAGATGAGGCTGGGCGGTAACTATGTTCCAGAAGCATGGTTAGGAAGTATTAATGGAGATGTAGGCCTAAACGGCCCGAATTTAACCCAAATACTAATTAATTACGGAAAGATACGCGGAATTGGAGCCGGCACTACACCGATTGATATTTACAACGTCCTCTGCGATTATCAAGATAGTCAAGGTTTCGGCGGCGTAGTTGGTTATGATTATCTTGGCAGTTACAATGTAATTGCCGAAATTGGGCGGGATCGGCCGTCTATCCTTTTCGGATATCTGCCTGACCCTCAGCCTGGGGCTACCTCACATATAACCCATGCCGTGGTTGCATATGGAATATACGAATCAGACGCCAGCATATTCTGCAATTATGGTTGGCCGGGTTACAGTGAAGTTGTGCTTTGGGGGCACCAATCTATGGCATTTGCGGGATGTACCACCTATACTCCGTAAAAATTAATTCAAAGAGGGAAGCGCCTAAATAGGCGCTTCCCTCTTTTATTCCACCAAATCAACTTTTACTGTTCCTTTTTCAAACGTAAGAACCGCCCGTAATTCCTGACTGCCGCACAGGAACTCTTTTGGAAGAATAATGGTATTGCCCTTCCGTTCAAACGAAATGCCCTGCTGTTCACTCACATTCTGGTAAAATGCTTCAAAATCGTCAATTGCAGCTTCTGTTTCATATTCCTGTCCGGAAACAAGCGGGGTGTCGATAAAATGGAGCGGAAAATATTGGCGGGGCCAATATATATAACCGGTATACTTGGCTTCCGCCGATCCCACGCCCCTGTAAAACCCGTCAATCACATAATAATGCCACCCATCCATAGGGTCAAACAGATCATCGTTCGTAACCTCAAAAATGATTCCGTTGCTGACTCGCCCACCGCCATCATGTACCTCGATGATTATATAGTTTTCTTTTTCTTCCCTTATGATTATTTGCGGGGAAACGATACTTTCTAACCGGTCCGCCAATTGAACAATATTCTCTTTTATTTTAAAAAGTGTTTGAGAAACCCCTTCCCTTTTGACCTGCAATGGAATAGATATATCTTTATCCGGATAAAATATGACGTCACCGTATTCAATTGTTTCCGCGTCACGATAGGATGAATCTTTGAAAAGTGAACAACCTGCCAACAAAAATAGCGGCATTATGAATAGAGCCGAGCACAGCATCACAGTTTTCAGACGAAACAAATGAATCACCTCCGTTGCAAATTATAATTGTGAAAGAATTTACTTTTATTATTACATATACCCTATTAATGTCAAGAGAGCATATGACTAGTTATAAAAGTATATCCCTACCAGGTGGGCGAGACAGAAAGGGTGATACAATGTCTGAGAACACCTCCAATAAAGCTTCCCCCGCAGACGTCGGAAAAATTCGACGTTTTCGGTATGACCTGTTCTGCCTGTTCCGCGGCTGTGGAACGGGCGGTCAAAAAGTAGAAGGGGTTGAGGAGGTCCAGGTAAATCTCCTTTAGCCGGGTTACAGTGAAGTTGTGCTTTGGGGGCACCAATCTATGGCATTTGCGGGATGTACCACCTATACTCCGTAAAGATTAATTCAAAGAGGGATGCACCTAAATGGGCGCATCCCTCCTTTATTATTCCACCAAATCAACTTTTACTGTTCCTTCCTCAAATGTGAGAACCGCCCGTAATTCCTGATTGCCGTGCAGGAACTCTTTTGGAAGAATAATGGTATTACCCTTCCGTTCAAACGAAATGCCCTGCTGTTCACTCACATTCTGGTAAAATGCTTCAAAATCGTCAATCGTCGCCCTGGTTTCATACTTCTCTCCTGAAACGAGAAGCACACTAACATTTTCAAGCGGAAAATATTGGCGAGGCCAATATATATAACCGGTATACTTTGCTTCCGCCGATCCTATGCCCCTGTAAAGCCCGTCAATCACATAATAATGCTCTCCATCTACCGACTCGGAATCCCCCCCAAAAATAATGGCATTGCTAATCAATCCTTCGTCATGCACTTCGATAATCAAATATTTTTCATTTTCTTCCCTTATGATTATTTGCGGGGAAACGATACTTTCTAACCGGTCTGCCAACTGAGCAATATTCTCTTCTATTTTAAAAACCCCGGATACGCTTTCTTGTCTTACCGATAAAGGAATTTTTATATTTTTACCTGGATAGAAAACAATATCGCCATAGTAAATTGCGTTAGTCTCCCGAAATGAGCTATCGCTAATAGGGCCACAGCTTGTCAGAAAAAGCAGCGGAAAAATTAATAAAATTGATCGTAGTAATGTCGCCTTCAATCCAGCCAAATACCCACCTCCATTATTAAAAAACGTTCTTCTTCTATTATCCTCTATACCCTATTAATGTCAAGAGAGTATATAACCAAAATATAAAAATGTATCTTATAAGCCAATCCTTCTGCTTTTTCAATTGTAAATAACCCGCTGGGATTCCCGGCATTTTCCGCCTGGTCCGGTTCATACTAATAGCGATGTTGGAAAATATATTATACCAAATTTGTGTATTTTATTGACAATTCAATTTTTAGGGCTATAATAAAAGCACACCCTCACCGGGTGGGTGGGGTAGAAAGGGTGATACAATGTCTGAGAACACTTCCAATAAAGCTTCCCCCCAGACGTCGGAAAAATTCGACGTTTTCGGCATGACCTGCTCGGCATGTTCCGCAGCTGTGGAACGGGCGGTCAAAAAAGTAGAAGGGGTTGCGGAGGTCCAGGTAAATCTCCTTGCCAATAATATGACGGTGCGTTTTGAACCTGGGCAGGCTGGCGAGGAGGAGATCCTTAAGGCGGTGGAACACGCAGGGTACCGGGCTTCACCACATACCTCCCCCGCCGCTTCCCGCAGCAAGCAGCAAGGACCCCGCAAACCGATGATGGAGGATGAGCTTCGTTCCATGAAACGGCGGCTGGTTGTTTCAATCATCTTTCTGATCCTGCTCTTCTACATTTCCATGGGTCATATGATGGGTGCGCCGCTGCCCCATATCTTCCACGGAAACGAAAACGCGCTGACCTTCGCCTTTACCCAGCTTCTGCTGGTTCTCCCAATTGTGCTGATCAACTACACCTACTTTACCCACGGGATCAAAGCGCTTTTCCGGCGGACTCCCAACATGGATTCGCTGATCGCCATCGGCTCCGGTGCGGCGCTGGCCTACGGAATCTTTGCCATCTACCGGATCGGCTATGGGCTGGGGCATGGGATCGACACCCTGGTTGCCCAATACAGCATGGACCTTTACTTTGAGTCATCCGGAATGATCTTAACCCTGATCACAGTGGGAAAATACCTGGAAACCCGCTCCAAAGGGAAAACCTCCCAGGCAATTGCCAAGCTGATCGACCTTGCACCTAAAACAGCACTGGTTGTTCGGGGCGGGGTTGAGACCGAAATCCCGGTTGAGGAAGTGCAGATTGGCGATATTATTGCCGTCAAACCCGGTGCTTCCATCCCGGTCGACGGGGTTGTGTCCGAGGGAAGCTCGGCGGTCGACGAGGCGGCCCTGACCGGCGAGTCGATTCCGGTTGAGAAAAACCCAGGCGATAAAGTTATGGCGGCATCTATCAATAAAACCGGCTATTTCCGGTTTGAGGCTTCACGCGTTGGGGACGACACCACCCTTGCACAAATTATCCAGCTGGTGGAGGATGCGAGCGCCTCCAAAGCGCCGATCGCAAAGCTTGCCGACCGGGTGAGCCGGATCTTTGTGCCAACCGTTATGGTACTCGCCCTGCTGAGCGCCGTCGTCTGGCTCTTTGTGGGTGAAACCTTTGAGTTTGCCCTTGCAACTGCCATCTCGGTTCTGGTTATCTCCTGTCCCTGCGCTCTCGGCCTTGCTACCCCGACCGCCATTATGGTCGGTACCGGAAAAGGGGCGGAAAACGGCATTCTCATCAAATCAGCTGAGGCGCTTGAAACCGCCCATACCATCGACACAGTGGTCCTTGACAAGACCGGCACCATTACTGAAGGCAAGCCCCGTGTAACAGACTTGATCTGTTACCGCGCAGCGAACGAAACCGCCCTCCTTTCAGTAGCGGCGGCGCTGGAAAAGCCTTCGGAACATCCGCTGGCCTCAGCTATTCTGGAAAAGGCGAAGGAAATGGGGGCTGAAATCCGTGCGACGGAGCAGTTCGAGGCAATTTCCGGTTATGGCATTTCCGCCGTATTGGATGGAAAACCCTATTACGCGGGGAACCTGCGTTTGATGGAACAAAAAGGGATTCCAACTGCCGAAGCTCTGCCCGACGCGGAGCGCCTCGCTTCCGAAGGGAAGACGCCCCTCTACTTTGCGGATGAAACCGGCCTGCTTGGGACCATCGCGGCGGCCGACGTGGTGAAGCCGACCAGCGAGGCCGCCATCCGCGCCTTTGAAAAGCTCGGTATCCGGGTAGTCATGCTGACAGGCGACAACAAAAAAACCGCAGCCGCCATCCAGAAAAAGCTGGGGATTGACGAGGCGATTGCCGAAGTCCTGCCGCAGGACAAGGAAAAAGAAATCCGGCGGCTCCAGGATGAAGGCCGGAAAGTCGCCATGGTAGGCGACGGAATCAACGACGCGCCGGCTCTTGCGCGAGCCGACGTTGGCATAGCCATTGGGGCGGGGACCGATATTGCGATCGAGGCGGCAGATGTTGTCCTGATGAAAAGCGACCTGATGGACGCGGTCGCTGCTGTGGAACTCAGTAAGGCGACCATCCGGAACATCAAGGAAAACCTGTTCTGGGCCTTTATTTACAACATCATCGGTATCCCGCTGGCTGCAGGGGTCTTTTATCCCATCCTGGGCTGGCGCCTGAACCCGATGTTCGCGGCGGCGGCTATGAGTTTAAGCTCTGTCTGCGTTGTCACCAACGCCTTGCGGCTGCGGTTTTTCCATTCCCGTTACCGGGGGAAGGGGCTGCCCGCCGCGCCGGTAAAAGAAGAAAGCACCGCCGTATCAGGCGCGGCCGCTTATAAAACACAACCAAAACAAGAGGAGGAGCCAACCATGACTAAAACCATGACCATTGAAGGAATGTCCTGCGGGCACTGTACCGCTCGGGTGGAAAAAGCGTTGAACGCGCTGGACGGCGTCACCGCCACTGTCGACCTTGAAACCAAAACCGCTTCTATCCAAATTACAGGGGACGTGCCCGACGAGGTGCTGAAAAACGCAGTGACTGAGGCCGGCTATGAAGTCACCGGTATCCGCTAGGAGCGGCAGATACAAAAATTTAAAGAAAGCACGGAGGCCGGGCAAAAATGTAGGGTTTTTCGCGCCCCTTTGCCCGCCGCTCGTAACAGATGGTGACCGCTATGATGGCTGATAAAAACACAGTAAACCGGCTTTTGAAAACTGCGGCCGGGCAGTTGGCGGGAATCCTCAGAATGGTTGAGGAAGACCGCTACTGCATTGATATTTCAAATCAACTCCTGGCGACCGAATCGATTCTTCGCAAGGCAAACAGCGAGGTTCTCAAGGCTCATATGAGCCACTGCGTCAAGCAGTCGTTTGAAAGCGGAAGCCCGGAGCAGGCGGAGGAAAAGCTGGACGAAGTCCTGAAGCTTTTAGATAAACTCACAAAATAATATCCGAAGAAACGGGCGTATTTTCGCCCGTTTTGTTTATGGCATACGGGGTAGGCCGCCATAAAGGGCGGTCAGCTAAAAAAACGAAAAAGTCTCTTGACTCTCCACTAAGGGGAGGCTGTAGGATGAGTGTACAAGGAAGGAGTGGGCGGTATTTTTCGCATCGGGGAATTTTCAAAATGTGCAAAACCACCATCAAGGCACTGCGCTATTATGAAGAGGCAGGGCTGTTAAAACCGGAGCGGACCGACCCGTTTACCGGCTACCGTTTTTACACGACGGACCAGCTCGTGCAAGTCCACCGGATTCAGGCACTGCGCCAGACTGGGCTTTCAATTGATGAAATCAGGCTGATCCTGTCCGGACGAGACCAGCGGGATATTCTGAAGCGGCGCAGGGCGGAACTGGAGACCGAACTCGCCGAAACGGAAAACCAGCTTTCCAGACTTGAATTCATGCTCAGGGAAAAAAGGAGGATTTTTTTATGGACTATACTGCCACCGTCAAAGAACTGCCGGAATGCACCGTCTATTCCACAACATGCCCGGCTACGACTCGTACTTTGAAGTAATCCCGGCAATCGGCGCGAAACTGGAGGCAAAATATCCCGATTTGAAATGCGCCGTTCCGGAATACTGTTTTGTGCGTTACCTGGACGGCGAGTACCGCGAAAAGGACATCCGTGTGGAGTTCTGCGAAGCGGTCGACCGGATGAAGCCGGATTTCGACGGCATCGTCTTCAAAAGGATGGAGGCCGCCACCGTTGTCTCAGTCATGCACAAAGGCCCTTACGCTTAATTGGGCGAGGCTTACGCTTTCGCGATGAAATGGGTGGAGCAGAACGGCTATACCCCGAGCGGCCTGCCGCGGGAAAGCTATATTGACGGCATCTGGAACAAGGAAAGCGAAGCGGACTGGCTGACCGAGCTTCAAATTCCAATTACCAAATTGAAATAAAACCAAGAAAAGCGGGGAGGAAAATTCCTCCCCGCTTTATATATTCCATCGAATTACAAATACCTTCTCGGGTTGACAAACTGGCCGTTCACACGGATTTCAAAGTGGAGGTGGTTGCCGGTTGACCAGCCCGTACTACCGACTGCGGCAATCGGGTCGCCCTGCCCCACTACCTGGCCGACAGAAACATACAGGGAGCTGGCATGCCCATACAAAGTGATAATGCCATTTCCGTGGTCAATCATAACACATTTTCCGTAACCGGAATACCATCTTGAAAGGATAACCGTACCGCCGGCAGATGCGTAAATCGTATTGCCGTAACCGGAGGCGATATCCATCCCCTTATGGCCCGCATGTCCGAATTCCTGGCTAACATAACCGGAGGGGCAGGGATTGATAAACATGCCGTTGCCCTGTATAGAGCCGCCTGGCGCTGCCTGTACCGGCTGCGCGGTGCCAACGGTTACCCGGCGCTCCACCGGTTCCTTAATCACCTGGGAATTCAATACCGTGCGGTTTACTTCAACGCCATTGACATATTCAACTTTAGCGGCGACCTGACGGACGCCGGTTTCGCCCTTCTGGGTTTCCACCTTGGTTCCCTTCAGGTACTTCGCGTCCTGAACTTCAACCGTTTCATACGGGATGGCTTCCTCATAGTTCTCAGTGCGGGAAACCTTGACGGATAAAAACGGTACCGACTGGGAAAGGACGACTGTATCACCCGGGTAGCAGCTGGTTGTAATTGTGGGATTGAGCGAAACCAGCTCACTCAGGGAAATGCTGTTGTTTTGTGCAATATCATAAGGGGTATCGCCCTGTTTTACAACATAGTTCCGCTGTGC
Organism: Oscillospiraceae bacterium; assembly: GCA_902766785.1. Taxonomy (GTDB): domain Bacteria; phylum Bacillota; class Clostridia; order Oscillospirales; family Ruminococcaceae; genus Metaruminococcus_A. Next base: position 12,474 of record CACXEO010000017.1, on the reverse strand, counting down.
TTGTTTTTGGCTTGTAAAAGTATCAACCAGTGACTGCTCGTCTACAACGCTGGAAGCAAGATAAAGGCCCTCCCGGAAATCAATCTCCTGCTCAAACTCAACGGTTTCATTCGCAGCGTCCGACCGGTATGCCTGTAAGATTTGATCCAGCGCTTCCTGAATCTTAGTGCCGTCTTTGACCGCACCATAGAACTGGTCGCCCACATAAACGCCTTCCGCCTCAGTGATATCAAGGTTTGACAGGCGAACCATATTGTCCGCAAGCTGAAACTGGTTGAGAATATCGCTCTTGTTCACCAGGGTAAGGGAATATTTCGGGATGATGTCAATTGCATCCTCATCGTTTTCGTAGACGATCCGCTGCTGCATCATCTGCTCAGCCTCTTCAAACACTTTTTCATCCGCAATATAACCAATGCTCTGGCCGTTATAATTGACCTCGACCGCTAAGGTCAGGTTCTGAATGCATACAACAACGGTGATCAGCACCGTAATCATTACAACCGGAAGAACATAGTTGAACATCCGGCGCAGAAGGCACTTATTGTTCACAATCCCTTCCACAAAGGTCCGGTAAGAAAAAGCCAGGCCGCCCCAGTACCCTTTTTCCTCTGCCGCCAAGCGGTAGTTCCGTTCCATCAGGTACCAACCGCGGCGGACTTTAAAAAGCGGTGCTTTAAAACCGCGGAGGAAATCATCTCCCCACTCCTGGAGAGAAACGGTGAGCTCTTTCCATTTTGGCGAAAACTTCCGCACCAAAAAAGCAATAAAACGGCGCAGCCGGCGGATAACCCCGCGAACCGTCAACCTGCAGACACGGTAAGTCGAGCGGAAAAGGGGGCCGAGATAACGGCAGTAAAACTCCGAACAGGCAGTAAATACAGAAGATAACATATGACTGTCAGATGTTCTGTCCGGATGCTGCAACTGCTCAGATTCCGCACTTTTTTTCTTCCAGTGAAGCGCCATAGTTGCAACACTCCTTTCTTTTCATCTAATTGGTTACAATAGTTACAAAATAGTTACAATACGTTTCTATTATAACCAAAACGCAGAAAAATGCAACCCCTTTTTGTGAAAACACCCGAAAAATTGGGAAAACCAGCCCGCTCGTTCCTTAAAAACAACGCCTGAACAGACAAAATCCATTCAGGCGTTGCTTTTAAGTTTTATTATCGTTCGCAGTCATAAGACAGGTACTCAACAGGATAATCTTTCAAAATTTCCGCGACAGGAGCAACTTCCTCTTTTGCTTTTTCCAAATTGTGCTCCCTATAGTTTCCACATTCCTTCGAGCTGGCAGTACCCGGGATTTCACCCTCGAACCCTTCAATAAAACGAAACGCATCATATACGAGCTTAATCGCCGCCTCATGCGGAACGTCGCGGGTCAGAAGATAGAATCCGGTGCGGCAGCCCATCGGTCCAACATAGATAATCTGGCTGCTCCATTCGGTATTCCGAGCGTAGGTCGCGAACAGATGTTCAATGGTGTGCATCGCCGGAACATCCAGGTAATCACCCTGGTTGGGGAGTTTCATCCTAATATCATAAGTGGTGACATCCCCGTCGATCCGGGAGATATACATCCCACATTTCAGTTTGTCATGGTCAACAGTAAAACTTGCAATCTTCTCCATTTAAATTACCTCCCGGCGGGCGGAATCCCTTATGAGGAGCGGCCCGGTGTTCATCAATAGCTTACAGAACTTTTGACAGGAAATCCTTCAGACGCGGGTTCTGGGGATTCGCAAAAAATTCTGCCGGGGAATTCTGCTCCATAATAATCCCCTCGTCCATAAACATGACGCGGGTTGCCACCTCGCGGGCAAAGCCCATTTCATGGGTGACCACCACCATCGTCATCCCGTCATTCGCCAGTTCTTTCATCAGCTCCAGAACCTCTCCCACCATTTCAGGATCAAGGGCCGAGGTCGGCTCATCAAAGAGCATGACGTCCGGATTCATGGCCAGGGCGCGGACAATGGCAATCCTTTGCTTCTGGCCGCCGGAAATCATAGACGGGTAAGCCTCCGCCTTGTCGGCGAGCCCAATCCGTTCCAGCAGGCGAAGTGCGTTCTGTTCCGCCTCTTCCTTACTCTGGAGCTTGAGCTTGACCGGAGCCAAGGTGATATTCTGCATCACCGTCAGGTGGGGAAAAAGATTAAAGTGCTGGAACACCATCCCCATTTTCTGACGCAGTTTGTTTACATTTGTTTTGGGAGCGTTGATCATCTCCCCTTCAAACCAGATTTCGCCCGAGGTCGGAGTCTCTAACAGATTGAGGCAGCGCAGAAAGGTAGATTTACCGGAACCGGACGGCCCGACAATAACCACCTTTTCCCCCTTTTCAATCTGTTCGGTAATGTTGTTGAGAACCACGTGGTCCCCAAACGATTTAGTCAGGTTCTTAACGTCGATCACTCTTAGCCAGCCTCCTTTCCGCCTTTTTAAGCAGCCAGCTGATTCCCATTACCAGGATAAAGTAGACGACCGCCACCGAAATCAGGGAGAAAAAAGCTTCAAAGGTACGGCTGCGGACGACATCTCCGGCGCGGGTAAGGTCGACAACGGCTATGTAACCAACGACTGAAGTCTCTTTAAGCAAGGTAATGAATTCGTTGCCCAAAGCCGGCAGAATACTTTTAATGGCCTGCGGCAGTACAATACTCTTCATGGTTTGTCCCTGCGTCAGGCCGAGGGAGCGCCCCGCTTCCATCTGGCCCCGGTCAACGGCCAGGATCCCGCCGCGGACAATTTCAGAGACATAAGCACCGGAGTTAATACCAAAGGAGAGGATTGCAATCGGAATTGCCATCTCGGACGGAGCCGAAGCAAAAACAATGTAGTACATAATTAAGAGCTGAACCAGCACAGGCGTACCGCGGATGACCGCCGTATAAGCGGAGCAGACGCCGTTTGCAATTTTCCAGTGCCCCGACTGCGCGTGGTAAACCTTGACGATGGCGATGACAAGACCGATGGCGATGCCAAGAATGGTAGCAAACAGCGCGATGACCAGCGTGTTGCCAAGCCCCTGCAAAAAGGTCAGATACCGGTCTTCTACAATAAAGGTTTTATAAAAATTGTTCGCCAAACTGTCAAAGACGTTGAGCGGGATAATCGGCATGCTATCACAAATCCTTTCGCTTTCGGAAATTTACGCCAGAGTGAGTTCTCTGAAACAGAACAGCACAACAGCCCAGCGAGGGAAAATCCGTCACTGGGCATGCTGCTACCATTTAAGTGTTCCGGAAGGCCGCTCCAAATCAGGCATTGGAGTGGGCGACTACGTAAGAGTCAATCTTGCCTTCATCTTTCAGGGTCTGAAGAACCTCGTTGATGACTTTGAGGAGGCTTTCGTTGCCTTTTGCTACGCAGATCCCGTAAGATTCCGGCTCAGCGTCGGTGATTTTGACGCATTTCAGGCCGGTGTTGTTGTTGACAATGGATTCTGCCGGAAGTTTGTCGATGATGACCGCGTCGATTCTGCCGTTCATCATGTCCTGGGAAGCCTCGATCGCATTTGCATAACGTTTGTACTCTGCCCCTGTGCCTTCCAGTGTCCCTTTGACATGCTCGCCGGTCTCTTCATCCTCAGTGCCGTCAACAGCGTCGGTAATCATGAAATCGCCGGTAGTGCCGAGCTGGACGCCAACCTTCTTACCGGCCAGGTCAGCCATGCTGGAGAAATTGTCGCTCTCTTTGCAGATGATGTACTGGACGGAGGTGTAGTACTCAATTGAAAAATCGACCGCCTCTTTCCGCTCGTCGGTGATGGTCATACCGGCAGCGCCGAAAGCAGCCTTGCCGCTCTGGATACCGGGAACAATGCTGTCAAACGCAACGTTTTCAACCTTCAGCTCTACGCCAAGGGCTTTGGCAATCTCTAAACCGATTTCAACGTCAACGCCTTTGACATTCTGCCCTTCTACATACTCAAACGGGGCAAAAGCGGCATTGGTATACATGGTAATAGAGCCGGCTTCTTTGATTTTGTCAACAGACTGGCTGTCGGCAGCGTTGCTGCAGCCGGTCAGCGCCACGCTGCACATGCCGAGCGCCAGGACTGCGGCAAGAACTTTTTTAACAAGTTTCATAATATTTCCTCCACGCTTTTTATTTGTTGCTTTAACTTTAACACACTCTGTTTTGGATTGCAATACATATTTTGCAAAAATATTCATTATTTTTAATAAATATACATATATCCAAGGAAAAGAGGGAATATACAAGCTGTTTTATGTATATTTACTAAAATGACAGTGGCTTTGAAAGGAGTACCCGCTCCATTTCCTCCGGCAGGGGGGTATGAACTGTAAGTTTTTCCCCTGTTATGGGCTGTGTAAAGCGCACTTCCCCGCAGTGGAGCGCCTGGCGGGAAATCCATTCTCTGCCGCCCCCGTAGAGGTCATCCCCGGCCAGTGGATGGCCAATGTGTGCAAAATGAACCCGAATCTGATGGGTGCGCCCGGTTTCCAGCCGGATTTCAAGCAAACTATGGCCATTTCCCCGCTCCAGCGTACGGTAACAGGTAACAGCGCTTTTCCCCGCCGGGTCAACCCGGCGCAGGATGATGCTCTGGCCCGCCCGCGCAATGGGGAACGACAGCCTGCCCTCCCGGGGTTCAATTTCCCCTTCGGCAACGGCATAATAAGTTTTTTCCAAATTCCCGGCAAGCCTGTCTGCTGCAAGAGGATGCTTTGCCACCACACAGAGGCCGGAGGTGTCCCGATCCAGCCGGTTGACTGCGTGAAAACCGGCCCCTTCCCCCTTTTCACGGCACCGGGCTGCAAAGGCGTTTGCCAGCGTATCCTCCCGGTGGCGGTGGGAGGGGTGAACCGGCATCCCAGCCGGCTTTGAAAAAACAACAACGTCCTCATCCTCATAAACCACCGGAACGCAAAGCGCGGCATTCGGCAGGAAATCCTGCTCCTGCGGTTCAAGCCGCACCTCCAGCCGGTCGCCCGCCTTCAGCCGGACGGTCAAGCGCTCCGTCTCCGTCCCGTTGACAGCAAGACTGCCACAGCCCTGCTTCAAGCGGGTAATCATCCGCCTGGAGTAGCCGTGGCAGTGCCCGAGAAAATCGGCTGCAGTCATACCGCCATGCCGTTCATCCACATAGTAAACAATGGTGCGCAACGCTTAGCAGACCTTGACAATCCAGCCGCGCTCATCCGGGAGACGGCCCCACTGGATGCCGGTGAGCTCGTCGTAAAGCCTCTGGGAAATTTCACCGATCTGGTTGCCGTTAATCTCCATTTTGAGGTCGCCGTATTTGAGCTCGCCCACCGGGGAGATAACCGCCGCTGTTCCAGTCCCGAACGCCTCTTTGAGATTGCCGGCCTTATAGGCCTCCACCAGTTCGTCAATAGAAAGCATGCGCTCAGAAACTTTATAGCCCCAGTCTTTCAAAACCTGAATACAGGATTTACGGGTGATGCCCGGAAGAATGGAACCATGGAGTTTTGGCGTTACCACTTCGTCGCCCAAAACAAAGAAAACATTCATCGCGCCGACTTCTTCAATATACTTCTGCTCAACACCGTCAAGCCACAGCACCTGTGAATAGCCCTGTGTTCCGGCAACTTGCTGGGCTTTTAATGAAACGGCATAGTTTGCGCCGGTTTTCGCTTCACCGGTGCCGCCGCGAACCGCGCGGACATAATGCGGCTCTACATAAATGCTGACCGGATTCAGGCCGGTTGCATAATATGCACCGGACGGAGAAAGAATGATAAGAAGTTTATAGCTAGAGGACGGGTGTACACCCAAAAACGGCTCCGTAGCAAATATGAACGGACGGATATATAAAGACGCGCCGTCTGCGTGCGGAACCCAGTCTTTATCCAGCTCAATCAGAGTTTTCAGCGCCTCCAGCATAAAGTCTTCGTCGACTTTCGGGATGCACATCCGCTCGTTGGAATTATTTAAGCGATTAAAATTTTCCTGCGGGCGGAAAAGCTGAATGCTTCCATCCGCGGTGCGGTAAGCTTTAAGCCCTTCAAAAATCGTCTGTGAATAGTGAAGAACAGAACAGGAGGGGTCAAGCGCAATCGGGCCGTACGGTACAATCTGTGCGTCGTGCCAGCCTTCTTCCTTGTTCCAGTCCATGACAAACATATGGTCGGTAAAAATATGGCCAAACCCGAGCTTGGACTCATCTGCCGGCTTTTGTTTCGGACAGGTTGTTTTGGTAATTTTGATGTTGCTCATTCCAGCACTTCCTTTAAATAAAGTTTCAATATTCCATTCAAGAAGATGGAACCGCCTACGCCCCAACCGCGGGTATATAAAATTCAGTGCCGTTCCATACAGGCCAATAATCTGCTGCGGCAGTCTCAAAACCCCGGCCGCAACGAACCGTACGCCTTTATGGCGGCGTATAGACGCAGGGCGGATAGCTAAAAGTAATTATAGCACATCCTCTTGGATTTTCAACACAGAGCCCCACGAAAAAATGTTTTATTTGAAAAATATGTCGTTTTTACTGATTCGCGTTGAAAATACAGCTGTTTTCCTATATAATTATATCATCTGTCAAAATTCAATAAACTGAAACACGCCTGAAGAAGCAGGCGGGCGGGGGAACTCCCGTTTGTACCAGAATCCAATTTTAAGGAGTGGACGAAGCATGGAACATATTACTGCAAAGCAGTTCAGCGAGCAGATTCGTCAAAAGCTCAACCAGAACATCGGCATTGCCGAACAGATGGCCGAAAACAAAGACCTTTACCAAGCTGTTTCAATGATTGTCAGCGACATGGCCATGGAAAATTACACCCGCTTTATTTCAAAGGCGAATTCCAGCGGCAGGAAACGGGTTTATTACCTGAGCATGGAATTCCTGATGGGGCGCTCCCTGAAAACGACCCTCTACAACCTCGGCCTTGTAGACACTGTACAGAAAGCCCTGGCCGACTACGACGTGAAGCTTGAAGACCTCTACGATTACGAGCCGGACGCAGGGCTGGGCAACGGCGGCCTGGGGCGGCTTGCCGCCTGCTACATGGACTCTCTGGCAACTCTTGGCTACCCGGCGACCGGGTACTCCATCTGTTACGAATTCGGCATTTTCAAACAGAAAATCATAGAGGGTTGGCAGAACGAACTGCCTGACAACTGGCTGCCCGGCGGGGAGGTTTGGCTCCATCAGGTTCCGGACCGGACGGTCGAAGTCCATTTCGGCGGCGAACTGGAGGAGAGCTGGGACGGCGGCTACCATTTCGTCAACCATAAGAATTACGACACTGTCCAGGCGGTTCCGTACGATATGTACGTTTCCGGCTTCGGCGGGAAGGGCACCTCGCAGCTCCGGCTCTGGCGGGCGCAGAGCCCCGCTTTCGACATGGAGAAGTTCAACTCCGGCGACTATGTAAACGCCCTTGGGCAGACCGCGATCGCCCAGGCGATTTCCAAGGTGCTCTACCCGAACGACAACCACACCGAAGGAAAGCTTCTGCGGCTGCGGCAGCAGTACTTCCTCTGCGCCGCTTCAATTGGGGATATCATCACCCGGCATATGGCGACCTACGGCACCCTTGAAAACCTGGCCGACAAGGTGGCAATCCACATCAACGACACCCACCCGACCCTCGCCATACCCGAACTGATGCGGCTGCTCCTCGACGAATGCGGCTACAGCTGGGAAAAGGCCTGGAACATCACCACCAAGGTCTTTGCCTACACCAACCACACCGTCATGAGCGAAGCGCTGGAATGTTGGAACGAGTCCATCTTCAAGATACTCCTTCCCCGCATCTATCAAATTGTATGTGAAATCAACAACCGTTTTTCAAACGACGTTTACGACTACTTCGGAAATTCCGAAAAAGTGGAAAAAATGGCAATTATTGCGAACCACCAGGTGCGGATGGCCCACCTCTGCATTGTTGGCTCCCACCACGTTAACGGCGTTTCCAAACTCCATTCCCAGATTTTGAAGGACGACGTTTTCCACGACTTTTACCAGATGATGCCCGCAAAATTTACAAACGTCACAAACGGCATTGCCTACCGGCGATGGCTCTACCAATCGAATCCCGGGCTGACGGACCTTTTGAAGGAGCACATCGGGGACGGTTTCCTGACCGACGGGGCCGAGCTTGCGAAGATCAGGAAATACGCCGGGGACAAAAGCTTTCTTGAGGCCCTGAACCGGGTTAAGCTGGCAAACAAACAATCTTTTTCAAATTACGTCAAAAAGACCGCCGGCATTACGCTCAACCCGGAATCAATCTTCGACGTACAGGTCAAACGGCTGCATGAATACAAGCGCCAGCATTTGAACGCCCTGAACATCATGACTGAGTACCGGGCGCTCCTTGAAAACCCCGACATGGACTTTGTGCCGAAAACCTATATTTTCGGGGCAAAAGCAGCGCCGGGCTACTACCTCGCAAAACAGATCATCAAGCTGATCTGCACCCTTGCGAAAGAAATTGACTCGAACCCGAAAATCCGGGAGAAGCTCAGCGTGGTCTTCCTTGAGGATTACCGCGTCACCTTGTCCGAACTGTTGATGCCCGCAAGCGAAGTGAGCGAACAGATTTCACTTGCCGGGACAGAGGCTTCCGGCACCGGTAACATGAAGCTGATGTTAAACGGTGCTGTAACGCTTGGTACCATGGACGGCGCGAACATTGAAATCGGCGAAGCGGTCGGCCCGGAGAACATCATCACCTTCGGCATGACCGCGGGAGAGGTGAATGCGCTCAAGGCGCAGGGCTACCACCCGCAGCAGGTTTACCAGAACAATCCGGCGGTCAAAGCCGCGGTCGATATGCTTACGAACGGGATCGGCGGCGAACGGTTTGACGAGATCGCGAACCAGCTCAAAAGCTGCGACACCTATATGGCGCTGGCGGACTTCGACAGCTACCGCGAAGCGCAGGCACGGGTAAGCGCCCTCTACCGCGACCCGCTCAAATTTGCGAAAGTCTCCCTCAACAATATCGCCGGGGCAGGCATTTTCTCCGCCGACCGCGCGATACAGGAGTACGCGCACAACATCTGGCATTTGGATTAATTCCGGCGTTATTTATAAAAAACCCTGCGGCGCCGGACCGGCGTCCCAGGGTTTTCTTATGAACACCGAAACGAAAGGATGAAAGAAAATGGTTTCGTTCCTCTGCAGGGACGGTTTTTACAAAAGCCCCTTCGGCGCGGTCCGCGTGGGCAGTGCGGTCCGCCTGCGGATCACTACCCCGCCCGACCTGTATATCTGTAAAGCGGAGCTGGTTCTGAACAACGGCGAAGCCGACCGTGTTCTGCCAATGACCTATGAGACCACTACCCCAAGCTATAATGCCTTCTTTTTGGAGTATACGCCTGACGCATGCGGTACTTTTTTCTATTACTTCCGGCTCTCGACCGAGCACGGAACACAGTACATCCGCGCTTTTGAACAGGCGGCCGGCTATATGACCGACAGCCTCCTGAGCGGCGGGAGCTTCCAGCTCACCGTTTACAGCGAAAGCTTCCGGGAACCGGCGGGCTGGGGCGGCGGAATTTTCTATCAGATTTTCCCCGACCGCTTCTGCAACAGCGGAAAAAGGCGTGAAAATGTGCCTGGAGACCGGATTTTGCGGACCGACTGGGGCGCCACTCCCCATTTCCTCCCGGACGAACACGGTCAGATTGTGAACAACGACTACTTTGGCGGCGACCTGGAGGGAATCCGGCAGAAGCTCGGCTACCTACAGGAGTTCGGAGTGACCGCCATCTATCTCAACCCGATCTTTGAAGCGCACTCCAACCACCGCTATAACACGGCGGATTATACGAAAATTGATCCGCTCCTTGGAACGGAGGAGGACTTTATAAACCTCTGCGCGGATGCGAAAAAAGCGGGGATCCGGATTATTTTAGACGGCGTTTTCAGCCACACCGGAAGCGACAGCCTTTATTTTAACCGCGAGTGCCGGTACCCCACTACCGGCGCGGCCAATTCAACGAGCAGCCCCTATTATAACTGGTACGATTTCAAGCACTGGCCCGACCAGTATACATGCTGGTGGGGGATCGGCACCCTGCCGGCCGTCAACGAGCTTTACCCCGGCTACACCTCTTTCATCTGCGGGGAGGGCGGCGTAATCGACACCTGGATGGAACGGGGCGCAGACGGCTTCCGGCTGGACGTTGCGGATGAACTGCCCGACCCGTTTATCGCGGAGGTCCGCCGGGCCGTCAAGCGCCACGGGGACGATAAACTGCTGATCGGCGAAGTGTGGGAGGACGCGACCAACAAGGTGAGTTACGGCGTTCTGCGGAAATATCTGACCGGCGGCGAGCTCGACTCTGCCATGAACTACCCCTTTAAAGACGCTGTCCTCCGCTTTGTGCGGTATGGTGACAGCGAGGAGTTTAGGGACAGGATTCTGACCATCTGCGAGCACTACCCCGCGCCCGCGCTGAACACGGCGATGAACTCCCTTTCCACCCATGATACGGCGCGGGCCATCACCGTGCTGGCAGGCCCGGACGGAACCGGAAAAGACCGGCTCTGGCAGGCGATCCAGTCCCTTTCCCCACAGGAATACCGGCTGGGGGTCAAACGGCTTAAGCTCGCCATGGTGCTCCAGTATTCCCTGCCCGGCATCCCCTGTATTTATTATGGGGACGAGGCTGGATTACAGGGCTACACCGACCCGTTCAACCGGGGCTGTTACCCCTGGGGGCACCAGAACGAAGAGCTGATAGAATTTACAAAAGAGCTTGGGAAAATACGGCGCGCCTGCCCTGCGCTGGACGGCGGCAGTCTCCGCTTTGTCGATACCCCGGCCGACGTTGTTGGGCTGCTGCGGTACGACCGTACCCACCAATACCTGGTCTATGTCAACAGCATTGACGCCGCGGTTTCCCTCCCTCTGGACGAAACGCTCCGCCATCTCACCCCTGTGCGGGGGGATGTGAAAAACGGGGTTATCCACCTGGAGCCGTACGGCTTCGCCATCCTGAAAAAATAGAATTCATCCTTGGCCGCGGGCATTTTTTCGCCCGCGGTTTTCTTTATATTGTCTTTATAGACATTTTGTGATAGTATTAATTCACAAAACGTTCATATAAGGGGATTACAACCATGCAGAAAATCAAGCAGCTCCTTTCAGGAAAAATCGCACGCCCCGCCTTTTTCATCTTTCTCATCATGGTCTGCGCCGCTGCCATTGGGAACGGGTTCAGCGACGCGATCTACGCGAACTACTACAAAGACGTCTACGACGTCACCGCTACCCAGCGGGCATTCATTGAATTCCCGCGTGAGCTCCCCGGCCTTCTCTGCGCCTTTTTTATTGCCGCCTTTTCCTTTTTGGGGGACTACAAACTCAGCCTGATCGCGCAGATCCTGGCCTGCACCGGCCTGACCGCTCTGGGCCTGTTTACACCCAGCTTCGGGCTGATGCTCGTCTTCCTTTTCATCAACTCCCTTGGGATGCACCTGTTTATGCCGCTGCAGGACTCCATGACGATGTCGATGGCTGATCCGGACAAGGTCGGCAGCCAGATGGGCAAGGTCGCAAGCCTCAAAACGGGGGTGGCCTTTTTAAGCGGGTTGATTGTGTTCTTCGGCTTCCGGTTCGGTTGGTTTACCTTTAAGGCCGAGGTAAAGCCGGTCTTTTTAATCGGCGCCGCAGCCTTTCTCATCGCCATTGTCGCCGCCCTGGTGCTCGTCCGCCTCACCCGGGGACAGAAGCCGGCAAAAAAGAAGTTCCGGCTGATTTTCCGCTGGCGGTACCGCTTTTTCTACCTGCTGACCATTCTAAGCGGCGTACAGAAGCAGATTGCCTACGTCTACGGTTCCTGGGTTGTTATCGACCTGCTGTTAAAAGGGGCAGACGTTATGTCCCTGCTGATCCTCGCAAGCAGCTTTGTCGGCATCTTCTTTATCAGCCTGGTCGGACGCTGGCTTGACCGCAAGGGCATTAAGTTTATGATGTACGTCGACGCGCTTTCCTTCATCGTGGTCTATGTGATTTACGGCTTTGTGGTCTGGGCAATTACCCAGAACCTGCTCCCCGGGGAGGGCTGGCCGGTCATGATTGTCTACGCGCTCTTCGTCCTAGACCGGATGAGTATGCAGATCGGCATTGTGCGCTCGGTCTACCTGCGCTCAATTGCCCAAAACCCGGAGGAGGTTACCCAGGTTCTTTCAACCGGGACCAGCCTGGACCACTTCGTCTCGATTATTGCCGCCCAGCTCTGCGGGCTGGTCTGGACCTTCTGGGGGCCGTACTGGGTTTTCTTTCTAGCGGCCGCTTTTTCCCTTGGGAACCTTTTTGTAGCATGGCGGATCAAGGCGGAATAAAAACGCATTGTATTTTTTAAGAGAATTTTTGCTGTTTATATATTTTTTCAGCAAGGTTTATGACTTCCAGCCCTTTGAGACTTGCATAGTTAAGGGTGTAAACAGTACCGCCCTGCTTTTTGGTACAGTAACAAACACAGACGGAACTGCCTTCTACCAGAAGGCGGTTC
>CACXEO010000016.1 GCA_902766785.1 Oscillospiraceae bacterium | reverse complement strand
GAAATTGTTGCAAACGAAAGGGCAGTTATCGGAAAGCGCAATGCTGCTTTTTCGTTTGCACCACCTTCGATTCTTTCCTTAACGATTATTCCTGTTTCCGTATTACCTGAAGACCGCTATGCGGAAAGGCCTCTTCAAAAAGTATGTCCGTAACCGGTATAACGATGGAAATGTAAAAGGAACCATCGATATAGCGCGGCATATTGAACTGAATACGCCTTTTACCGGAAACGTGGCATACAGTCAGAGAGAGTTTTCATACGACAACAACCTCATGGAACTGGTGCGGCATACGATTGAGTTCATCAAGGGCAAGCCCTATGGGAATAAACTCCTCGTCCGGGTAAAAGACGAAGTGAAACTTGTTATCGAGGCGACTCCTCGCTATGAGCAATATGATCGGCAAAAGATCGTAGAGGCAAACAAGAAGAATGCTGTCCGTCACGCGTACTTCCGCGAGTATCTTGCACTGCAGCGGCTGTGCCTGCTGATCCTCCAGCATCAGAAGCATCAGATTGGATCTGGCTCTCGGCAAATATACGGCATTTTGTTTGACGGCGCATGGTTGTGGGAGGAATATGTCAGTTCCCTGATAGATGATGTTTTCTATCATCCGATGAATAAAGGCGGCACCGGAGCACAGCGTTTGTTTGGCGGGAATGTGGGATTGATTTACCCAGACTTTATAAGCCGGAATAACGAAACGAGAATCATCGCCGATGCAAAGTACAAGCCCATCGATAATATCGGAAACAAGGACTACCTGCAGGTCTTGGCCTATATGTTTCGCTTCGATGCAAAGGCGGGATACTATCTGTATCCCGAAACCGCAGAAACGGATGACTTACAGCTTTGGATGAATAAGGGATCAACCTACGAATCAAACGTTGCTCCACGAGACGATATCTGCCTCACGAAGCATGGACTTAAAATACCGGTTGATGTTGAAAGCTATGAGATGTTTGTTGAGCGAATGCAGATCAGCGAGAATGAGTTTCGGCAAGTGTTTGTCTCAGCATAATATGTGAATCAATTACAAGAAGATGGAGACTGGAATATGGTCGGCAAGTATAAGGTCATTACCCTCTGCGGCAGCACCCGCTTCAAGGATGCATTCATGGAGGCCCAGAAGCGCCTGACGCTGGAAGGCAACATCGTCATCAGCGTAGGACTTTTCGGCCACTCCGGTGACGACGAGGTTTGGACCGAAGGTACCAAGGAGATGCTGGACGACATGCCGTTCCTGACAAAGTTGCTGGTGGCCCGAAGATGCCGCACTGTTCGGAACTATGGGACGTCATAAGCAGATATATCTACACCGGCCTTCAGGGCGGTTCCATCATGAAGGGCTGGATGGACAGGGAAAACGAGATAATCGCCTGTTGCTCCGACGGAACAAGGCCGGTCATTTTCAAGATTGAACGGATCGATTATGAGTGAAATCAATCCGGATTTCAGAGGTGATTGTTGTGGAGCTTTTTCAGGAAATATACGAGGCTGCATTAGCATCCGGATACGACAACTGTGGAATCATTGCTCCAGAGGATATCAGTGATAGCGCAGCCCTTCTGAAAAAACGAATGGACGATGTACCGTCAAGCGTCGGGTTTTACGAGGGCATCAAAGGCAATTACAAGCCAGTAAAAGAACGCTACCCATGGGCAAAAGCTATAGTTGTACTGACAGCTGAACATGGGAAATACCGTTATCCTCAGGAGCTTCGCAAACGGTATGCAAAGGCTTTCTTTCTCTCGCCGGAGGAAGGGCACACGGAAGCTAATGACCATAGGAAATTTGAAAACTGGATGACCGCACACGGTATTCGCTGGGAGAATGGCCACATACCATTGCGTTATGCAGCGATGAAAGCCGGATTGGGAATTATCCGAAAAAACAACTTCTTCTACACAGACAAAGGCTCTTTTGTGGGACTGACGGGTTATATCATTGACCGGGAATGCGTGCTCCACCAGAATGTTTCGCCAAGGCCCTGTGCTGCTACCTGCAACCTTTGTCAGAAGGCTTGCAAAAGTGGTTCTCTGTGTGCGCCATATACGATGGACCCGATGCGGTGTATCTCGTTCTGGACTACGTTCGGAAAAGGGAACGTGCCGCCGTTTTTAGAAGAATCTATGTTTGAAGAGTGGATCTGCGGTTGCGATAACTGCCAGGATGCCTGCCCGCACAATAGAAGGCATAACTGGGATGAGGGCGAGCCGTTTTCTGATCTTGAGGCGATTGCAACTAAGCTTATCCCGGAGAGCTTATTAGAACAGTCGGATGAATTCTTAAGAACAGAAGTAATTGCTAAGACAGGTAACCATTTGCTGCCAGAGGATACCAATGTTTTACGCATGAATGCCGAACGGGCGATCAGGAACGGACAGAATGCATGAAAGAAAACGAACAGGTACCGTTTGTGCCGGGAGATGAGTTATGAGCAAATACGAACCAATATGGAAGTACATACAGGAGAACGAGCTGACCATCCTGACCTTTGACACTGTGGAGAAGGTTTGCGGCTTTCCGATTGACCACAGTTTCCTGACCTTCAAGAAAGAGTTGGAGGCGTATGGCTTCAAGATCGGGAAGATTTCCATGAAGGAGAAGACGGTGAATGTAGAGAAGATATGAAGGGAATTATATTTGAGGAGTGATAAACAT
>CACXEO010000015.1 GCA_902766785.1 Oscillospiraceae bacterium | reverse complement strand
TTGGTGGAGACGAAGAGGATCGAACTCTCGACCTTACGGATGCGAACCGTACGCTCTCCCAGCTGAGCTACGCCCCCAAAAATTACTATATAATTATACCACCTTTTTTTAAAAAATTCCAGTCTTTTTTTCAATTTTCTTAAAAAAATATATTTTTGGCCACATGTTCCGGCTTTTGCGGATATTTATTTGAAAAACCGCCCGGAAAAACCCGAGCGGCTTAAGTTTTTAGAATATCAGCTCGTTTTTTACAGTTTCGGCCTCCGTGCGCAGCAGCGCCCATTCCTCCTCCGTAAGAGGTTCCAACGCGCGGTCGATATGATTAAGCATAAACCGGAAGCGGTCGTAATTTCCGGGTGGAATCAAGGTCGCCGCTCCTTTATACAGACCATACTTCATGCCGGCAACTCCCAGCGCCTCATTTTCATAAACCGGTTTGCACCAGGATTTAGGATACACCCTTTCCTCACCCTCCCTCCATCTGCGGTGGATAAGGGTTTTCATTGCGAGCAGACCGATGTTTTCCTTTTTTGCCCGTTCGGATATACGGTCGCCCCACCCTTTTATAACCCCAAGGGCCCAGTTCATCGGAAACAGGACGGTGTCAAACTGGAAGCAGTCAAGCGCACTGAGAACACAATCCTCGCTGTGGGTGGTGATGCCGATGTTGCGGATCAGCCCCTCTTTTTTCGCCCAGACAAGGGTTTCCATAGCGCCGCCCGGGGCAAAGACCCGTTCCAGGTCCTCTTTTGTCGTCATGGCGTGAAGCTGGTAAACGTCAAAATAATCGGTCTGGAGGGCTTTGAGGGAACCAAGCAATTCTTCCTTTGCCCCGGCGGCATCCCGGCGTTCTGTTTTGCAGGCCAGATAGACGCCTTTGCGGTAGGGCTTCAGCGAAGGTCCCAGTTGGTCCTGTGCGTCCTCGTAGGAAGGCGCCACGTCAAAATAGTTGATACCGCGGTCCACCGCCATGGCAACATACCGGTCCGAGTCCTTTTGAGTTTCCCTCATACTGATAATGCCGCCGTAGGTCACCCGGCTCACCATGAACCCCGTCTTACCGAGCATCGCTTTTTCCATTTCAAACCCCACCTTTTCAAATAAACACACGTTCCCCTCTGCGGTATCATCATACGCTCAGAATTTGCGGCTGTCAATCTATTATTTATAACAATAGAGTTTCCCGGGCCTGATAGGCCCGGGAAATTTACTATTAGTATATTTATAATAAATTATTAATAATTTTCAGGCTTCAACTCAAAATATGCCCGCGGATGAGAACAGACCGGACATATTTCCGGCGCGGCTTCCCCAAAATGGATATGCCCGCAGTTGCGGCAGACCCAGAACTGTTTCTGCGCCCGTTTAAATACTTCCTGCTTGTTGAGGTTTTCAACCAGCTTGCGGTAACGCTCTTCGTGTTCTTTTTCAACGCCGGCTACCAGGTCGAACAGAATTGCAATTTTTTCAAAGCCTTCTTCTCTCGCGTCGGCGGCAAACTTTTTGTACATATCGGTCCACTCGTAATTTTCGCCGGCGGCGCCGTTCTCCAGGTTTTCCAGCGTTCCGCCCATCCCATCATGAAGGAGTTTGAACCAAATTTCCGCGTGCTCCTTTTCATTGTCCGCCGTTTTTGAAAAAATATCGGCAATTTGTTCGTACCCTTCTTTTTTGGCCTGACTGGCATAAAAAGTGTACTTGTTTCTCGCCTGGGATTCCCCGGCAAACGCCGCCATTAAATTTGCTTCCGTCTTGCTTCCGTTGAGCTGTTTCATCTTCATTCTCCTTTTCTGCGTTAAAGGTATGTGCCGCGCAACTGCGCTTTCGTCTCTATTCTGCCCAAAACACAGCCGGGTTTATACAGCCAATTCTCATTTCTTCCGCTACGCCTCGTTTTTAAGGCAGATCAAAGATAAATTTTATTACTGTATGTTCGACAAAGAAGTTATACTACTTTGCGCCTTTATCACCCCAAAAACAGCTTTGCCATGGCCTGGCTGTCTTTGTTGCCCAGTAATCCCGCCAGTCCGCCGGGCAATTCCGCCCCATGCCAGTCTGCCAGAACCCAAAAACAGCGTTCTTTTTTCAGTATCAAGCTTCTTTGAGCGGGGGAACCATCTCTCCTGGGACGGATATAGGAGATCTTTTAAATATGCGCCTGTTTTAACGCTCTGTCTCGTCCAAACATCCGTGCGGTTAGTTAAATGAAAATTCATCATATAATGGTTCAAAAGCGAGCAGTAAAATTGTTTTGCGGCAAAACCAAAGGCCTGCCGGTTTGGTTCCGGCAGGCCTTCTTCATTTACCGTTTTCTAAAAACAAATTACCTTTGGGTCAGCTGTGAAGGAGGAAAAAGTCGCGGTCACGTCCTTCAAATAGAGCACCTGCGTATTACCATCCCCCGGCGCATACATTCCCTTAAGCTCAGGATAAGCCTCCAGCATATGACGCTGCGCTTCAACCCGGTCATCCTCTAAAGCGGTTGCCGCAACCCGGAGCCACCGCTCCCCATCGAAGGCACAAATTTCAATCTTCCCGTTTTCAGCCATCTGCCGGGAGACCTCCTTCTTTTTTCCGGTCTGGATGTAGAGGCGGCCCTCAAAAAGGTCAATCGTCACAAAAGGCCGGACACGAGGCTGATCGCCGTCCATCGTGCCAAGATAGTAAGTCCCGTATTTTTTCAAAAATTGATATACCTCTTCCATCGGCATATCCTCCTTCGTTTAAACGGTTTCATTTCTTTCCGTTTTCTATTATAAAAGTTTTTCTTAAATTGTAAGGAATGCGGCCATTGCAGGACTATTTTTCAAACGGGGAAACCGTTATGCCAGGGGCGTTAGCGCCGGGATCGTCTTCACATTCGTACAGGTATTCTGCTAAATCGCCCCGCTCAATCATTTCGGGGGTGACATCGTATACCATGACGTACGCTTCATCCACCTCCAGGCTTTGGATAAAAACTCCATAGGTTGTAAAGCTATGCCCGTTCTCTTTCAGGATACGGTATGCTTTTTCAAGCAGCCCGGCGGCTTCATCCAACGTAGGGGCAGCGCTCCCTGCATAAAGGTTGAGGGTAAAATCCAGCGGCAGCCCCTTTTGATAGGGGGTATCCAGCGGAATTCCAATTCCTTCTTCCATATCCTCTTTGGCAACATCCACACGGCTGCCGTGTTCTACCAAAATTCCCGGTATGGTTTTTAACAGCGGTTTAATTTGGGCGAAATATTCATCCGCCAATCGGCCGCAGGTATTCCACCCCTCCAAAACGGCGCGTTTATAATCGTCATAGCACTCGCTTCCGCGCCAGAAAACAGTAAAGTGCGTATCTTTGCTTGTGGGGCTGGAAACCTCCGCGTAGTATTCGCCGAATTTAAAGTTGTACCGCACTTCCCCGGTTTCCAGCTCTAGATTGGAATAATTCTTTGAAATATGCCCACGGATTTCCTCACCGGCAATGTGCTTGGATATTGGATTTCCGACAAAGGTGCTTGCCAGAAAAAGCAAAAAGGCTATCATTCCGGCACCGAGCAGGGCGGCACCGATTTTAAGCAGACGTCTTCTCTTTGTCATCATTTTTCCTCCTTCCGGAAAGCGAAGCGAAACAGCGCCGCAATTGCAGTACCGGCCATTACCAGCAATGCATAAATCAGCGCAAATATTAATACGCCCCCCCATTGATCCATTGCTGTTTCCCAGCCGCTCCTGCATATCTCAACTGCAATGGAAAGCGGAGGTGTTAGAAGAAATACGCCCGCAGGGAGCAGATACCACCGCTTCCCAAACAGGAAGCTCCCCAGCGCCCCCACTAACGGCATGATAATGATATTGTAAAACATTCCGAAGGAAAGGGTCTGCGCCGCGCCAAAGATCACGGCGGCAAAAAGGGTCATCATCCCCGCCCAGAAAAAGCCGAGTTTGATCCGCTGCAGAACCCTTTTATCGTCTATCGCCGAATGCTCCAGCGTCCCGCCGCTTTCAAGCACGCCTTTACAGGCATTACAGGTTTGGATGTGGTTCTGCACCAGCTCTTCGCTGTCCGCGCTCGCCACCCCGTCCCGCACAAGCGGGATCAGGTCCAGGCAGACGTCGCATGAAATCTGTTCCCTTCCGTTCATTCCAGCAGTCCCTCCTTTGCTAAAATATCTTTCATCCATTTTCGGACACGGAATTCTATGACCCGGGCCGAATTTTCTGAAACCCCAATCCGTTCGGCAATTTCACTGTAGGAATAGAGTTCTAGTCTCATCTGTACAATTTTCCGGGTCCGTTCATCCTTTTGAGAAAGAAGCTCCTTTACCCGGCTGACAGCCTGCGCGGCGGCCAGCCGGTCGTCCATATCGCCCCCGACATAACAGGCAAGCCGGTCGTCATACTCCAGCAGTTCCCTTTTGCCGCGCAGCTGCCTGAGCCAGACGTTCCGGGCGATTCCGCACAGCCAGGTCCGGACCGACGACTCACCCCGGAAGCTGCCCGCCGACCGGATGGCCTGCAAGAACGTTTCTGACAGCAGGTCTTCGGCAAGGGATGGGTCGCGGGCCAGGCTGAGCAGGAAGCTGTAAACTGCCTGCCTGTGCGCAAGGTACAGTTCTTCCATATCCTGCATGGCCCTTCCCTCCCTTCTGGTATTAAGTCTCTTTTTTATCAAAAATGTTACACTGTTTCTTCTTTCACAAAAGAAACGCATGATTCCTTCCAAACCGGCAACATAAAATGCTCCATATTTTTTGCACCGGCAGGCGTTCTGAAATCCATTTTTATTTTCAACTTTATCATACACCCCTACTGCTAGAGAAACAATAAAAGGCTTAGATACAAAACTTATCTAACCGGGTGTTCCCCGCAAAATAAAAAAGGAAGGGCGGCAAGTGAATTGCCGCCCTTTCCAATACCTGGAACCTGTTCAATTAACGGCCCGCCTGGTCGCCGCTGCGGATTTCCGCGCGTTTGATTTTTCCGCTGATCGTTTTGGGAAGTTCTTCCACAAATTCGACCACGCGGGGGTATTTATACGGCGCCGTTGCGTCTTTGACAAATTTTTGAAGCTCCTTTTTCAGTTCTTCAGAAGGGGTGTATCCTTTTGCCAAAACAATTGTCGCTTTAACGGCAAAGCCGCGGAGCGGGTCCGGAACGCCGGTAACCGCGCATTCAACAACGGACGGATGCTCCATCAGCACGCTCTCAATTTCAAACGGCCCAATGCGGTAGCCCGAGCTTTTGATGACGTCGTCCGTACGGCTCATGTACCAGAAATAACCGTCCTCATCCCGCCAGGCCATATCGCCGGTGTGGTAGACGCCATCGTGCCAGGCTTCTTTTGTTTTTTCCTCATCGCGGTAGTAGCCGGAGAACAAACCGAACGGCTTTTTCTCGCCGGTGCGGATGACAATTTCGCCAACCTCACCAGGCGGGACTGTCTCACCTTCAGAGTTGATGAGATCAACATCGAACTGCGGATTTGGTTTGCCCATTGAACCGGGTTTCGGCTCCGTTCCAACTAAATTGGCGATCACCAGGGTGGTTTCAGTCTGACCGAAGCCCTCCATCAGTTTCAGTCCGGTGTACTGGTAAAATTTATTGAAAACTTCCGGGTTTAAAGCCTCGCCCGCAATGGTGCAGTACTTGAGGGAAGAAAGGTCGTATTTGCCGAGATCCTCCTGGATAAAGAAACGGTACATCGTCGGCGGCGCACAAAAGGTAGTGATGTTATACTGCGCAAAAAGCGGCAGGATGTCGTCCGCATGGAAGCGGTCGAAGTCGTAAACGAAAACCGCCGTTTCGCTCAGCCACTGGCCGTACAGTTTGCCCCAGACCGCCTTGCCCCAGCCGGTATCGGAAATGGTAAAATGGATTCCGTCCGGGTCGACGTTGTGCCAATAATGTGCGGTGACAAAATGGCCGAGCGCATAGCCAAAGTCATGGGAAGCAATTTTGGGGTAACCTGTTGTACCAGATGTAAAATACATCAGCATCGGGTCGGACATCAAAGTTGCTTCTTCCCCGGCCGGGCGCTCGAACACAGGGGACTGCTCTTCAAGCAGGGCGTCAAAACTGTCCCAGCCTTCACGCGAACCATTGACAATCAGCTTCGTATGTACCGTAGGGCTTTCGGGAAGAGCTTCTTCAATGTGGCCCGGCACACCGTCGTCCTGAGTGGCGATAACCGCTGAAACACCTGCCGCATTGAACCGGTACGTATAATCCTTTTTCATCAACTGGTTTGTCGCCGGGATTGCAACCGCTCCCAGTTTATGCAGGCCAAGAATTGCAAACCAGAACTGGTAATGGCGTTTGAGAACCAGCATAACCCGGTCGCCTTTCTTAATTCCCTTGCTTTTAAAAAGGTTGGCCGCCCTGGAGGAATATTCCCGGAGCTGTTCAAAGGTGAAGTTTATATTTTCCTTTTCCTTGCTTACCCAGACAAGCGCCTTTTTATTTGGTTCCTTCTCCGCAAGGGTGTCCATGACGTCAAAAGCAAAGTTAAAGTTTTCCGGCGGATGGAATTCAAGGTTCAACAAGCGGCCCTGGCTATCTTCCTCCACCGTGACAAATTTTTCATAGATTCTGCCCATATTCTTATTTGTCCTCCTTCTTTTCCAGGATGATCGCCAAAAAATCGCAGTCGGCGCTGTCGGCGGCGATCATACCATGGCCGCGGCCGGAATTATAATAGACGGCGTCCCCTTCATGGAGCACCTCAATGTGGTCTTCATAGCGGAAGATCAGCGTTCCTTTGAGTATGTAGTCAAACTCTTCCCCTTCATGAGTAGACAATTCAATGCTGTTGCTGTCCTGCGCGGGGTCATACTTTGCGGTAACAAAGAACGGCTCCGCGACTTTATCTTTAAAAAATGACGCCAAATGCTGGTATTTGAACCCTTGACGGCGCTCAAGGGGAAGTCCGTGGCCTTTACGGACAATGGAATATTGAGAAAGGTGAGGCGCTTCCCCCGTTAAAAGCTCTGCTAAATCAAGGCCAAACGTCTTAGCGCATTTATACAGGAAAGTAAACGAAAAATCACTCTGCCCGCTTTCAGCGGCTGTGTATTCTTCAACCGTGGTATCTGTAATTCGCGCCATTTCCTCAATTGTAAGCTCCATAATGAGCCGCATCCCTTTAATTCGCTCTGCAATCTGCACGACCTGGTTTTCCATAATGATCCCCCTTTTTTAAGCAGTTTAATAAACGGTTATAATAAAATGCCTCTGTGCCGCAAAACCAATACAGGTTATTACGCAAACCAGTTATCATGGCTTTTTCCGGCCAAAGTACATTATATTCAAAAATACAAAAAGCTCCCGTCCACAATGGGACGAGAGCTAATTCCCGCGGTACCACCCAAATTGGCGCATACATAATAACGCGCCCGCTTTTCAGGCTCCAATAAGCCCTATGCCGTTAACGGTGCAAACCGTAGCGGCTTAATTTGCTTTTCAGCCGCTCCGCTCAAAAGGGATCAGACTTTACCGCCGCGGCTGCCTTACACCAACCGGCAGCTCTCTGGAACGCGGGAAAGTAAAACTGTTGTCTTTTTCACAGCGTTTTAGATTTACACTATTCTAACACAGTTCACTCAGGCTGTCAAGCTGAAAAAGCGTGGTTTTATTAGTCGCCCGAGGGAAGGGTGTCGTTGTGGCGGAAAAAGAGGGAGATACACCACAGGCCGGCAAGAGCTACCAGTGTATAGATAACTCTGCTGACGACTGCACCCTGGCCGCCAAAAATCCAGGCCACAATATCAAACTGGAAAATACCAATAGAACCCCAGTTAATTGCGCCGATGATGACAAGTGCCAATGCAATTTTATCCAACATAGCCTTTTACTCCTTTAACGATAGTCTAACGCGCCGAACCTGTCTTCCAGCGCTATCAAAATAGATTTGCTTTACTGCGGGATGTAATCTTCCCGGCGGACAGGGTTTTCATTCTCCAAACGGAGACGGAAAAGCGCATATCCGCCCGGACAACGAGTTTCCGCAACAATAGTATGTTCTTCCCTTGTACATTTATACAGTTTTGTGCTAGAATAAAAATTAGTTTTTAAAAGTACATTTGCCGAAACAGAAACCGAGTGGTATTTTACTGACCGGGCGGGACAGAATACGCTTTGCTTTTACGCAAATAAAAGCAAGTTTTCACGCTGCGCTTAATCGTCCATTTAGAAAAGTGGCAGTTTTACATAAAAAACAAACCGCTTGTTTTTAGTTCCCGCTTTTTCTGGAAATTTTTAAAACGTTAGCTTGTTCCATACACCGTTCAAGCTAAGGGCTTTCATAACTCAACCTTATTTTTAGCCGTTTTCTGTTTTAGCCGAGCTTTTGATTCCCTGCCGCATTTTTGCCGTTTAAAATTTTTATTTAAAAGGAGCGTCTGCCGTATATGGACCAGAATACCATTATCGCACTTGCCGCGTGTGTCGTCATCCTCATCATTGGCGGGGTGATTGCCCTTGTTTTGCGCAGCAAGAAAAAACACACCCAGAAGCTTGGAAAGAAGGGGGAGCGCAAGGTTACCAAAATCCTAAAAAAGTATGCCCGCTTTAACGACGTTAAAATTTTAAACGACGTCTACCTCCCTCTGTACGATGAAACTACCCAGATCGATCACATCCTGATTGCACCGTTCGGCGTTATGGTAATTGAAACCAAAAACTGGGCGGGCTCAGTCTACGGGAACCCCGCAGAAGAAAAGTGGCTGCAGGTGCTGGGGGACGACCGCAACTACCATTACAACCCCCTCAAGCAGAATAAAACCCATACGGACAATATCCGGCACCTGTTCCGGAAAGAAAGCATATACCGGGTCAACGTGGAGGGCGTTGTCGTCTTCGCTGCGAAAACCGACCTTTACTGCCCCCGAAACGCACCCGTTTATACGGCGAAACAGTTTAAAAAACTTCTGAAAAAACCAGCTTACGGCGCTGACAACAAGGTAGACGTTCAAAAGGTATACGACGCCATCGCCAGAAACCAGGTAACTGACAAGAAAAAAATTGCTGAACACGAAAAGAACGTCAAGAAAAAAATAAAGGCAAAGTCCTGACAGACATATCAACACAATTACAAACCATCAAGGAGGCTCCAGTCAATGGAATACCAGTTCTCAGAGCGTATTAAGACCATCAAAGCTTCGGCGATTCGTGAAATTTTCAAACTGACCGCCGATCCCGCCGTTATCTCATTCGCAGCCGGGAATCCTTCTCCCGATGCGTTCCCAGTGGAGGCCGTGCGGCAGATTACCGCAGACATCCTCAAAAACGAGCCGGTTGAGGCGCTTCAGTACAACATCACTGAAGGATATCTCCCGCTCCGCAATTATGTGAAGGAGACCCTTCTCCCCGCAATCGGCAGCTTCAACCCCGAACGGGACGACGCAATTATTGTCACCGGCGGGCAGCAGGGAATCGACCTGACCTGCAAAGTTCTCTGCAACGAGGGGGACACCGTGCTGTGTGAAAATCCAAGCTTCGTCGGCGCGCTCAACGCCATCAAAGCCTATAACACAAACCTTGTGGGGATTGACCTGGACGGGGACGGCGTCAACCTGGAGCAGCTTGAAAAGGCGCTGAAAACCGAAAAGAACGTCAAAATTTTTTATACCATCCCGACTTTCCAGAACCCATCGGGAATCACCGCTACCCTTGAGAAACGGAAAGCAGTTTACGAGCTCTGCAAAAAGTATGGCGTTTTGATTCTGGAGGACAACCCATACGGCGCCCTGCGGTTTGAGGGCGAGGATGTGCCGACCATCAAGTCGCTGGATACCGACGGCATTGTTATCTACGCAGGGAGTTTTTCCAAAGTACTCTCCCCCGGCATCAGGGTCGGTTTTTTAAGCCTGCCGAAAGAAATTTGCGCCAAGGTGGTCGTTGCAAAGCAGGTCAACGACGTACACACCAACATCCTGGCCCAGATGATTGCCTATAATTTTGTCACCAAATATGATTTTGACGCTCATTTAGAGCGCCTGCGTGCCCTTTACCGCCGCAAATGCGCTTTCATGCTGGAGCAGATGGACAAATATTTTGATCCGCGCGTCACCTTTACCCGTCCGCAGGGCGGCCTTTTCCTCTGGGCAACCCTGCCGGAGGACGTTGACATGATGCAGTTTACCCGTGACGCTGTCGCGAAAAAGGTCGCCGTCGTCCCGGGAAGCGCATTCCTCCCCCACGAGGAGACAATGATCTCCCACTCGTTCCGGCTCAACTTCTCAATGCCGAGTGAAGAGCAGATCGAGACCGGGATTAAAATTCTGGGCGAAATGACCCATGCGCTGTAACCAATCCTATTATAAGCCCCAAAGGAGATAGAAACCGTGGAGCAGACTGTAAACCGTAAACAAGTAATCCTGAGCGGCATCCAGCCGACCGGCGTCTTCACGCTGGGAAACTATCTGGGCGCCATCAAAAACTGGGTCGTCCTCCAAGAGGAGTACGACTGTGCGTACATGATTGCCGACCTGCATTCCATCACTGTGCGGCAGGAGCCCGCAAAGCTCCGCCAACAAATTTTATCGGCTTTCGCCACCCTTCTCGCCTGCGGGATCGACCCGGAGAAAAGCCTGACTTTTATCCAGAGCCAGGTTCCCCAGCATGCCGAACTTGCCTGGGTTTTATCCTGCTACACCCAGTTTGGGGAGCTCTCCCGGATGACCCAGTTCAAAGACAAGAGCGCAAAACACGCTGACAACGTCAACGCCGGGCTTTTCACCTATCCTGCGCTGATGGCGGCGGATATCCTTCTCTATCAGGCGGACCTGGTTCCGGTTGGCGTGGACCAGAAGCAGCACCTGGAGATCACCCGGGACATTGCCGTGCGCTTCAACAACACCTACAGTGATACTTTTACCCTGCCGGAACCGTATATTCCGAAGATTGGCGCGAAAATTATGTCGCTGGCCGACCCCACAAAGAAAATGTCCAAGTCGGACGAAAACCCCAACGGGTTTATCACCATTTTGGATGAGCCGGACGTCATTATCCGCAAATTCAAACGCGCTGTGACCGATTCTGATTCCTGTATCCGCTACGCGGAGGGCAAAGACGGCGTAAACAACCTGATGACTATCTACTCCGTCATCACCGGAAAAACGCTGGCCGAAGTTGAGAAAGAGTTCGAGGGCAAAGGCTACGGGGATTTCAAGCTTGCCGTGGGCGAAGCGGTCAGCGACCATCTGAAGCCTGTGCGCGATGAACACAAACGCCTGATGGCCGACAAAGCCTATCTGGAGCGCGTTTACTCCGAGGGTGCGGTAAAGGCCCAGCGGATTGCTCAAAGAACCCTGAGCAAGGTCTACCGCAAGGTGGGGTTTGTAGCCGCGAAATAATAAAAACGAAAAAAGCCCTATTTACCGGATAATGCAAAGCGTTTTTAGGCAGCGGCAGTTCATAACGGTAAGTTGCCGCTGTGCTTCATTTGAACGCGGGCCAAACTCCTCGACGAAAGGCCTGGTTCCGGTGCGATAGATATGATTAACAACGCAGATTGTCTGCCGCCTTGAGAAACCGGCACACCTTTTGTGCACAGCCTGTCTTGCGCAGGCGTGTGCCGCAGGGTTTCCTGCCCGGTACAGTTTGAGTATAAAACGGAGGGAAAACAATGAGAGACGAAACTAAATGCCTGCATGCGGGTTATACGCCTAAAAACGGGGAGCCGCGTGTTCTTCCTATTGTGCAGAGTACAACTTATGTGTACGACTCCGCGGCGGAGGTCGCCGCGATTTTTGACGACCCCACAAAAGGGCTTTGCTACTCCCGTTTCGGCAATCCAACAGTTATGGCCGTGGAGGAGAAAATTGCGGCGTTGGAGGGCGGCGTTGGCGCGATGTGCACTACCTCTGGCCAAGCGGCGACCCTTTTATCCATTCTGAATATCTGCCAGGCGGGGGACAGCATCATCAGCACCCCGCAGATTTACGGCGGTACCATCAACCTTTTCTCCTATACCCTGAAAAAGCTCGGCATTGAGTGCATTTACGTGGACGCCGCTTCCGGCGACGAGGAAATTAAAGCCGCATTTAAGCCGAATACCAAACTGGTCTTCGGCGAGACCATTGCAAACCCTGCGCTGACCGTCTTCGATATTGAACGCTTTGCAAAAATTGCGCACGAAATGGGTGTCCCACTCATCATTGACAACACCTTCGCAACTCCGGTTCTCTGCAAGCCGTTTGAATTTGGGGCGGACATCGTCATCCACTCTACCAGCAAATACATGGACGGCCATGCGTTGCAGGTCGGCGGCGTGATTGTTGACAGCGGTAAATTTGACTGGACGAATGGGAGCTTTCCGGAGCTGACCGAACCGGACGAGTCTTACCACGGCATCTCCTATACCGAGTCCTATGGCAAAATGGCCTACATCATCAAAGCCCGGATGCAGCTCATGCGGGACTTCGGCGTTTACCCTGCCGCCCACTCGGCGTTCCTGCTCAACCTTGGGCTGGAGACGCTTCCTGTCCGGATGAAGCAGTACTGTGAAAACGCCATGAAGGTTGCAAAGTATTTGGAAGATTCCCCGGCGGTTGAAAAGGTCATCTACCCCGGCCTTAAGTCCGACCCGAACTATGCGCTGGCTCAAAAATACCTCAAAGGCTGCAGCGGCGTAATTTCCTTTATCATCAAAGGGGGCAGGCCCGCCGCCGCGAAATTTATGGATTCCCTGCACCTTGCCTCGAACGAAGTGCATGTCGCGGACATCCGTACCTGTGTGCTGCACCCGGCCAGCGAGACCCACCGCCAGCTCACCGACGAACAGCTGGTTGCAGCCGGTATCAACGGAGGTATGATTCGTTTCTCGGTCGGCCTTGAAAATATTGACGACATCCTTGAGGATCTGGACGCTGCCCTCAAAGCCGCCCATGGCCAGGCCTAACAATTCGCGATACCGGCATGGCCTTAAACCGAAGCAGCTGACCCGCGCGGCACGCTCTACGGCCAAACTGCTTCAAGGCCCCTTTTACAAGGAGGCTATGGTTCAATAAATTAAAAAAGCTCCGCCAAAAGGCGGAGCTTTTTTATTCTGACTTTGGATATTTACCCTTTCTTTTTAAGTGTTCTTTGAGCACCATGTTAATATACTGCGAAAAGGAACGGTCTTCCTCTTCGGACAGTTCTTTTACCAATTCAATAATATCTTCATCCAGCGTAATGCTGACATTTGTTTTTAAAGGTCTCATAGATATCACCTCTTAAAAAGATAATACTATTTTTTGATATTTAATATTGAATTATGTTAGATAATAATATAAAATAATAGTAAGAGGTGAATTATATGTACTGTGAAAAAGAAGACTGTATTTATGAGCAGGAAGGACGCTGCCTTCTAGAAAAAATTACCATTACTTCGGCAGGACTTTGTAGTGAGTGTATCCGGGTTCGAATCAGTGAGTCATTTCGAGAATCCATGAAAAAACGTCAGCGTAAATTGTACGGTAACAGGGATAAATAAAAAGGCGCGGGGATCCCGCGCCTTTGGCATTCAATGGTGATGTTTTTAAGTAGTGGGCGCACAAACGCGCCCAAGATGATTTGACAGCCATCCCCTGTAAACCTTTTAACTCGTTTTGCAGCGGTAAAAAATATTTCTCTTACCAGCAGCAACGGGAACGGCGGCAGCCACAGCCGCAGCTGCGTCGGCAGCCGCAACCCCAGCGGTCGCGGTCATTACCCCAGTTATTGCCGCAGCCGCAGCCGGAATCCATACCGTCGTTATTAGACATTACGGCATCGCCCGCGCTGACATTATAGGAAAAGGTTACCGGAACAAAGCCAGTCACGCTGCCTTCTATGCCCTGACCGCCGGAACAGGAACTGCCAAGCCAATTGTTATCACACATTTTAAATGCCTCCATCTCCACGGGTTTGTTGCCCGTACTACAACTTATGCATGAAGGTATTTTTTGGTGAAAAGAATCGAACCATTATTCTTTTTCCCGGTTGCGGTATGGGATTATTTTATTGACCGCCAGGGCTAAAAAGATGCCGACAAGGGTATCCAGCACCCGGTTAAAGACAAAGAGATAAGGGTTCACGTCAGTCACATGGGAAACGGTGATGCTCAGGAAAACCACACAGGTGATGTAGCTTGCGGAAGGCTTTCTAATCAATACCGTAATATAGATCAACGGGATGATGCAGAGGGAGACGACCAGGTAATAAAACGGCGTGAGCGCTTTAAGAGGGGTGTTCTGCTCAATGAGAAGGAGGGCCAGCCCGAATGCACCGCCGATCAGCGTACCGATTGTGCGGTTGACGGCAAGCTGTACCCCCTTCTGCCGGTCTTTCTGCATACAGAGGATGGCCGCAATCATGCTGTAAAAAGGCGGCTGGCCCCGCAGGAAGCCAATCATTGCGCTGAGAAACGCGGCAATGACCGTTTTAACCATTCTCATTCCAATCCCGGGCAGTTTAACCTTCATCAAACCCATTAACCAATACGGGCGCCGCACAAAAAGCCACGGAAAAGCAGCCTTTTATGCCCGGCACCGTTCCTTTCTTTCGTTTTATCACGCGGTTCCTCCTTGTTCCCACAAAAGGCAGGACGTCCCCGGTGTGGGCGCACCCTGCCTTTTATCTTTATCATGTTACTCTCAAAATTAAGAATTACTCTGCTTGAGCGGGTTATCCGGGTCACTGATGACACGCGGTTTTACCACAAAGGTCTTTTCTTTGAGAACCGCGGTCAGCTCTCGTATAACATCCGCGTACTCCGGCAGCTCCTTGAGATCGCCCATCTCATACTCATCCTGCTCCATGTCGTAGAGCGCGAGCGGACTGTAATCATCCAGGGTGCAGACCAGCTTATATTTGGGGGTACGGATCATCCGCCAGGAGCCATCCAGCGCGTATTCCGAAATAATGTAATCCTGAACCTTGCTTTCTTCCCCCTTGAGATATTTCAAAAGGCTGCACCCGTCGAGCCCTTCATGGCGTTTTGCACCGGCGGCCTCCAGTGCGGTGGGGTAAATATCGACTGCGGAAACGAGCACATCGCTCACGATGCCTTTCCTGCCGCCGGGACAGCGGACAACAAAAGGCACCCCGGCCGATTTTTCATACGGATACCCTTTGTTTTTCAAGCCGTGGCTCCCCTGCATATCCCCATGGTCGGAGGTATAAATAATCAGCGTATCGTCATAAACGCCGAGCTCTTTTAAGGTGCCAATAATCCGCCCTACGCCGGCGTCAACCTGGGTGCAAAGCGCGGCATAAAGCCGTTTATATTCCGCCATATTCCCGCCGTACCGCCGGTAATCCGGGCAGTTTTCAAACGGGCGGGGGCTGCGGGGGCTGAAGGTAGGGGTATAAGGGTCTATTTCTTCATAATCCGGTGTTTTATTGAACTCCACGCCCTCATATAAAGCGGCGTATTCCGGCGACGGCTGCTCCGGGTAATGCGGCGCCTGGTAGCCCACCACCGCAAAAAAAGGCCGTTTTTCCCGGCACATCAGGCGCAGTTTTTCCACCGCAAGGTCGGTGGTCACCTCAGTTCGGTGCTTCTTGTAGGAATGGCGCACATTCTGTTCATCGTAAAAGAAAACGTCGTTGTTGTAAGGCGGGTTCGGATCAAAGCCGTTATAACACTGGTAGCCCACAAAATGCTCAAAGCCGCCCCGCTGCTCTTCCGGGATACTGTTGTCCCCCTCCGATCCCAGGTGCCATTTACCGACAAAACAGGTTTGGTACCCGCTGCCGCGCAAGGCCTGCGCCAGCGGAAGAACGTCTTCCGGCAAAGGGTCGCCGTTGTGGGTAATCCCGCTCCGGCTGGTAAACTGGCCGGTCATCAGGCAGCCGCGGTAAGGCCCGCAGACCGGGTTATTGGAATAGCCATTCTGGAACAGAACGCCTTCGTCACAGAGCCTGTCCAAGTTAGGCGTGATGAATGTTTCGTCCCGTTTTCCCAGGGCATATTTGTGCTGCTGGTCAGAAAAAATAACAAGGATATTCAAGGGTTACCCTCCTCAGCCATGTTGTAATTTAACTTCAAAAACAGTCCACAGTGCTATTTTTAAACGGCTCTTTGCGCAGCAATACAAAATAAAACCATTACGCATCAATTACAGTTAACGGTATTTCGGCGGCTTTGGCGCTTCTGTTGAACCCTCCAAAATTTTTTCAGTTATAAGCACAAAACGCCTTTCCACATATACCAAAAGGAGCCGTCAAGGCTCCTCTTTAATCTCCTCCGCTTCAGCAGAGACGACACCCTCCGTACTGTCTGACTTAAAGAAAACCTTGAAGGTTTGAAAAATCAGTTTCAAGTCAAGCCAGATGGAGTAATTTTCAATGTATTCCAAATCCATCATCAACTTATCAAGAGGGGTTGTATTGTATTTCCCCATAATTTGGGCAAGTCCCGTAAGCCCCGCCTTGACCTTGAGCCGGTAGCGGAACTCAGGGTATTGTTTCTCAAACTCGCGGATAAGCTCCTCCCGCTCAGGCCGCGGACCGACAATGCTCATCTCCCCGTGGAGGATATTGAACAGCTGCGGCAGCTCGTCCAGCCGGAGTTTGCGCAGCACCTTCCCCACCGGGGTGATGCGGTCATCATCCTTCGCAGCCCAAACAGAGCCGCTTTTTTTCTCCGCGTCCACAATCATGGTGCGAAATTTGAGGACGGAAAATTCTCTGCCGTTTTCTGTTACACGTTTTTGCTTGTAAAAAACCGGGCCGCCGTCGCAGAGCTTAACCGCCAACGCACAGACAGCCATAAAGGGGCTCGCCAGTATAACCCCAACAAGTGAGATAAAGAGGTCGAGCATCCGTTTTACAATTCTCTGTTCGGTGGAAAGCGATGAAACATAAGAAGCATAAACCGTTTTATCATCCACAACAACGGTTTTGCTGTTTTTCATGATAACGTCTGAAAGACGCGGGACAACATAAACGTTCTTGGTGTATTTATAGCAAAACTCAACCGTTTCTGAAAGGATGCCCGCGGGAAGCCCCATCAGAAAGACCGTCTTATAAGGATAAAGCCGCTTATAAAGGTTTTCGGTTTCATAGGACAGGGAAAAATCCACGTCCCACTGCTTACGGTACCGCCTCACCTTGGAGAGAAACTCCCGCGCGGCGTCTTCATCAGCATACACAAGGATACTCTTCTCCGGGTCATGCAGCTTGAAAAAAAGCCAGTTCCCAAAGTAGGTGCCGACGATCACCAGCAGCAGCTGAATGAAAAAGACGATGAAAAGCATATAGAAGTCAAAAATAATTTTAAATTCGCTCATGACAACAAGCTCTACAAAGGCCACGATGTCTGTAAAAAACGAGGCGAGCGCCACTGAAGCAATAATGTCCTTGCTCTTTTTGATTCCCAGCGGGATTCCGCCGTAAATCCGCAGAAACAGCAGGGCAGCAAGCAGATAGGTAGTCAACGTGATAAACATGGTACGGCTGGGCCGCAGCAACTGCGGCGCCACCATGGAAAATAGCCCGTAAAAGGTGACGAACAGGACTAAAAACAGGCCTGCCTTCACCGCAAAGATGACGGACTTTTCAAATATTTTTAAAAACTTTATCATTTGAACATCCTCCATCTTCCATTCAATCGACCGGAAAACAGGCGGCACTTTCCGCCCAGTTTACAACGGTGATAGTATAGCATAAAAACAGAGAAACTTCAACCAAAGGGGCTATTTCTTCCCCGGCTCTTCCCCTGCTTCATCTTGAGCAGGGATCTGCACTGAAATATACCGCTGGTACGCCTCAGCCGCCTTTACCGGTTCATCGTCCCCAACAAACAGGCGGTGCTGATACGGGCGCACCCGGTTTTCCGGATGTTTTTTCCGGTACCGCCAGACAGCAAGGCAGTAACCCAGCAGGAAAATCCCGGCGCCGAGGCTGACAAGAATCCCCACAGAGAGGCCGGGCGTGCGGTATTCAAACCGGATGGTATTTTCCCCCGCCGGAGCGCGCACCGCCATAAAACCGACACTCACCTGTTCCACTTCAGCCGGTTCGCCGTTAACCGTCGCCGTCCAGCCGCTTTCATACGGAACGCTGTAGAAAACAAGGTTTTCCTGTTCCAGCGTTATTTTTGAGGTAAAGCCTGAATTGTCATACGTAAAGGAGCTTCCGCTGTTTTCACGCAAAACGGCGCAGTCCTTCCGCATTTCCTCATTGGTGGCCAGCGGCATTTCATCCTGCGGAAGTTCTTCTAACAAACCGCTGTATTTTGCAATCTGTTCATCGCTTAGCATAACAGCCTTAAGCAAAAGACGGTCCCGCATCGTCTCAGGGTAATCTTCAAAGGTCTTTTGGGTGATATAGTAAGGATAGGCAAATCCCATAGGGATATAATCCTCATTTTCGTAAATGTCGAACTCATTCTGGTTCCCGGTCAGGGTGTAGTTCGGCAGATCGGGCGCGTCGGCTTTCTCCGATGCAAAGATGTACTTGACTGAAAAGAGAGCCCGCAGCGCAAGCCGTGAAATATCGGCGCGGGAAGCCACGCCCCGGTCAAGCCCCATTGCCTGATAAAAATTGATGATCGAAGCGGGGACAATACTGTGGAAGGTGCGCATACTCGGCATGTTCCAGAACATGCCGTAGTTATCCAGCCCCTCGTAAATATCAATCCGATAAAAACCTGTTCCTTCTACCGGCATGGTGATATTTTCCTTGCCGTTCAGCCCTAGGTCTACGATATTATGCACCTCTTCCTGGTTCCCTTTCCCAAGTCCCAGGAGAAGGGCTGAGTAGATGACCGACATCACTGAGACAGCGACCAGGAGCTTTGACCCATACCCGTGATCCTTTCGAAAGAGCTTCCAGATTAACCACGCCACAAAAATACCGGCGAACGCGAAAAGAACGTAAGCCCAGAATCGCTCCGGGTAAGCAGGCATCTGGAAAAAGACCAGTTCGCCGTCTTCCAGCTTGGGAAGAACACCGATCATGGCAAAGGAGAGCATAAAAACTACCGTTACCCGGACGCCATAGCTGTAGTTAAGGTTTGTGTCCTCAAGCGCCAGGGCACTTGCAAGCGCCATAATCAAAATCGGCATAAAAAACCAGCGGGCATAGTACTGGGAATTGAAGAGCTGGAACATACTGTTGAGAACAGGGACAAACGCCATCACCGCGCAGGACGCGAGGAGGAGCTTAATCCAGCGAGCCTTTTTGCTGCGGAAATAGGCAATGACCGCCGACAGGCTGAATAAAGGGAGATAGGCCGAAACCGAAGCCCACTTTGAGGCGGAATCCGGAAAAAAGTTGGGGCGTGCGGGCATGTCCGGCGGGAAGAATAAGCTTTCAAGAATCAAGCCGTACCGCTGCACCCGGTCGTACAGAATCAGATTAAAGCCGCTCAGATGTTCGGTAATCCTGTAATTCCCCATCAGCGCCAGCACTGACGGCAGCAGGATAAACATGGAACCCAGAAACCCGAGAACGGCTTCCATCCCCAACAGAAGAAAATTTTTGACCGTCACCCCGCTGCGAAATTCCGGCGAGGTCAGACGAATGAGAAAATAGAGGACGGTGAAGATAACCTCCGCAACAAAAAAATAATAATTGACCACCGCACAGAGACAGACCGTCAGCGCAAAGACGCAGCGCCGCCGGTTAATGATAAATTCTTCCAGCGCAATCAGCAAAAGCGGAAAAAAGACCGCTACTTCAAGGAAATGGTTAAAGAAAATATTGTAGATATTAAAGCCAGAAAACGCGTAGAGCAGACCGCCGATCATGGCAAACTGCGCCGTTTTGGTGAAACGCCGGATAAATGCATATCCGGTAACCGCCGAACAAGCGAGCTTGAGGATCATCAGCGGCGCCATCAAATAGGGTACAAATTCAGTCGGGAACGGAATGGCCAGCCAGAAAAACGGGTTGCCCAGCAGATAAAAAGAATAGGAGCCAATGAAGTTCGCCCCCAGGTCTGTCATCCAGTTCCAGCCCAGGCTGCCGCTTCTGACAGCTTCATGTGCCAATTTGTAAAAGGGTATCTGCTGGACGTTGAAGTCCCCGTAATAAATAAAAAGCCCCTGATCCATAATGGTATACGGCAGGAAGAAAAGGGTGGCGATCAGGACGGCGATGCCAAAAACCTTCCAGTAATTTTTCGCCTCCGAACAGGCTTGTCTTTTCACAAATGTTCCTCCCATCCTTCTGAAACTTTCAACAATAAAATCCACCGGCAAGATTTCGGCAAATCAGCATATCATATTTTTATAGCAAGCCACCGGCAAGCAACAAGGTTCTCTCAGGCACCGGAAGCTTTGCTTCCGAACGTGCCGTGAGGTTCTTCTTACACAAAAGAAAAGCGGAAGCTTTTCCACACCGGTAACATAAAATACACCTTGATTTCTGCACATGTTAAGGCGCATTCAAACACTATTTTTTATTACAAAAAAGAAAAACAGCGTTTTTCCCCCCGTGTAACAAAAAATACACACTGAATAATTGCGCCGTTTTCGGCGCGTTTAATACTATTT
>CACXEO010000014.1 GCA_902766785.1 Oscillospiraceae bacterium | reverse complement strand
CACAGGCGGTTGTCCTCTGTCAGCGGGACAAAGACCAAATGCAGGTGGGGCGTTTTCTCGTCCATGTGTACCACCGCCGACACGATATTTTCTTTCCCTACCCGCCCGATTAAGAAATCAGCCGCCTTCTGGAAAAATTCCTGTATCTCCTTTGGGGACTTCTTCTTAAAAAATTCCGGGCTGGCGGTAATCAGCGTATCCACAAACCGGGTGCTGTCCCTGCGGGTGCGGCAGCCAACCTGTTCAATGCGGCTTTTAATGAAGTGGTAGTACCTGCCCTCTGGCTTAACGATATGGAAGTTGTACTTGCTCCGGCTGGTGTCAATGTCGGGATTGCTGGCGTACTGTTCCTTTTGCCGTTCGTGATGGGCTTCCAGCGGTCTTGCCGGATTGCCCTTGTGTTTTTCAAATCGCAAAATTGCGTGTTGTGCCATGAAACTCCTTTCCCCATTCCGTTCCCTTCCGGGATTTTTCCACAGGAAAATCCCGCAGAAAATATCTCAGATAGGAAGGGAATGGATAAGATATAAATAAAATCGTTTTAATCTCTGTATTTCTATATACCGTCCGATTTTCGTACTTCAAGAGGATTGATTATCGTACTTGTGGAGTGCGGTTTTCAGTTCTCCGGCGTTCCATAACCGGATTTCTTGAAGTCGGTGCTTGGAACCGCTTCGTAGGATTTTGGGTAAATGCGGTTGGGTTTTCCACAGCCCTGCTTCTGGATCTCCACCAGTCCGGCATATTGCAGCTCCCGCAGGGTGTTGACCGCTTTCTGCCGCCCGCAGTGGAGCAGCTCCACTACCTCGTTGATGGGATAGTAGAGGTAAATCCGCCCATATTCGTCCGCCCAGCCGTTTTTCCGGGACAGGTCTGTCCGGCGCAGGATAAAGGCATACAGTACCTTTGCTTCGTTGGACAGTGGCGTGAATGTGGGGGCTTCAAAAAGGAAATTCGGAAGCCGGGTAAAGCTGACCGCCTTTTCCGGCTGATGGATATAAATGGTGTTTGTCATATCGTGTTTTGTGGACGGTTAGAAGCCCGTTTTTGGGGGCAGACGGTATTTTCCTATTGCCTGCCCCTGTTCTTTGCTTGCAAAGCCTTGTAAATCAAGGACTTTTCAGCCCCTAACTGTCCACACAAGACCTCCTTTTCCGTTCACTTTCTGTTTTCTGCCGCCTGTGAACTCTGGCGGCGCAGTCGGGACAGTATTTCGCCCGGTTGGACTTTGGGACGAACACTCTGCCGCAGACCGCACAGCGTTTCAAGTCCTTATCCCGGAAAATTTCCGCTTCCAGCGTCCCGTCCAGCGGCAAGACTGCCCAGCGGAACCACTTACAGCAGACCGAGAAAGAAACCGTCTGCGGACAGGTGTGGGTGTCCCCATCGTCAAGGAGCATACAGTTCCCGTCCTCACAGCAACAGCACTCCCGGCGTATCAGGCTGACCGCCTGTTTCCTCTGCGCTGGGGTCATGCGGTAAAGGGAACCGTCTGGCCTGCGTTCCAGCGGCGGCAAGTCTTTATAGGGGTTATCTCTCATGCGTTCCCTCCATTTTTCGCTTTGCCGCTCTCCCCGAAAAGGCTTCCTGCCCCATTCCTGCGGCGTGTTCCGGCGTTGGCACGCTCCCCGAACTTCGGGACATTTTGTCCCGAAGTCCGGCTCCTTGCGGTGCTTCCCCAGCCGGGGTATCCCTTTTCGGACGGTCATTCGGTTTTCAAGGTGCAGCTCATCGATGAACTACCCTAAGTCTACACGAAAAAAATGCAATTCCCGGAATCTTGCGAGAATTGCATTTTAGGACAATATTCAATTTCAAAATTGCATTTCTGCAATTTCCCTGTATAATGGAAGTATGCAGAGGAGGTGCGTATCTATGGCTTTACCCGGAACACCCGGACAGAGGATTTCTGATTTGTGCAACGGTAACCACATTACACAAAAGCAGCTTGCAAAGAAGATAGGCGTATCTGCTTCCCAGTTGAGCCGCATTGTCAGTGGAGAAACAAAGACGGTCAGCAGCGATATTCTCATAGGCGTGGCAAAGGAATTTAAGGTATCAACAGACTACATACTGGGTTTGTCTACTTTGAGTGTCCGTAAAAGCTATGATATTTCAGAATTGGGCTTGTCCGAGGGAGCTGTGAGAGGGCTTGTGACAGGTACAGTCGATGTGCAAATCCTCAACTGTCTGTTGGAACACAGGAACTTCCCGAAACTGATGGATTTGATACGGATTTATTTTCAAGACACAGCGGCAAAGGGTATCATGGCAAGAAACCAGCTGATTGAACTGGCAACGGCTTCCTTGTCCGATCTGATGAAAGAACACCCGGAACATCGGGCAGAAGCAAGACAGGATTTGCAATTTCTAAACGCACAGAAGATGGGCAAACACGAAGCAGAGATTGAAAAAATCAAGAATGTATTTCTTGCTATCCTGCGGGATATTAAGAAAGATATGGACAGCGGAGAACAGCCGGGAGAAACTGTGACCG
Organism: Oscillospiraceae bacterium; assembly: GCA_902766785.1. Lineage (GTDB taxonomy): Bacteria > Bacillota > Clostridia > Oscillospirales > Ruminococcaceae > Metaruminococcus_A. The sequence continues at coordinate 11,329 of CACXEO010000014.1, read as the reverse complement.
CCGCTATGTTCCAAACTATGCAGGAAATCATGAAAGACCACCAGCAGGAGCTGCTTTCTATGGACGATGTAGCTGCTATGATTGCCGGACAGATTGGGCAGTTTCTTCCGATGGACGAGGAAACCACCGAGCAGTTTCAGCAGTTGGCGAAGAAGATGATGGAGCAGGCAGGGAAATAAAAATGCTGGTTGTAGGGGATGGGTTTATGTGTTACAATAAAAATGGGTTATTTTGATTACTTTTTTCAAACTTTAGAAAGCGAGGTGTACTGATGAACCCGGTTTTGAAATATCGTGGAGGAAAATCGAGGGAAATTCCCCGCTTTCTTCAATATATACCAGATGATTTCAATCGCTATATCGAACCTTTTTTTGGGGGCGGAGCTGTTTTCTTTTATCTCGAGCCCGATAATGCAATTATCAATGATGCTAATGCTCGGTTAATGACTTTCTATCAGCAGTTGAGAGATGACTATCCCACCATGCGTACACAACTTGATACTCTCCAACGGCTGTATGAGACTAATCAAGCGGATTTTAAGAGATTGAAAGCATTAGCCCCTGATGAGAGGGTTCCCAATGCAAATGAAGATTTATATTATCGCATGAGAGCGTTATTTAATCATCCTGACGATAGCTTTTTAGATGGTGTTTTATATTTTTTCATCAATAAGACCGCTTATTCTGGGATGATTCGCTATAACAACAATGGCGAATATAATGTTCCATTTGGACGATATCCAAATCTTAATACCAGACTAGTGACACAACAACACAGTGAGCTGTTACAGCGAGCAGAGTTATTCAATCTTGATTATAAAGAAATCTTTGATATGGCAGAAGAAGATGACTTTATCTTTCTCGACCCACCGTATGATTGTGTGTTCAATGACTATGGAAACATTGATATGATGAATGGCTTTGATGAAGCTGAACACAGACGATTAGCCGCAGATTTTAGGAATTTGCCATGTCGTGCTTTGATGGTAATTGGAAAAACACCATTGACAGAAGAACTCTACGGCGAATATATCTTTGATGAATATTATAAAAACTACTCTGTTAACATAAAAAACCGTTTCAACAATGACAAAATGCACATTGTTGTAAAGAATTATTAGGAGTACAACATGGGAGTAATCAAAAGTAGTCGCACATTATTTTTTACTACTTCGCCCAGATCACCGAAAAAGCTAATCCCAGAAATTGCTTTGTTGGTGGATAACTTTTCTGGGCAAACATGGAGTGGCAATGAGCAAGTACAGGAAGAATTTGCCCGTACGCTCGCTGCTGCAACCACATTTGAGGGAGATACCTCTAAGAAGTATTCTGCATTTAGCGCACGAGATCGTATTACTCGTTCTCCGCAGGGATTGGGGTTTGTTGATCTTTCTCCAACAATTCAGTTGACAGAAGCAGGCGAATCTTTTATACATGGCAACAGACCGCACGAAATCTTTTTGCGGCAGCTCTTAAAATTCCAGTTACCTTCTCCCTATCACAAAGAGGGAAGTAAAATCAAAGGGACATTTTGGGGGCGTCCGTACTTAGAAATCATTCGGTTGATCCGTGATTTAGACCACCTAACACCGGATGAATTTAGAATATTTGCACTGCAACTGACGGACTATCGCAACTACGAAGCGGTAAAAAATCAAATCATTTCTTTCCGAGAAGAAAAGGAAAAACATAAGGGGCAGTATAAGCGGTTTATTGACGATGTCATAAATAGGGAAATCTCCAAAATTTATGCTGTTGAAATTGAATCTGGCAACATAGCAACCAGAGAATCAAAAACGAGCGATGTGCGGTCATTTATCAGCAAAGAAAAGCGCAACATGAGAGACTATGCTGATGCGTGTTTCCGCTATTTCCGTTTCACCGAAATGTTTGTTTCTGATGGTAGGTCGATACAGATCGCTCCAGATAAAATTCCAGAGATCGATTTTATTTTGGAGACTGTCCCAAGAGAGCCTACCAATATTGATGATGTAATCGCATTTAAGAATTATTTGTTTGACCCTGCACAACCTCGTCTGTATACAGATGACCGCAGTAATTTAGAAGATACACTGATGCGTCATTTTTCTTATACTAAACGAGAACTTTCTGGAAAAACAATCGAAGAACTGAAAGATTTGCGTGATAGTGCTGTTCAAGCAAAACGAGTGGCAATTATCCAAAAGCAGACTGAGGAACTAAAGTCTTATGCGCTGTATCAAGAAGTTATTGATACATACAACGAAATTTTGTCCGATGAGGTATACGACGCCCCCTTGTTCCTTGAATGGAACACATGGCGAGCCATGACTATGTTGGACGGCGGAACAATTAAAGGCAATTTCAAGATTGACGACTCGGGGCGCCCCACATCAACAGCCCAAGGCAATATGCCGGACATTGAATGTGATTATGATACCTTTGCTCTTTCAGTTGAAGTTACCCTGCAACGGGGACAGCGGCAGTATGAATCTGAGGGAGAGCCAGTCACACGGCATTATGCTCAGTTGCAAAAGGCGACAGGAAAAACTACTTATTGCCTGTTCATAGCTCCGTCAATTAACAGAGCAACATGGGCACACTTCTTCGGCTTAAATCAAATCAGAAATATCGCTGCTTATGGAGGCAAGCCGAAGATTGTCCCATTGGAACTTGATTCGTTTATGCGGTTAATTGAGAACTCCTACACAAGCGATGGCGTTCCTCAGCCACAGGATGTACAAAAATTCTTGCAAACAGCTATTGATGAAATCGAACATTCCGAAGACGAAATTGATTGGAGTAATCGAATTACTAATTATGTTAATCAGTGGTTGGTAGCATAATTTTTAAATGATTTCGACCAAAAAGAAACTTTTTCATATACGCCCTGTCTGCTAATGAAACCAGTTCTGCGCTTGCGACTTCACGCCACGCAATCACAGTTCTGTTTTCCTGCCGCTTCAAATGTGTTTGCCCTCCCGGTTGGCGACCTCATTTTCGCAGCAACGCCAACAGAGCGTATAACACACTACACTTTGCAAGCAAAGTCGTGTGCCAAAGGGATACCCTTTGGAAACCCTATTTTGCCGGAGTGTGTAGCCACACTTCCTCCAGAATGCAAAATAAGCGGCATAGGCCAGCCCGTTCCCGGTGCTGATCTATGCCGCCTATTTGCTTATATGGCCGCTTACTGTATCGCCCATATTAACCGTTCTAATTTATCACTTCCGTATGTACCGTACTCTTGCTGACTCCAAATTTTTTGGCCGTGCTTCTCACCGTTGCTTTCTGTGAAATCAGGTATTCAGCCAGTTCCACGCTACGATCTTCTAAAAAATGTTTATCTTTCAACCACGACACCTCCATTATGGGTTTTGTCCTACTTATTTGTATGTCGCCGTCGAATCACTTATGAAGATTTTGGAAACAATTTTTTACCAGATTCATAAAAATAGGGCGACATTTGACCATATGAATAATAGGATCAACGGAAATAATTTTAGGGCGGAGAAATAAATCTCCGCCCTATCAGATATTAAAATTCCCGCTGTATGACCTAAATATCTCTGTCAAATTATATCAACCCAGCCATTTATCAAACGAATCACTAATAACAATTATTGGAAATGGTCTTGGAGACATTCTGACATATACATTTTCTCCATCCAGCGTTTGAAAACGTATCAGGTAATCATCATATTTTGACAAATACCCCATATCGGTATCCTTATAAACCATAACCCCGTGTTCCAAATGATGTGTTAGAAGGTGGATTGTAGCCATATGAATCGCTAACGGCTTTTGAATTAATCCGGTAAAAAATAAAACAATAGCTAAAATAAAAAATAATACTATGGATAAAAACACTACTTTGCCTGTTTTTATATTTTTCATTTAAACCTCACTAGAACAAATAGAAATCCACACCCGAATAAGCACCGTCATTAAGAGCGGTTAAGATTGGGTAGTAATTGCGTGCATTTGTGTGCCCCGCACATAAAAAATCCTTGTTCCCACCATCATAGTCACTTATAATCATTGCATGTACTGGCCAATTAACACCCAAAACTCCAGACTTAAATATTACAATATCACCTTTTGCTATTTCTGTAACAAATATATCTGCATGTCTATCTTTATACTGCTGTAAATTATATGCTTTTACCGAAACTCTAGAATACCAATAATCTGTAAAAGGTTTTATTGAAATCCAAGGGCTGGGATCAGATAAATTCCAACTATTGTTTAGCTGTGCTATCGTTGTCGGATGGGGATAATTATTATTTTTCTTATAACAATACCAATTCGATTGAAACGGTACGCCCCCAGCCTTTAAACATTGGGATACAAAATTTGTACAGTCTCCACTATTGGGGAGCTTATCAAGAGCCGGATAACTACTAGTATTAAATCTATGCCACCAATTCAAAGCATAATTCACACCAGACGTAGGATTATACGAATAATTAGCAGATAATTGTATCGGATCGGTATTGTTAAGACTTTCTAAAAAAGCAATAGATTGTGAATCTTCACACGCCTGAGCATGATGCATCAAATATGAACGCATCAGCCCTTGCTCTTCTTCTGTCGCCAATGGATAAATTATTTCAATTTTATGCATCGAGTCGATGATTTGATTTAAATCTAAGGAAGTAGATTTTTCCAAATAATCATACGATGAATTTGTTGTGTATTTTTGTATTATATTTTGAACTTTGATATCCTGGTTATAAATTTCAGCAAGTATTTCTAAATCAGAAGCGCGTTGTACAGTACTATTTGAAATACTATTATTATCAGCTAAGATACCACGTTCTTCAATATATTGTTTAACGTACGGATTATTACTTTGAATTAATTCCTGCTGATAATTAGAGGCCAAATCTACCGCATGGGCTACAAATGGAATCGATACTATAAATAATACCACCAAAATACTTATTACTTTCTTTTTCAATTTTAACACCTCTCTTTAATGTTTATCTGTTAAAAAAATAAAACATCATCGGACTCTCCTCCATATATTTATATTTTCTGTATAAATTGTATCATTCGTTTACAATTAAAACAATATATTATAAAACTATTTTAATAAATTATTCTAATTATATATAATGTATTATAGTTTATAACTCTTATCATATTTTTTGTATAATTATCCCATAACAAAATTCCCCATCCGCAATGAATCGCGGATGGGGAATTTACAAGAACTTATTTTTCACAGAGCGGGAACGACACTCGGATCTCCGTCCCTTCGTCCACAACGCTGTGGAGGGTGAGCTTTGTATGGTGCTGCTCTGCGATATGCTTGACAATCGCAAGGCCAAGCCCGGTTCCCCCGGTCTCTTTGGAGCGGCTTTTATCCACCCGGTAAAACCGCTCGAAAATACGGCTCTGGTGCTCCGGCGGTATACCGATCCCGGTGTCCTTTACCGTTAAGATCGCCCTGTCCTGAACACGCTTGAGGGTAACCGCAACGCACCCGCCTTTGCGGTTATAGCGGATTGCGTTGTCACACAGATTCATCACCAGATCCTCCATCTGGGCAGGGTCAGCCAAAACCGGGGCAGACTCCCCGTCAAAGCTCAGGGAAATCTCCGCGCGTTCAGCCGCAGCCTGGAGGCGTTCGGTGCATTTTTGCACCAACGGGCAGAGGTCAACCGCTTCCAGCTCGCGTTTAGGCGCCTCGTCAAGTTCAGAAAGCATGATGATATCACCAATTAGAGTGAGCAGACGTGCCGATTCGGCATGGATTTTAGAGGCAAATTTTCTGACATCCGCCGGCTTGGCCATTCCACTTTCAATCAGTTCCGCAAAACCAGAAATAGAGGTGAGCGGGGTTTTCAGCTCATGCGACACATTGGCGGTAAACTCCCGGCGCATCTGCTCAAGCTCGCTTTTTTCGGTGATATCGAGAATCAGGCAGATCAACCCGATGTTTTTCCCTTCCGATTCCACAAGGCTGGCAATAATCTGAAGCCGGCGCCCGCCCAGCGTTATTTCAACCGAGGAGTTTTCATGTTCTAAAGCCTGCTCCACACAGATGAGAAGCCCCTGGTTCCTGGAGAAATAAAGCAGACTCTGCCCAACATATTCTCCGCCTGATTCCCCCATCAGTTCCACCGCGCTCCCATTGACAGAAAGGATTCGTTTTTCCATATCCAAAAGAAGGAAACCCTCGGACATATTGCTGGTAAGCGCCTGGATTTTTTCCTGCTCCTGCCGCAAATCTTCAAGCTGCTGACGGATTAGCCCGTTTTGCCGGTGGATAGTACGGGAAAATGGGATCAGCTCTTCATATTCCGTATTTTCCTCAATAGCGTCCATATCCGCAGCCATCGCGTCAATCGGGGCGACAATCCGCTTGGTCAGCAAACCAGCCAGGAAAAAGCAGAGCAGCAAAATTCCCGCAGCAAGCAGGAGCAAAAATGGAAGCGCCGAAAAAAAGACGGCGAAAATACTGCTCGATTCCCTTGCGACCCGCAAAACCTCCCCATTCTCCAAAAGTTTTGCGTAATAGTAAACATCCCGATGGATTGTGTCAGAATGACGGACAGCAGTTCCCTCACCACCCTTTAAAGCCGCTGTAAATTCCGGGCGGGTGGAATGGTTATCCATCGTATCCTCGTTAGCGCTGCTGTCGTACAAGACGTCACCATTAGATGAAATCAGTGTAATACGGAATCCGGAACTTTTAAAGCGGTCCAGATCATCCGGTTTTTTTACGAGCTGATAGCTTTCAGCCAAAATGATTCCATCAGTTTTCAAATCATAAAACACCTGGTTCTGGAATGACTGGAAATAAATCCCCAGCGTTAAAGCGGCAGTGAGAAGCAAGGCGACCACGCCGGTTACACAGAGCCACAGATGAATCCTTCGTTTCATAGACGTTCTCCCAAATTGTATTTTTAGGAAGAAGGCTTAGTCGCTGAACTTATAGCCTACATTTCGCACGGTTTTAATGAGTGCACCGCTTTCCCCCAGCTTCTGGCGCAAGGTTTTAATATGCATATCTACCGTACGGCTTTCTCCCTCATAATCGAAGCCCCAGACCCGCTCCATAATTTTATCCCGCGAAAGGACGATTCCACGGTTGAGCATTAAAAATTTCAGCAGCTCGTATTCTTTGTATGTCAGTTCCCTGACCTTTCCACCCGCAGTGACAAGATGCTTGCTGTCGTCCACCGTAACGCCGCCCGCTGAGAGGATATCCTGTTTTTGGGGTGCCGCGCGGCGCAGAAGCGCTTTAACCCTGGAAATCAGCTCCATGACCCCAAAAGGTTTTGTCATATAGTCATCCGCGCCGGAATCAAGCCCTTTTACTTTATCCAGCTCCGAGGTTTTAGCCGTCACCATAATAACTGGAACCTGCTTTAAGTCAGGATGGGAACGCATTTTTTTCAAAATACTCAAGCCATCCTCATTTGGCAGCATAATATCGAGCAGAACCAATTCTGGAAGGTCGGTGGAACAGGCGTCAAAAAAACTTTCACCATTTTCAAAACAAGCGGTGGAAAAGCCGCTGCTCTGCAAAGCATAGCTTTCCAGTTCCCGGATATTGGCGTCGTCTTCCACAATATAGATCATTGTTCAAATCCCCTATCCTTCTCAAAAGTCCTGTCAAATAACACGCGCATTCTTATGGGTGCCGGTGATGGAAAATATGACCCACTCAGCTATATTGGTGGCGTGATCCCCTATTCTTTCAAAATATTTCGCAACCATCAGCAGGTCGACTGCTTGTTCGCCGTTGTCGACATCTTCCCGAATCAAATCGATCAAATCGTTCTTTACTGTGTTGAAAAGATTGTCGACTACCTCGTCATAATTCACCACCGACTGGGCAAGCTGCAGGTCGCGCTTTACAAAAGCATCTACGCTTTCCGTCACCATTTTAATGGTTGCACGCGCCATTTCCGATATATGATCGGGCCTTAATGCATAGGGTACGTCAGCCATCATGATTGTAATTTCGGAAATATCGGCCGCCTGGTCGCCAATCCGCTCCATATCGGTAATCATTTTCAGGGCGGAAGAGATCAGGCGAAGATCCTTGGCAACCGGCTGCTGCTGCAGCAAAAGCTTAAGACAAAGGCTTTCAATCTCTTTTTCCTTTTTGTCCACCTCGATGTCGAATTCAATCGCCTGGTGTGCCTGTTCCCTGCTCTGGTTAATCAAAGCAGTAACCGAGCTTGCAATAGCGCTTTCAATCAAAGCGCCCATTAAAATCAGCTCGTTGTTGAGACGATCGAGCTGGGAATCAAAACGGTTTCTCATTATCCGAACCTCCCTGTAATATAATCTTCTGTGCGTTTATCCTGCGGCATAGAAAAAAGCCGGTCAGTTTGGTCGAATTCCACAACCTCACCCAGAAGAAAAAAGGCGGTTTTATCAGAGATGCGGACAGCCTGCTGCATATTATGGGTTACAATAATAATAGTATAATCTTTTTTAAGCTCGACAGCAAGGTCTTCTACCTTAGCAGTTGAAATTGGGTCAAGAGCCGAGGTGGGCTCATCCATCAGGATGACATCCGGCTGGACGGCGAGAGCCCGTGCGATGCAAAGGCGCTGCTGCTGCCCGCCCGAGAGCCCAAGGGCGCTCTTCTTCAGCCGATCTTTAACCTCGTCCCAGATAGCGGCGTCGCGGAGCGATTTTTCTACAATTTCATCGAGCAGGATTTTCTTGCGGATTCCATGCGTCCGCGGCCCAAAGGCAATGTTGTCATAGACGCTCATCGGAAAAGGGTTTGGCTTCTGGAAGACCATTCCCACCCGCTTGCGAAGATCGTTTACATCAATGTCTTTATAGATGTCGATACCGGTCAGTTTGACCTCCCCGGTTATTTTACAGCCTTCGACAAGGTCATTCATCCGGTTGAGTGTTTTCAAAAGGGTGGATTTCCCGCAGCCGGATGGACCGATAAAGGCAGAAATTTCATGCTCTGGAAGCGCGAGGTTAATGTTTTTGAGCGCCTGGAAATCCCCATAATACAAATCCAGGTTATTGATATCAAACAGGTTCATACACGTGTTCCTTTCGATATTTTTTTCGCAACAAAGGCGGATAAAGCGTTGATCAGTATTACAATGACCAGCAGGACAACCGCCGTAGCATAAGCCTTGTCGGTATGCAGGCCCTCGTTTGACAACACGAACATATGGACCGCGAGTGTGCGCCCGGAGGACATGAGGTCCGGGATTTTTGCCACCGTTCCCGCTGTGTAAATAAGGGCCGCGGTTTCCCCTACAATCCGTCCGATAGCCAGAATAACGCCCGCGAGGATTCCGGGAACTGCAGCGGGGAGCACAATCCGGAAAACGGTGCGCAGCCTACCGGCACCAAGGCCGAAGCTCCCTTCCCTGTACGAATCCGGAACGGATTTAAGCGCTTCTTCGGTGGTTCTCATAATGAGCGGAAGAATCATAATCGCCAGGGTAAAAGCGCCGGAAATTAGAGAAAGCTGCCATTTAAGCGCCGTGACAAAAAAGAGCATGCCGAACAGGCCGTAGACAATAGAAGGAATTCCCGACAGAGTCTCGGCCGTAACCCGGACGATTCCGACCAATTTATTTCCCCGCTTGGCGTATTCCACCAGATAAATCGCGGAAAAAATACCGAGCGGCGCGGCAATGACCAGTGACAGCACAGTCATGGTAATGGTGTTGATAAGCGCCGGCATCAGGGAGTTATTATCCGAATTATACTCCCAGGCAAAAATATCCCAGCTGAGGTTCGGAATCCCCATGACCAGAATGTAGGCGATCAGGTAGATAAGGATTGAGAAGGTAGCAATGGCCGAAAGGGTGACAGCCAAAAAAAGAATCAGGGACAGAGGGCGCTTTTTATAGGTCTTAAAACGGGTTTTAAAAGCATTCCAAATTTTTTTCATGCTTTAGACCTCCGTTTCAGAAGCGAGAACAGTAAATTGATAATGAGAATGAAGATAAAAAGGACAACCGCAGTTGCAATCAAAGCTTCACGGTGAAGATCGGCGGCATAGCCCATTTCCATGACGATGTTTGTCGTAAGGGTGCGCAAACCCTTTAAAATATCGCTGGTAACCCTTGTCTGGTTGCCCACCACCATCATAACCGCCATCGTCTCGCCAATGGCGCGGCCAATCCCCAGAATTACCCCGGCAGTAATCCCTGACTTTGCCGCAGGTAAAATGGTGAAAAAGACGCTTCGTTCATGGGTTGCACCCAAAGCAAGAGCGCCCTCATAGTAGCTTTCCGGCACGGCGCGGATGGCCGATTCACTCACTCCGATAATAGTCGGCAGAATCATAATCCCCAGCAGGATAGACGCCGTCAGGATGCTCAGACCTGTCCCGCCAAAGTTGTCCCGCACAAAAGGAACCAGCACCATGACGCCGAAGAATCCGTATACGACAGATGGGATACCCGCAAGCAGATCTACTGCAGGCTTTAAAATTTTATAAAGGCCTTTGGGACAAAACCGCGCCATAAACACAGCGGTCAGGATGCCGATTGGCACTCCGATGATTATCGCCCCCGCAGTCACATAGATGCTTCCCAAAATCATTGGAAAAATTCCGTAAGAAGCCGGCGAATCGGTCGGGGCCCATTTCTGGCCGAGAAGGAAATCGAATACGCCGATCTTACCCATGGCGGGGATCCCGTTGGCAAACAAAAACAGACAGATCAGCAATACTGCAAGGATGGAAGTGAGAGCGGCGATAAAAAAGACGCCTTTCATAAAAAGCTCTCTGAATTTCTTCATAAGTACATACTCTCCCCAAACAACAGCAAGCGGGCCGGCCGTGGGTTCACGACAAGCCCTGTTGCTTTTTCTTTTACTGACTTATTTTAAGTCGCCCCATTTGGAAGCTTCGCCAGTGAAGATCGCTTTTACATTTTCGCTGGTCATATCGTCGTTGCTGTTGTCTTTGTTAACGATGACCGCAATACCATCCAGTGCAATGACAGTCGGCGTAAGCTGTTCTTTTTCGCTGTCTTTAAGCTCTCTGGAAGCCATGCCGATGTCGCAGGTTCCGGCGGCGGCCATTTCCATACCGGTGCTGGAATCGTTCTGCTGGATATCGACAGTCACGTTGGGGTTTACTTTGTTATAAGCTTCGGCCAGCTTCTGCATCACCGGGGTGACAGAAGAGGAACCTGCTACAACGACCTTACCGCTTGCATTGTTGCTGGTAAAAGCCTCGCCGGCTTTCTGGGAGATACAGTTATTGTCTTCTACAACCTTCTGGCCTTCGGCACTCATGATAAAGTTGGCTCAATCACTTTTCCTGTGGGATGCCGGTAGAGGCATCAAGCAAATGAATTGAATAAAGAAGAGCCTTCGATTAGGATAGGGGT
>CACXEO010000013.1 GCA_902766785.1 Oscillospiraceae bacterium | reverse complement strand
GTACAGGCACTATTTGAAGCCGCCAAAGGAACGCTGATTGAAATACCGATTTTTCTCGGTGCGTTTTATGGACTAAGGCGAAGTGAAGCCCTCGGCTTAAAGTGGGACGCTATTGATTTTCAAAACAATACGATTACCATTAGACACACCGTTACTTCCTGCAATCTTGACGGCAAGCATATCCAGATAGCACAGGATACGACCAAAACCAAGTCGAGTATGAGAACGCTGCCCCTTGTTCCTGCGTTCAAAGAAAAGCTGCTAAAGCTCAAGGAACAGCAGGAAGAATACAAGCGAGTATGCGGACGATGCTACAACAAAAAGTATTTGGAGTATATCTGTGTAGATGAGATGGGAACATTGATTTCTCCGCACTATCTCACAGCATCATTTCCAAAGCTGCTTGAAAAGAACAATTTGCGCCACATTCGTTTCCACGACCTGCGCCATAGTTGTGCTTCGCTGCTTCTTGCGAACGGTGTTCCTATGAAGCAGATACAGGAATGGCTCGGACACAGCGATTTTTCAACTACGGCAAATGTATATGCCCATTTGGATTACAATTCCAAGCTGTCATCGGCTGACGCAATGGTAAACGGTCTGAGTGGCGCATTAGAGGTTATTTCATAGCTTCTGCGGCGTATCGCTTCACATAAAGATACGCCAACTACATATCCAGAGTTCAAATCACGGAGAGAACTTACGGAAAAATCTTTCCAGAGTGGAGAAAAAGAAAAAGTCTGCAAACGGTAAAAACCGCTTGCAGACTGAGCATTCTGGCGGAGAGAGTGGGATTCGAACCCACGGTTCCGTTAGGAACACGACTTTTCGAGAGTCGCACCTTCGACCACTCGGACATCTCTCCGTGTATTTATCTTCACATCAGCCCTCAAAAACATCTTGGAAAAAGGAGAGAACTGATGGAGAGAACTAAGGGATATTTACTTTTCAATGATAGCCGAAAATCCCTGTAAAATCAAGGTTTTTCAGAGGTGAGCTTCCAAAAAGGGCATTCGTTTTCGAGTCAGGCCCGTTATGACCACTTCGATACGCTTCCATAAGATATACTCAAAAAATTGTTGCAGATTTACAACCTGCAACAATTTTTTAACAGTAAATATATTATACAGGATCAGGCCGTCGAATGCAAGAGGTATTTTACAGCTCGTAGTCCGCGCTGACCCTGTCTTTCGTGACGCTGCGCACAATTTTTGCGGCTTCCAGGTGATATGGGTTGGTTCGGTAGGCTTCCAATGCCGCGCGGTCTGTAAATTCCGTGTAGAGACAGATATCATGGGAGGTTTCGTTGTAGGTGACCGTTACCTCTACCTTTAAAAGCCCGTCAATTTTGCCGACCAGGGAGGTGAGCGCCTCTTTCATTTGGGAATACTGATTTTTTATATATTTCTCTTTTCCATCTTTGGCATTATAAAGTACAATGTGTTTTACCATACTGCTTCTATCCTTTCTGTCAGTCGCCGAACGACATCCCGATCATCCGCCCTGTACGGATCATCTGGTGGTCTACCGGCACAAATTTGGTGATTCCCGCCACTTCGTCGAGCGGGTTGTGGGTGACGACGTTGTTTTTCATCGCAACAGATACCCCAAAACAGCGCATATCAATCAGCCGGGCGGCATAAACCCCAAACTGAGTTGCCAGAACCCGGTCGTAGGAGGAAGGGCTTCCTCCGCGTACAATATGGCCCGGCACAACGATGCGGGTGTCAAACCCGATCCGTTCGCTGATTCCGTTGGCAATCCGGGCAGTGGCAGTGGTTTCACCCCGCTCTTCCCGGAGCTTGGCACGTTCCTTTTTCTTGAGCTTGGCCTCTTCTTTGTCCATTGCTCCTTCCGCAACAACCACAATTGAGAAGTTTTTGCCGTTGTCGGCGCGTCTCTGAACAGAATTTGCTATTTTGTCGAGATCGAACGGGATTTCCGGTAGTACGACAATATCCGCACCTCCTGCGATACTGGAGTAGAGGGAGAGCCAGCCGGCTTTGTTCCCCATGATCTCAATCACCATGACGCGTTTGTGGCTGCAGGCCGTCGTATGAATCCGGTCAATGACCTCAGTCGCGATATCCACGGCGGTGTGGAACCCGAAGGTCACGTCGGTTCCCCAAATATCATTGTCAATGGTTTTGGGGAGTCCAATGACATTAAGCCCTTCATCTGAGAGGAGTTTTGCCGTTTTGTGGGTGCCGTTTCCGCCCAAGATTAAAAGGCAATCCAATCCCATTTTTTTGTAATTGGACTTCATGTTTTCTATTTTATCAATATTATTCTCAATCACCCGCATTTTTTTATAGGGCTGACGGGAGGTGCCCAAAATGGTGCCGCCCCGGGTGAGGATACCGGAGAAATCTTCCGGGTGCATTTTATGAGATTCTCCGTGAATCAGGCCGTGGTAACCGTCTACGATACCGATGATCTGTGCGTCTTTCACCTGCTCATAGATCGCCTTCGCGGCTCCGCGGATGGTGGCGTTGAGCCCCGGACAGTCACCGCCGCTTGTCAGAATACCAATTTTCATTCTCAACATCCTTCCCAAATGGAATTAATTGTTTCAGAGATATAAACCGCGCCGATTTTAAAGAATACCGGAACCCAATGCGTTCATAGGCAAAGCGGTTTTAAAGCCTGAATACTGTCAATTACATTTCCATTTTATTATAGCACAAAAAAAGCGGAAATTAATACCTCTACGTAAAAAAATAGCGGCTCTCACCAGCTGTTTTTCCTGGTGAGAGCCGCTTCTATGGTTGTGGTGGGGAATATGCTCATTAAAATACATCCGCGAGGGATCAGTCATTTTTATCGGGGCGGGCAAAACGTTTCGTTGCCGCTTTAAACAGGGATGAAAGAACAGGTACTGCCAGACAGTAAAGGAAAACCTTTACAAGGTCCGCAGCCGATAGGGAGACGGTGGAGAAAATAGGCTGGAGCGGGGTAATGTAAATTGCGCCGAAAACAACTGCCGCGGACAGTAAAACCGCTAAAATCAACTTGATATTGTTGAAATAACGAACGGTAAAAAGGGATTTCGTCTCGCTCTTGCATTCAAAAACATGGATCAGCTGGGTCAGTACCAGGGTAAGGAAGGCCGCTGTACGGGCAATTTCTACCTGCTGGTAGGTATCGTAAAACGAAATAAAAACCGCTAAGGTAGTCAGGCCGATCAGGCAGCCACGGAAAAGGATGGTAGTGAGCAGCCCGCCTGAAAAAACGCCGTCGCTCCGGCGGCGGGGCCGGCGGCTCATCACATCGTCTTCAGCCGGTTCCAAGCCGAGCGCGATAGCCGGCGGACCGTCTGTTGCAAGATTTACGAGCAGAATCTGGATGGGGAGCAGAACGACTGGGAGCCCCATCAGGATACCAAGAAACATGGTGAGAACTTCGCCGATGTTGCAGGAGAGGAGGTAGCGGATGAATTTGCGGATGTTGCTGTAAATCACCCGGCCTTCTTCCACAGCCGCGACCAGGGTTGCAAAGTTGTCATCTAACAAGATGAGGTCGCTTGCCTCTTTTGTGACATCACTGCCGCCGATCCCCATCGAGACGCCGATATCCGCTTCTTTGATGGCGGGGGCGTCGTTGACGCCATCTCCCGTCATGGCGACGACATGCCCGTGCCTCTTGAGCGATTGGACAATCCGCAGTTTATGGTGGGGGCTTACCCGCGCGAAAACGGTTGTCTGGTTAACGACAAGGTCGAGCTCGCTGTCGCTCATTGCCTCAAGCTCTGCTCCGGTCAGCACCTGGTCTCCATTGTGAAAAATGCCGATTTGTTCCGCAATTGCCTGGGCAGTGGTACGGTGGTCGCCTGTGATCATTACGGTGCGGATTCCGGCTTTGTTGCAGACCCGGATTGCCTTTTTCGCTTCCCTCCGTGGCGGGTCGATCATCCCTGCGAGGCCGAGGAAAGTAAAGTCCTGTTCGTTTTTCCCTGCGCGGGTGCCGGAGAGCTCCTTGACGGCAAAGCCGATGACGCGCAGGGCTTTACTGGCCATTGCTTCGTTTTGCTCCATTACTTCAGCACGTCGCTGCCGATTGAGGAAAACTTCGTCCTGATCCCGCATAATTTTGGCGCACCGCCCCAGGAGAATGTCGGGAGCGCCTTTCATAAAAAGAAGCGTCTTTCCGTTTAAGGTTTTGGCGGTCACGGTCATATATTTTTTGACACTGTCAAAAGGGTCTTCATCCACCTTGCTGTAGTGGGAAAGCACCTGTTCCGTTTTGATCCCCGCCTTTTCGGCCGCAACCAAAAGGGCGAGCTCAGTGGGGTCGCCGGTGTGTTCCTCGCTTTTCCTTTCTGCCAGATAAGCGTTATTGCAGAGTACAGCACAGTCAAGAAGCATCCGCAGCCCCTTTCCGGCGACGGCTGGATGGCCGTTTTCAGTAAGTTCCCCGTTGAGATCGTAACCGTCCCCTTCTAAGAAGTAATCATGCCCCGGCAGGACGATTTGCCGTACGGTCATCCGGTTCTGAGTTAGCGTACCGGTTTTGTCAGAGCAGATAACGCTCGCGCAGCCAAGGGTTTCCACTGCGTGGAGGCGGCGGATCAATGCGCGGCGTTTTACCATCCGCTTGACAGCGAGGGCGAGCGCAATGGTGACAATGGCGGGAAGTCCTTCCGGCACCGCAGCAACCGCCAGCGAGACCCCAGTAATCAGCATATTAATGGCATTTTCCCCGTGCAGAATACCTGCGACTGCAACAACGGCACAGATGATCAGGCAGCCGACAGCAATGTATTTTCCTAGTTCGTCCAAACGTTTTTGCAAAGGGGTAGGTTCTTCCTCAATTGAACCGAGCATCCCCGCGATGCCGCCCATTTTCGTCCGCATTCCGGTTGCTGTAACCCGGATTCTTGCCCGGCCTTTTGTGATAACCGTCCCCATAAATACTTTAGCTTCATCCGGAAGATAGTCGGATGGAGCGGTGAGGTCTCCTATTATTTTATCAACCGGAACGGATTCCCCGGTCAGGATGGATTCATCCGCAGCCAATGCGGTCTGGCGCAGGATTACACCGTCGGCGGGGACTTTGTCGCCTGCTTCCAGTTCCGCCACGTCGCCCACGACCAGGTCGCAGGCGTGAATTTCCCGAAGGACGCCGTCGCGGTAAACCCGTGCAGTGGGGGCGGCCATTTCCTTGAGCGCCTCCAGTGTCCGTTCGGTTTTAAACTCCTGCACAAAACCGAGAATAGCGTTGAGGACAACGATTACGGCAATTGCCACCGCCTCAGTAAACTCGCCCATGCAGGCAGAGATCACCGTGCTGACTAAAAGGATGATGACAAGAATATCTTTAAATTGTGCCAGCAATATTTTAAGGGAGCTGATTTTTTTAGAGTTGGAAAGCTGATTTTTACCATCTTTTGCAAGGATGCGCTCCGCTTCTTTGGAGCTGAGCCCGGGCACCTCAAAAGAGATACCATTTTGCTGTTTTTTTTCTTTTGGCGCTTGTTCCGCCGCTTCCGCGAGGTCTTTTTGAAGCACTTCAAGCAACTTCACCGCAATCTTCCTTTCCTGTTTACCATGACTGGTCCATTTATATTCGCGGGCCGTCCCAAATATGCGGCCAAGCTGGCTACGGTACATATTGACAATCCCATTGGAAATAGTAGAATTATGGGTATGAGAAAGGGAGGATGGCTTATGGAAAAGCATTATAATACGGCGATCATCGGGGCGGGGACAGCAGGGTTGACTGCGGCTCTGTATGCGGCGCGTTCGGGCTTAAGCGTTCTTGTTGTGGAAAATAAAATGGCCGGCGGGCAGATTGTTACGTCGCCCGAAGTGGAGAATTATCCGGGAATTGAGAAAATTTCAGGCTTTGAATACACGGAAGCACTCCGCAAACAGGCGGAATCATTCGGCGCCGTTTTGGTAAACGGAACGGCCGAGGGCTTTGACTTTTTGGCTAATCCCAAAACCTTCCGTCTGGAGGGCGAGGATTATACGGCTGATACTGTCATCCTCGCAAACGGTGCGGAGCACCGCAAGCTCGGCTGTCCCGGGGAGGAGCAGCTGACGGGCCGGGGCGTATCTTACTGCGCTACCTGTGACGGCGCCTTCTTCCGCGGGAAAGATGTCTGCATTGTCGGAGGGGGAAACACCGCCTTGGAAGACGCACTCTATCTTGCGAAGCTCTGTAAAAAGGTTTATCTCATCCACCGCCGTGAGGAATTCCGCGCAAGCGCTGTTACAGTTGATGCCGTAATGAAAAACGAAGTCATCACCTTTATTCCAAATACGCAGGTAAAAGAAATTCGGGGGGAGAATAAAGTGTCCTCCGTTTTATTGGCCGACAAAACCGGAAAAGAAACGGAGCTGATGACCGACGCTGTTTTTGTCGCCGTTGGACTTAAGCCGGAAAATGAAATCTTTGCGTCCCAGATCACACTGGAAGACGGTTATATCAAGGCGGGGGAGGATTGTAAAACAAATCTTCCAGGGGTTTTTGTAGCGGGGGACACCCGCACCAAGCTGCTTCGCCAGCTCGTTACAGCGGCCGCAGACGGCGCTGTGGCGGCGACCCAGGCGGCGGCTTTCCTGCAGGAGCAGCCGGAGATTCAGCCGCTGAAAAAAGAATAAAAAGAAAGATAATCTCTTGTCAAATTTCGCAAAAACGGTTATAATTAAGCCGATATGAATACGGGCGCGTATAATGGTTCAGCGTGAGATCAGTGTTTTGGTCTCACGCTGTTTTTTGCTCTAATCTATCAAATAAGAAAAATGACAAGGAGAAAACAGAGATGGATTTTAACATGAGGCTTCCGCGCAACAAAAAAGAGTTTGCCATATTTATAGGGGTGGTTTCTATTATTTCAGTCAACATCATTGCCCCGCTGATCACCTGTTTTGAAGTGGGATTTCACCTGTATGTCTGGGCGGATGTTCTTACAGTGCTCCCATTTATCTGGCTCAGTGTAATAGTGCTTGTTCTGCTCACCTATAAACCGGCCGAGCGGCTGACCTCAAAAATTATTGACGCCGGGGACAGCTTCAACGCGCATATTATCGTCAACATTCTATGCACAGTTTTGATGATGTCGGTTTTTCTTACCGTGATCGGCGCCTGGATCGGCAGCAGGCGGATAAGCGTGGAACCGATTTTGAATTTCTTCTATAAATGGCCCCGTAATTTTGCTATATCCTTTGGTGTTGAAGCAGTTATTGCGCAGCCTCTCGCCCGGTTGGTGATGCTGAAGCTCCACCGGGCGTCCGACCGTAAGGCTGACCGTGCGGAGCAGAATCGGGAAGCGCCGGCAGAAAACGGTTAACCTGTGTTGACCTGTTTGGTTCACTCTATCAATGTTCTATTGCGGTTCAGGCGAAAGGATGGTAAGTAGGTAAAAAACAAACTTTTTACAGCCTATGGGAGGCAGAATGGACGATAACGAGCTTACTTGGTATAAGCCGGGCAAGTTAAGGCAATCGTTGCCGATGTGCTGAAAAACACCATCCATAGTCCAAAGGAGACGGCTTTTCTTTTAAAATACAAAGCCGCTGCGGATAAGCTGCTGAAATTGGAGCAAAGCGGCAAACCCCTTCCAGTATTACAAATGCCTGTAGCCTTCATTGCAGAGCCTCCTTCCTTAAATAATTGCCGTCAGCGGCATAATGGCAATTCCAGTCAGGGTCGCGATAAGAGCCATGCGGTCATGCCCGTATTGGCGGGAGGAGGGAATGAGCTCCTCTATGGCGATATACATCATAATGCCCGCGACCAGTGAAAAGACGGCCCCCAGTACAGCGTCGTTCATAAAGGGACGGAGAACCAGAAAAGCGAGCAGAGCGCCAACCGGTTCCGCAATGCCGGAGAGAAAGGTGTAGCCAAAGGCTTTTTTTCGGCTCCCGCTTCCAAAATAAATTGGCATTGCAACCGCGATGCCTTCCGGGATATTGTGAAACGCGATGGCCACGGCAATCGAAATGCCAAGCGTCGCATTTTCGTAGCCTGCCATAAAGGTGGCAATTCCCTCTGGAAAATTGTGCAGCCCGATGGCGAGCATTGAGACGAAACCAACCCGCAATAGATTTTTATGAGGGGCTTCTCCGCTTTTTTCATCGTATTCCTGGTGAGGGACGAAATGGTCGAGCGCTGCCGCGAGAAGCATTCCCGCAACCAGAAACACAACCGAAAGCAGAACGCCAAGCGTATTTCCACAAAACATGGTTAGGGATTCACTGGCAATGGGGAAAAGGTCGGTCAGCGAAACGCTGATCATCACCCCGGCGGCGAAGCCGAGGGAAATGGTAACAAGTTTTTCGTTCTTTTTTTCGTCCTTTTGTTTTGTAAAGACGATAATCAGCGCGCCGATCATAGTTGAAAGCCCTGCAAGGGCAGAGAGAACCAGCGCGCGCACCGCGCCTTCATCAAACATTATTCCACTTCCTGTCTGTCAATTGGCTTTTCTTCCGCAATGACCCGGTCCAGAAGAGCCGCCCCGAATGCAACGTAAAGGGAACACGGGCGTTTAATGTAGTATTCGGGGGTTCGTTTTTCCGGAATGGGGGAGTCGTTTTTCAGTTCCAGCCCCAAAAGATCGCGGCAGAGGTAAGAACCGAACGCCGTTTCAAAAGCCTTGGCAAAACGCTGTACCTGTAAATATCCGGCGGCCTTTACTTCGTCGGACGGAACATCCGGCGGGCCGAATAACAGCCCCAATACCATCATCCCGCCTGTGACGGCGCCGCAAACCTCCCGCAGGCGCCCCATTCCCCCGCCGAAGCCGCTGGAAAGCGCCATCGCCGTTTCAAACGGAATTTTGACATCGTCGGAAAAAGCGCCGAAAACAGATTGGGCGCAGTTGTACCCGCTTTCAAAAAGCTCCACGGCGCGTTTGGCATGTTTGGTCCAGCAAAGCCCGTTTTCCTCAAATATGCGGTCTGCGTTTGTGAGTTCCATTGGTATATACCCTCCGTATGCCCGTAGCAGGTCGTTTTTAACGAGGCCCCATGCCTCGTTAGTTTTGAAATACGGCTTTAAAACCGCTTTGCCACCGACTGTTATTTGTATTTTTATCTGCTTTTGTATTTATGGGAAACGACCTAAAAGAGGTGGTTTTGCTTATGGATTCCCGACAGGAACTTCATCCCCAAAAACAACCGCCCCGTTATTCCTGTCAGCGGGAAAGACCAGTTTCCAGGTAAACCCCGCCGCGCTCCAGCGCTTGCCGGAGAACCGGATAAGCAAGCTCTCTTGTTTTACAGCCCCGTTTTGCGCAGAGCGCCGCCGCTGTTCCGGCCGCCTGCCCCTGCGCCATACAGCTCACGGTGTTGCGGGTGGACATATGCGCGTCGTGGTCAGAGGTGATCATCATCCCGGCGGCCAAAAGGTTGTCAATCCCGGATACCCGCAGCGCCCGGTAGGGGATGCCGTAAGTGCCGCCGTTTTTAATCTGCAGGCGGGGTGCGCAGTCGTGGAAGCCGTACGCCATAACGTCGTCCTCAAAATGACGTCCCTCCAATACGTCTTCCAGGGTAATATCATAATCGCAGACAATGCACCGCCCGCGCCGGATGCAGAGGGAGGGGCTTGTGCGGGCAATAAAGGCGTTTTCACAGCCCGGCACATATTTGCGGAGCAATTCCACCGCCTTAAACTGGCGCCTGCGCAGCTCAAGCTCCGCTAGAGTCACTCCATCCCGGTCGGTCGGGCTGACAGCCATGGTATAATTGAGTTTGAGGAACATAAAAAAGCCGTCGTGCATCGAGGTAATAACAGCCGCCATGCCAATTTTTTGAGCCTCCTCAAAAAATTCCGGGCAGGCTTTTTGCAGTTTTCCGTCCACGCGGATAATCTGATCCTCTTTTCCGCTCCGGATACCTCTGCAAAGCTGGGTGAGAGCGCCGTTTTGGCTGATGAACCGATAATATCCTTCCACGTCTACGCCGCCTACTCCAATGCTGTTTGCAACCGGATGGTCGTTCGGTTCGGTGTAATTTGCTCCGGCGCGCCCGCACAGGTCGCCGTAGCCGGTGCAGTCGACAAAGGCTTTGGCAAAAAAGGCCTCCCGCCCGGAGCGGCTTTCCACCAGTACGCCTTTTATGGTTTCATCTTCCTTAACTACGTCGGCAAGAAAGGTATTTACAAAAACATGGACGCCGGCTTCCTCCAGCATTTCAAAGGCGGCGAGCTTGTAAAGTTCGGTATCAATCACAGTGCAAACCGAGTCGTAATCGTATCCTTCCAGCATTTCCGCATGGCCGGTGGTACCTCCCATTTGAAGCAACCGGTCAATAATTTCCTGTGGAATGCCTTTTACGACCTGGCGCTTTTCCACGCCGGGAAAGCCTTTCCAAAGGTTGTAATAACTGTGGAGAGCCGTCCCTCCTTCCACGATAACGCCGCCCAGGTATCCTTTTGATTCAACTAAAGCTGTCTTTGCACCTTCGCGGGCGGCGGCGATGGCTGCGACAACACCGGTGGTGCCGCCCCCGGCAACAATTACGTCAAATTCACGAACAGGTAGTTGTTTGGTTGGTTCCTTGTAATACTGCATTCTAACAATATCCTCCTTGTGCTGTAATGTTTGAGTGGTGTTAAGACCGGCTCTGGAAAATGTCAAACAATCTCCTTTTAATGGGAGTCTATTTCTATTTCGCATTTGGCAAGAACCGGTCGGTAAAATGTATGATACAGCATACCGGATACGGTTTTTGCACTGAACTGTTATTGTTTCAAGTATAGCACAATGCAACTGTGTTTAAAAGCGGTTTATCAAGCAGCAAATTCTTTTTCTGTCAAATTTTTGATTTTCTCAATGACTCTTAATTTTTACTTGACAAGAACATATGTTCTTTTGTATACTGAAACTATAACGGATCAGGGAGGGGAAACCGCCGTGGACATGTTGGAGAAGCTGAAAATTCTATCCGATTCCGCCAAGTATGATGTTGCCTGCACCTCCAGCGGAGTGGATAGGGGAAATCCGGGTGATGGAATCGGCAGCGCCGTTTCCTGCGGCATCTGCCACAGTTTTGCCGCGGACGGGCGCTGTATCTCCCTGCTGAAAGTTTTGATGACGAATTATTGTGTCTATGACTGTCAATATTGTGTCAACCGCCGGACGAATGATGTTCCCCGTGCGGCTTTTACCCCGCGGGAATTAGCCGATCTGACCATTAGTTTTTACCGGAGAAATTATATTGAGGGGCTGTTCATCAGTTCCGGTGTCATCAGGAATCCTGACTATACCTGTGAGCAGATGATTGCTGCCGTGAAAATCCTGCGGGAGGAGTATCGGTTTTACGGCTACATCCACGCAAAGGCAATTCCGGGGGCGGACGAGGCGCTTATCACACGGCTGGGAATGCTGGTGGACAGAATGAGCGTCAACATCGAGATGCCTTCTCAGCAGAGCCTCCGGCTGCTGGCACCGGACAAGTCAAAGGAATCCATTTTGAAGCCGATGGGGCTGATTAAGAACCGGATTCAGGAAAATTCAACCGATTTAGTCCGTTACCGCCATACCCCTAAATTTGCGCCGGCGGGGCAAAGCACCCAGATGATCATCGGAGCTACGCCGGACAGCGATTACCAGATATTGAACCTCACTGAAGGGCTTTATCAGAAATACCGGCTCAAGCGCGTTTTCTTTTCCGCTTATATGCCGGTTGTACAGAATCCTCTTCTGCCCTCGCCTGACAGCAAGCCTCCGCTGTTGCGGGAGCACCGCCTTTACCAGGCGGACTGGCTTCTGCGTTTTTACGGTTTTAAAGCGGCGGAGCTGCTGGATGAATCGCACCAGAGCTTCAACCCTCTGGTAGACCCAAAATGCAACTGGGCGCTCAACCATCTGGAGCAGTTCCCGGTAGAGGTCAACCGCTGTTCCTATTCCATGCTGCTGCGGGTTCCGGGCATCGGGGTAAACAGCGCAAAACGGATTGTCACTGCCCGGAAAGCGGGAGCGCTGGATTTTTCCGGGCTCAAACGGCTTGGTGTGGTGCTCAAGCGGGCTCAGTATTTCATCACCTGTAAAGGCAAACTTGCAGACGGGCTGAAAATCACACAGGACGGAATGCTCCGGAATTTGATTTCACAGCAGGGGCTTAGCCTTGTCCGGCAGGAACTCCCTCAAACTTATGAGCAGCTTTCTTTGTTTTCTTCAGGAAAAATAACAGCCGAGGAGGTGCGGCAATGCCTGCCCGCGTCAATTTAGCATACCAGTATGACGGCTCTTTTGAGGGCTTTCTCAGCTGTGTTTTTGAAAGCTTTGAGAAACAGGAAATCCCCTCCGCCATCTTTGCGGAAGAGCCGGAGCAGCTTTCTCTCTGCCCGGTGCGGTTTATCGAAACTGACCAGTCCAGGGCGCTGCGGGTACTGGCGTCTATCCCCAAAAAGATTTCTCCCCATGCGCAGGAGACGGTCCAGGTTTGTTTTTTGAGCAACCATCCCCAAAAAGAGTTGCTCCTTCTTGGGTTCCTCCGGCAGGGGTATCGTTTTGGGGCGGCAGTCGAAAATCGTCTTGCGGATCCCACAGTTAACGCGGTGATGAAAGCCGTGAAGTTCGTTTACAACGAAAGCCACCTCATTAAGGAGTTTCTCCGCTTTTCGGATTTTGGCGGGGTGCTCGTCAGTATCATCCACCCCAAAAATTTTGTTTTGCCGTTCATTCAGCCCCACTTCTGCGGGCGGTATCCGAACGAATCGTTTTTTATTTATGACGCAACGCATAAAACCGCCCTTGCCTACCGCCCTCATGAATGGAAATACCTTGCGGTCGATTCTTTCACTATGCCTGAAAAAGGGGAAGAAGAGGCTTTTTACCGCAGGCTGTGGAAACAATATTACGACACGATAGCGGTTGAGGGGCGGTATAATCCCAGGTGCCGGATGGGGCACATGCCAAAGCGCTACTGGGCGGATATGACGGAGTTTCAGGACGACGGTGAGCTAGCGCCTTCTCCCGATTTTTTAAAGACTGTATCTGCCGCCCCCAAAATTGAGGGGTCCACAGTAAAACAGCCGTGAGGGCAAATCCTTCACGGCTGTTTTTGCGCCTGAAAAACTTTCCATTTCGATTTGCTATACAGCCCAAATAAAAGGATGTAAAATGAAAAACAGCGTTTAAATGCGCCAAAACGGTACAGTTTCTCATTGTGTATTTTTGTTTTCGGTGCAGAAAAAAATAATTTTTAAAAAACTGAAACGATTGTCTCATAAAAAACGAATGATATATCAGAGGGAAAAGAGGTGGCGGTGTTGGAGCAGGAACTCCGGTGGATCAGGGTGATACAAAAAAAGCGGAGTGCCAAAGAGGCAAATCTGCTGATATCCTGTTATTATGATGAAATTTTTGCCTACTCTTACCGCCAGATTGGCAACAAAGAAACAGCAATGGATATGACCCAGGAGATATTTATTGCCGTTTTGCAATCAATTGAACGTTTCGATTGCAGAAGGGGGAATTTCCGGTCGTGGCTCTACCGGATTGCCACCAATAAAATAATAGACAGCCGCCGGAGAAAAGGAGCGCTTGCTGTACCGCTTGAGGAGACAGAACTTCCCAATGGGCAGGGGGAGTTTATCCGGGAGGTAGAGCAAAGGGGCCTGCTTCAACAAATTGAACAGTACGTCAGTGCTTTTGATATTGATACCCAGCAGATTTTCAGGCTTCATCTGTTCGGGGATTACAGTTTTCCCGAAATCGCACGGCTGACCGGCAGGGAAGAGGCGGCTGTTAAATCACGTTACTACCGGTTGATAAACACATTGAGAAAGGAGTTTGAGTATGAGTATTCCCTATCCAAGTCCTGAGGAGCGTCAAAAGGAAATCAACCTGATTATAAAAAAAGGACTGCCGAAACGAAAAACAAGCAGTTTTTGGGCAATGGCTTGCTGCCTTAGCCCCAGAATCCTGTTTTTCGGGGTAAAAGACTGTATTATCGCCGCCGCTGCTGCCGCTGTTCTGTCTTACGCCGCTGTAATTGCCTGCGCCGCTTCCAGCCGGAATTATGCGGGACTGCTTCTGTTTCTCCTTTCCCCTGTATTTTATATTCTTCTGTATTGCCTGGCTACGGGAAAAGAACTGCAGGAAAACACCCGGGAGATTCCAATGGCCTGCCGTTATACGCTGCGGCACCTCACCACCATGCGGATGCTCTATTTCGGCGGGTTTGGAGCGGTGGCGGATACGCTTTTGGCCTTTTTCATATCTCAATCATCGAGTTGGCCGTTTTTAAAGATGCTGGGTTTATCTTTGAGTTCGCTTTTCCTGTATGCTTCGTTGGCGGTATTTTTTCTGCTCCGCGTTCGGAGAACTTTTTTGCAGCTTTTTGCCCCTCCGGTTATCTGGACTGTGGCTGTCTCCGGCTTGGGATTTTTGCTGCCGGATTTTGGCGCCGGCTTCTTCAGCGCGGTGCCCGAGTGGGTAACGCTGTTGTTCGCTGTGTGTTTCTGTGCTGTTTTTCTGGCGCAGCTGCATGGATATCTTGGAAAAAACAAGGAGGAAAACAGTTATGCTGTCGGTTAATGGAGTTTCAAAAAAGTTTGGGAATTTTACGGTGCTGGATAATATTACGCTGAACTTTGAAAACGGCGTTTACGGGCTTCTGGCGCCAAACGGTGCCGGTAAAACAACGCTGATTAAAATGATGATGACCCTGCTTTTTCCAACGCAGGGCAGTATCTTGTGGGACGGGGTTGATATCCGCACGCTGGACGCCGATTACCGCGACATTCTCGGCTACCTTCCGCAAAATTTCGGCTACTACAAAAGCTATACGCCCCGCCAGTACCTGAATTATCTTGCCGCACTTAAAGCAGTTCCAAAGGAGCAGGTAAAAGAGCGGGTTGATGTGCTGCTGGCAATGGTGGGGCTTTCAGACGTTGCCGGGGAAAAAATGAGAAAATTTTCGGGTGGTATGCTCCAAAGAGTAGGAATTGCCCAGGCAATGCTCAACGACCCGAAGCTGCTGGTTCTGGATGAGCCCACAGCCGGCCTTGACCCAAAGGAACGGGTGCGGTTTCGCAACATCATCCACTCTCTGGCAAAGGACAGGATTGTTATTTTATCCACCCATATTGTCTCCGATATTGAAACCATTGCAAACAAAATCATCATGCTTCGCAACCATGGGGTGTATTGTTGCAGTTCCCCGGCTGAGGTTTGCTCCATACTGGAGGGAAAGGTATACGAAATCCCGGCAAGCCAGCCAGTAAACGAAGACGACCTGATACTGTCCGAACGGCAAAATGGAACAGAAACCCTGCTGCGGTTCGTTTCTAATATTCCCCCTGACGCAGCAGAACCGGTCAAACCGAATTTGGAGGATGTATTTCTCTACGTATACCGCGATGAAGGGGTGGGGGTGTAATGCGGATTTTTGGGTGGGAGCTAAAAAAGGCGCTGTCTGCCCCTGTTGTCTGGGGGTTCCTCGCGGTCTGCCTGTTGTTCAATATCTTGCTGGTGATTAGCAACACCTACAACCGGGATTATGTCCAATACATAAGCGGAGCGGTGGCGCAGTACGGGAAAAAGGTCGATGATGAGTTTATTGAAAAGCTGAAAGACGCACCCCCTTCGGACGAAAGGGACCGGCTTTTGATGAGCTTGGGAGTTAGCCCGGATGATGAAACGCTATTTTTAAACGGGAGTTCTCAGCCTGAGAAACCGGCGCAGAACCCGTTACAGGGAATTGATACGGCGGATTATGCCGAAGCCTATGTCAAAAAACTGGGTCTGACAGGTTTCTGGGCTGATTTGATGGAGGCGAAATATGATGCGCTCCAGCCGGTAGTCGACCGGATTGTAAGAGAAGGGGCAGATAAAGACCTCTATGCGGGGGAAGTGACCAATGACCTTCACCGGCAGTTGTTTGATATTCTTCTTCGTGCGGTTTTGACAGAAGGAATGCTGGCAGCTTTTCTCTGTATGCTTCTGGTGCTCGGTGCGGAAAACCTGCACGGAACGGATTCGCTTGTTTTCAGCACCCAAAAAGGGCGGAGGATTGTCCGGCCGAAAATAGGGGTCGGTTTTCTCTGCGGGATGGGATTCTACGTTCTTCTGGCGGGGGGAACCCTGCTGGTGTTCTTCCTTATCTTTGATTTTTCGGGTATCTGGAACGCCAGTGTTTCCAGCCAGTTCCACACGCTGACCGACGATGTAATGACGCGGCCGTTTTTCACCTGGGGCGGTTTTACCGTGCTGGAATACCTGTGGATGCAGCTTGCGCTGGGCGCCGTACTGGTTGCCGTTTTCTGCATGTTGGGGGCGTTTGCCGGCTTGCTGTTCCGCAATACTTATGCGGCTTTTGTAGCTGTGCTGGCAGCGGGCCTTCTTCTGCTCCTCCTGCCCGGGTGGTTTCACAGTCTGAACTGGGCGGGCGGTGCGTTTGCAGCAAGCCTGTCGCCGTTCTGGGTCTGGAACATTCAGGGCAGCTGGTTTACCGACCTTGGCGGTAATGCGTTGTGGCCCTGGTGGGAAATTACAGGCGTTATCATATCGCTGGTTCTGTTGTGCGGCCTTCTGTTTGCGGCTGGGCATTGGCACCGGAGAAAGGATTTGGTTTAATGCGGATATTTTGGCAGGAAATGAAAAAAATCTGGCGGCCGTGGATGATTCTGGCGGTCGGCACTGTTATGGTTCTGGGGTATTTTTTACTCGTAAACAATCAGTTGGGGTATTATCGGAGCGCTACTTATCAGGTAGCCGAACAGTGGGTGAAACGGTACGGTCCCACCATGGAAGAGGATGAGCGCAGGGACGCGGAAAAGGATGTGTTGGCGGTCGAGCGGGAAATGGATGAGTGGATCGCAAACCAGCCTGAATTTGCCGCTGCCGGAATCTTTGACCATCACGACTGGGATGATTACAGAAACCGCACGGGAAAATTTGAAGATTTAAGCGGGGACTGGACGGAAACCGACCGAATACTGGATGACCTTTTGTTCGACTATGACTATGATACTAACAGCAGCGAAAACGGGAACCTCGGGATGCGTTACCAGGACATTCCGGGAATGCTGCAAAGCTACGACATGAGAAATGAACTTTTTGAGCTAGACGATCCGGATTATGATTATTCCCAGAGTCAGATCGCAAATCTTGAATGGCAGAACCAGTTAAAAAAAGCGGACGGGCTGAGAAGCCTTTTGCCGAGAGAAGCCTTTTATAACCTGTGCTACCCGGTAATTTACTTTGCTCTTTTGGCCGTACTGGGCGTTTTTCTCCTGCTGTCTCCCTACCCGGTCCGCGACCGGCTGCGGGACGTCCGCCCCCTTCAATGGACGAGTAAAACGGGCAGAAGACTTGTACGGGTGCAGTTTGGGGCAATGCTGGTTTCCGCTTTCCTTTTAACCACCGCGGTGCTGGTTCCATGCTTTTTAAAATATCTGTCAACGGGGGACGCCGTCTTTTTTGACTGTCCGGTCAACGGCTTCATGTCTGGCGTTAACTTGAGTTGGAATTTGACGCTCGGCCAGTGGGTTATTGTCTGCTTCATCTTCTGTTATATAGCGGCGCTGGGGGCGGCGTCATTCGCTTACCTGCTGGCCAGGTCCTGCAGCGGATATGTTTCCATGCTCCTCAAAGAAGTGCTCCTTTTTGCACCGCTAATCGTGGTGATGTTTTACCTGTCTACCGGAGGGGGAATTGTACGTTCGAGTGGTGTTCTATATCCGGTCGGCACCCTTGACTACGCCACCGGAATACCGGGGGCGGGCTTTCTAACAGTTTGCCTTATTTTAGCGGCGGGCATTGCCGCCTGTCTGTTT
>CACXEO010000012.1 GCA_902766785.1 Oscillospiraceae bacterium | reverse complement strand
TGACGATGAACAGATTCTTACCATTTCTTATATCAATGAAGCTGATCCGACTGCAACGATGAAGTTTCTTTGGGATCATTATTTCAGCGTAGAGGCGGCAAACCTGGCGCTGGAACTGAATAAGGACGGCGAGTTGATGGAAATTGGCGGCATCCGGGTATACAGGAGTTCGAATATGGAGAAGAACCGCTTTGTCTGGATTGATGGTATGACCGTCTGTTCGCTGACTACTACATGTGATGTGGGAGAGGCTGAAGCCATTGTTTCATCATTTCGGGAGCAGTAAAACATTGCGAATGTTGAAAATGTTCTCTCGATGAGAAAAAGAATTATCTGTAAAACAAAAATTACAAGGTTCTTCGTTGCTACATGGTAATTTGCTTGTCATAAGAACTTTGCACGGGTTGCAAAGTTCTTATTTTAATGGACGTCTTTCTTGCGAAAAGCAATAGGCGTCTCGTGCTCCGGGTGAACAGGCTCTGGCAATAATCGTTCCGCCTGCCGCTCAGCAGAAAGATTAAGGATTGAAGGGGATGGGATAACTCAGCTCGATAGCACCATTCTGTTGCAGTGTTCATTATTTCACGGATTATGTACGTGTTGCGTTGGTATCTGCACTCCCATCAGTCAGCGTCTTGCTGTACACTATAGATGGCAAAAGGAAAGCTGGCCAGCATACTGGATGCCAAATAAAATGTTAAGGAGAAATATATGTCAAATATTGCTGTGGGCAGTAAAGGAAAGGTTAACGCGAACAAAGTCAATGTTCGCAAAGATGCTGGCACCAGATATGATCGTGTGTATTATGCACAGTCTGGTGATATTGTTGTTGTGCAAGCACGGAAAACTGGAACTGATGGAAACCTATGGTACAAGATCACAAATGAAACGCACTACACTACATCCGTTGGCTATATTCGCAACGATTTTGTCGACGCTTATACCGGTGGCTCGGATGGAGGCAGCGGTACGACCAGCAACATCAATGTTGGAGATACCGTGATAACCATTCTTCCGGCTGTGAACTTTCGTTCTACTCCAGGGGGAACTTCGCTCTTTCAGGTATCTACCGGTACTACTATGGCGGTTACCGCTATTACCACTAGCGGCGGATATACCTGGTATAAGGGAGTACTTTCCGGCAAAACGGGCTATCTGCGTGGGGACTGCGTTGAAAAGTATTCTGGTGGTAGCAGTGGCGGTGGCACTGGTTCCGGTTCTTCCGATGATTTTACTGACAATGTAACGACAAATCCAACTGTCACTACCCACTATACCTTTTACGCAGCTAACGCGGTAGCATATGCGAAAGCACATTCCTCAAATGTAAACACTGATGCGAGCGATAATAAGGTTCCAGATCCTAAACGAAACACTTCGTTTCGAGAAGGAGCTACTGGTGCATGCGCCAACTTCGTTCATCAATGTTTGCTTGCAGGCGGTGCGAGAATGTTTGACGGCTGGTGCTACAAATTGACAGGTGTTCCATCCTCTTGGGATAGCGCCAGTTGGACGTATACCAACAAGGGGCGTAGGCGTCTTCTGGAGAAAAAGTGGATTGAGAGGATTCCCAGTACATCTGTAAAGGCTGGAGACATTATCTATAGTTATTACAGCGACTATGCATCTCGTAATATGAATACTCCATTTAACCATGTGACAATCGCAATTACGGATTATGATTCTTCTACTCAGGGATGCAATGTCTGTGGACATACTCTGAACCAGAACAACAAATTCAAGAAGCTTTCTGATACAGGTATTCCGTGCACGTATTGCTATAGGGTCAAGACTAGTCTTGGCGGTGATGGCACTGAAAAAGCAATTGATTTAACAAATGGCAACTCCCATGCCATCTAAGTGAATTACCTTTTACAGTTCGTGCAGGGGCAGATAATACTTACGTGTTATCTGCCCCGAATCTGTCCAAAAAACCTATTCTAGGAAGCGAGAGGACAGACTTTAGCATACGGATAGGAGTAGCAAAGAACGTATAGCCAAACTCAATAACTTGAAAAGGCACAAAAGATTATGAGTATCCCGTCATTTTTATGAAGTTATCAGATTCATGGCAGCAAATTTCAGCTTGTCTTGGTTTGAAACACTTGTAAACCAACAATGTTGTGTATATTTCATATAAAAAAGGCGCAGCTGCAGATTTCTTTCTTTTGCAGCGGCGTCTTGATAGTCAAATATCAGTAGTTATCGTGCAAGGATATATCATCGCCATGAGCGAATAACAAATTGTCTTTGTAGTATGCCAATACCCAATCTGTCATTCGCGGTTGATAAAAGACATCTATGTTTTCATCTTTGCTTAATTGAAGAACAGGTTCCATAGAATCATCAGGAAAGGTAAATAATCCAGCTCCTTCCCTTTGCGAAGAGATCGAAGCGGGCACAAGAAAATCTTGAATGGCTATCGGACATTCTGCAAAAGAGAATTCGTCAACCTTGAAAGAAATATACTGTTTTGGATATACTTCATAGGAGCATCTGGATAGGAAAGGAAAGTCAAATTGCAGTGTTATTCCTCTATCGTAATTTAGAATCAAATCCATATTCTTACGGTGTATCGATGCGAAACAGGATGGGTAGATGTCGGATAGCTGTAAATTCAACGTCAGCAGCTCCCCATTCTCATCCTCGAAATCGAAAAAAACATATTGAATTCTTTCAATCTCCGAATAGTGTTCATCTATCGAAAAACCTGTAAGAATGAATCTATCGCGCGTAATTGCTTGACTAGTTGCAGAAGAAACCATCCATTGGTTATCTATTTTCTTTAACACAATGAGGCATGTATTATTACCATTGAAAGCGATGATTGGATAAGTACTTAGTGGATCAAGATAGCTGCTCGATGATGTATCGGTGTCCGTTTCTCTCGATGATGGTTGATAAAAATGCCAGTTTTCATATCCGCTGTTTTGCAGTACTGCAATAATGCTTTTGTTTGACAACGGCACAAACGACTGTAATTGCTCAAGAGCGTTTGCGGACAGCGGCAGGAGTAACATTGTCATGGAAAGCAGAATCAGCCCAGCAATTCGTTTCACAGTATAAATGATGCTCCTTACCTCTGTTTTTTGTTTCTTCGCCATCAGATTGCGCCTCCTTTTTAGGATTGTTTGAGTTTGGCTTGCTGTACATCTGATTATATCACAAAGGCTGGATGAATGGTAGTGGCTGGAAAGCTATGAAACAGCAAGAGATTTTGAACGCGCGCGTTCAAAATCTCTTGTGCGGATGAGTTATGGGCAACAGAAAGGTAGCTTTTGTTGAAATGACCGTTCCAAAGCTTGCGGCTTCTGTAAAAGTCAACCTGAGCAGTAGGGCGAAAGCAATAGCACTTACGGTGAGTAGACACGGTGCAGCAGGCCAAACTTTCCGTCACTTCGGTGCGAGGTACGTTAGACAGAATTCGAGCCAAGGGACGTCATTTTCATCCGATGATGCTTCTTTTTATTGGACAATGTACATTGAGCTTGTTCGTAACCGCTCAATAATCCCCCGATACAGAAAAGTCGTGGTTCTCAGTGCTCACACTGCCGAGAACCACGACTTCATTTCTTCTGACCAAGGGAGCAAATCATCAACCTCAAAGTCCTTGTTCCGCTCCGCACGCTCAGGCAATATGCTGAGCAGATGAAGCAGATAGTCATCCAGCCGCAGGCTGTTGGCTTTTGCCGTTTCCATCAGCGAATAGATGATTGCACTCGCCTCCGCACCCTGGGGTGTATCGGCAAAGAGCCATCCCTTCCGGCCAACGACAAAAGGGCGGATGGCGTTTTC
>CACXEO010000011.1 GCA_902766785.1 Oscillospiraceae bacterium | reverse complement strand
CTGGAACGTTCAGTCAGCGTTGCCATGCCTGTATTTTTGGGCATTATGCTGTTTCTATTGTTAATCCGCTATTGGATTTGAAACATGTGTGAAATGTCCTGAAAACAAGAAAGAAACGGCCTTTTGGAATAAGGGTGTTTCTGTATTAATGAAAAAATGATGTTGGAGAGTGAAATGATCGATTTTTCGAAAAAGCATACATTTGTAGTTTGCGCTTATCAGGAAAGTGAATATCTAGAGGAATGTATTGAATCGCTGTTGAACCAGACTGTCAAAAGTTCCATTCTGATCTCAACGTCGACGCCTAATGAGTATATTAAGGAAATTGCGCGAAAATACGATTTTCCGCTTCATATCAACAATGGAATGGCCAGCATTGCGTACGATTGGAATTTCGGTTATAGCAAAGCGCAAACCCCTTATATTACGATTGCGCATCAGGATGATGTTTATCTGCCGGAGTATGCTGAAACTGCTGTCAAGGCGATGGATTCCGAAAAAAAGCCTTTGATTTTTTTCTCAGACTACAGTGAGATCAGAGGAAGCGAGACGGTATGCACCAATAAACTTTTGAAAATAAAGCGTCTTCTTTTGGTTCCGATGAGGATAAGAGCCTTTAAAGACAGTAAGTTTATTCGTAGAATGTGCCTTGCGTTCGGAGATCCCATTGGCTGCCCGGCTGTTAGTTTTGCAAAGGACAACCTTCCGGATTTGGTTTTTGAACATGGATTCCGAAGCGATGTTGATTGGCAGGCCTGGGAGCGATTGTCTAAATTAAATGGCTCTTTTCTATACTGTAAAAAAACGCTGATGCTCCACCGCGTTCACAGCGCCTCTGAAACGTCGGCAGTACTACGAGAAAATGTCCGGGCCAAGGAAGATTATGAAATGTTCTGTAAATTCTGGCCGAAATGGATTGCCAAAATTTTGATTAAGTTTTACGCCAAAAGTGAGGATAGCAACTGGAAATAGCAAAATGTTATAGCATATGTGGTTTCGGTTTTAGAAAGGAAGGCTTGGATGAGCAACGATAGGTTTTACGATTCGGAAACGCTTCGCA
Source organism: Oscillospiraceae bacterium (assembly GCA_902766785.1). Lineage (GTDB taxonomy): Bacteria > Bacillota > Clostridia > Oscillospirales > Ruminococcaceae > Metaruminococcus_A. The sequence continues at coordinate 41,759 of CACXEO010000011.1, read as the reverse complement.
GGTTACAGTTGACAGAACTCGATATTTTAAAGGATTTCATTTCGGTTTGCAAAAAGCATGACCTTCCGTATTTCGGTGTGTACGGTACGGTTCTTGGGGCGGTGCGCCACGGTGGATTCATCCCCTGGGATGACGATATTGACGTGGGAATGCTCCGGCCCAATTATGAACGTTTTCTGGAGATCGCCGAGCGGGAGCTGGGTGACCGGTACGACATTCTAAAAGTCGGTTCCCCAGAGGGCTATGTGATGCAGCTGAGTAAAATCTGCAAAAAGAATACGACTTTTATTGAGGCGACTGACACCAATCGTACCTATCGTTCCGGAATTTTTATTGACGTGTTTCCTTATGATGAAGTCCCGCGTGACCCGAAGCTCCGTAAAAAGCAGTATAGAAGCACCTGGATTTGGGGCCGCATTTGTGTTCTGACCCAATATGGAGACCCCAAACTTCCCGAGCTGTCACCTGTGTTGAGAAAAGTCGCAGCGGTAGGCTGTAAAGTGGTTCACGGCTTGTTTAAGCTGTTTCGTTTTACGCTGGAAAAAGCCGATCGGCATTACAGAAAAGCCGCTATGCGTTACCAGGGTACGGGAACAGGCTGCTATACGGAGTTTACGTACTATGATCCTGAACGGTCAATTATCTATCAAAGCGAAGTGAGCCCTCTTCAGGAGGTAGCGTTTGAGGACATTCAAATTAGTGTTCCAAATGACTGTCAGGCATATCTGACGAGAGAATATGGAGATTATATGAAACTTCCAGCACCGGAGGAACAGCACAATCATTATCCGGCTGTACTGGATTTTGAGCAATGATGGAGGAATGAATTTGGACGTCCTTTATACAATGAATGACGGATATGTACCGCAGGTGGCGGCCTCTGCCCTGTCACTGATTGATCGTAATCCGGGGAAGCACACATTTCATGTTTTTTCCTTTGGTATTTCGGAAGAAAACGTGGAAAAACTCCGTAATATGGTGATGGAGAAGGGATGCGACTTTTGGGTATACAGCGTGGGAGATATAGAACAGCGGCTGGGGTTCCAGGTGGACACACTGGGGTTTCACATCAGCGTCCTTGCGCGGCTTTTTGTCGGAAGCATCCTTCCTGAAACGGTTGAAAAGGTCCTTTATCTGGATGGGGACACCATTGTGCTGGAGCCGCTTGACGAATTGTGGAACGCTGAACTGAATCTTCCGCTTGCAATGAGCATAGAACCGGTTACCAACCGCCGCCATCTTCGAGAGCTTGGCATGCCGGAAGACGCGTTTTACTGTAATTCCGGGGTGATTCTGTTTAATTTGAAACTCTGGCGGGAAAGCCAGTGCGAAAAGCGGGTATTGGATTATTACCGGAAGAGGAGCAGGGAACTGATCGCCCCGGATCAGGACGCGTTAAACGGCGCCCTAACAGGGGAAATTGCTGTTTTGGAACCGCGGTATAACTTCTGCACGAATTTTATCAATTATCCTTACTCAACACTGAAAAAGCTGATGCGTCCGGCAGAGTATATTTCGGAAGAAACGTTTGAGAAGTCCAGGCGCACGCCGGCTATTATTCATTACCTGGGGGAAGAACGGCCCTGGCGGGAGGGAAATAAACACCCTTACCGCGACGAGTTTAAAAAATATCTTTCTGAATCCCCGTGGAGCGACCGCTCCGAAGATAAAGGGTGGAAAGGATATTTTTTCTGCTTTTACCTGTTCAATTTTTTAGTCAAACCATTTCCAACGCTCCGGTGGAAGATTATTGATTCTCTGATTCCGGCGTTTATGCGATACCGCAAAAAGCAGTTAAAGAAAAAAACGAACTGACCGGGAGGTTTCACCATGGATGGCAAGGGGTTGTCGGTAAAACAGAATATGGTCTGGAACACTACCGGCTCCCTTGTTTATATGGGCTGCCAGTGGCTGCTTACGATTTTGATCACCCGGATTTCCGGTTACAGCGCCGCGGGTGACTTTTCGTTTGCAATCAGCATTACCAATATTGTTTACTGCCTTTCCGCCTACCAGATGAAAACGTTTCAGGTGTCGGACTACGATAGCCGGTATACGGTGGGAACCTATGTATACAGCAGGATTGTCACCTGTGTGCTCGGGGTTGTTGTCTGCACGGGGGTCGTGATGATTGGCGACTACACTCTTTGGCAGCGGGTCGTCGTCGTAACCTATATGCTCTATAAAACCACAGAAGCTTTTTTTGAGGTTTTTTCAGGGATATTTCAAAAAGCGGAACGGATGGACCGGATTGGGAAGTCTATGATTGTCCGGGGTATCCTCTCCACCGTTCTCTTTACAGCAGCGCAGATGTTGTTTCAAAACCTGGTAATCAGCATTCTTGTTATGACTGCGATGAGCGTTTTATATATTTCGTTCATTGACCTCAGACGCGTCAGACAGATTGAGCCTTTTCACCTGGACCTGTCGTTTTACCCGCTTAAAATGCTGTTGTGGCAGTGCTTGCCGCTGGCGCTTTACGGGATTGTGGATACCGCGGTCTGTTCCCTTCCCCGGGTGTTCCTTGAGTCTTTCTGGGGCAATGAAATGCTCGGCTACTATGCGTCGGTCGCTACGCCGACAGTTGTAATCCAAATGACGTCGAATTATATTTTTAATCCCCTGATCGTCATTTTTACAAGGTATTATTTCAACAAGGAATCCAAAAATTTTGTGAAGCTTCTGGTCAAAGGGCTCGGCGGCCTTTTGGGTGTTACAGCCTGCGCGGTCGTTGTTTCCGTGCTGTTTGGAGAATGGGGCCTGACGTTGATTTTTGGAAAGAGCATTGCACCGTACGTCTACCTGCTTTTACCGGCCGTTATCTGCTCCATGCTGATTGGAGTCGTGCGATTCCTTGGGACGATTCTGACGATTATGCAAAAACGCGTTCTACTGCTCGTTATCAATATCGGGACGCTTGTGCTGACACTCGCGCTGTCTTTCTGGTGGATTCCGATCTGGGATATGGCCGCGGTTAACTATGTCATTGCCGTGGCGCTGGGACTTGAAACCGTTATAATGATTGCGTTTATTATAATTTGTGCGCGTTTTCACTTTAACAGTCCTGACACGGATTTAGTTGAGGCGGGAGGTTTAAGATGATCGAAATCCTGATGGCTGCTTATAACGGCGAAGTCTATATTGCGCAGCAGATTGAATCGATCCTGAGACAGACGGAGCAGGACTGGCATTTGACCGTGCAGGACGACTGTTCGACCGACCGTACTGCTGAAATTGTAAGAGGATATCAGGCCGCGTTTCCGGAAAAGATTGTTTACCGGAAAAATGGGATCAATCTGGGCGGTGCGAAGTATAATTTTTATGAAATGCTTCTGTCTGCGGATGCAGACTATATCATGACCTGCGATCAGGACGATGTCTGGCTGCCGGATAAAATTGAAAAAACGCTTGCCGCAATGAAAGACCTGGAGCTTCAATATGGAACCGGGAATCCGCTTTTGGTTCATTCCGACCTCATGGTTGTAGACAGTTCGCTTCAAGTTATTTCAGGTTCGATGTTTTTAAGCCAGGAGCTCGACTCCTCCCGGAACACTTTTTCTGAACTTCTGGTGCAGAACCAGGTAACCGGCTGCACCATGATGATCAACCGGGCTCTGCTCAAAATGTTTCCGGAGCGGCAGCCGGGAAATATGATTATGCACGACTGGTGGGCCGCCCTGATCGCTGCGGCCTTTGGCGCAATCGGTTTTGTGAAAGAGCCGACAATCCAGTACCGCCAGCACTGTGAAAACGAGGTTGGTGCGAAAAACACAAAAAAACTGGGCTATAACCTGAAGCGGGCGCTTAAAATGGCGGCTGCCCGGAAAGTGTTAATCGATACCTACTTGCAGGCCGGCGATTTTGCCAGGGTTTACCGCGATCAACTCACCGGCGCGCAGTTGGAGCTTGCCTGCGCTTATGCAGGGATGGGCGGGTACTCAAAGCTAAAAAAATGGAAAACGCTGCGGGTCTACCGGCTGTGGAAGAGCAGTTTCAAACGCCGCTTCGGGCAGATGCTGTTTTGCTGAAACAGAAAACCGGTGAAGCGTTATAACTTCGTCGAAGCCAAAAAAGGTTTTTGGCCGGTTCAAAGTGTTCGCTGTGTGTAGCAGGCCACGTCTAAAACAGACAAGTGAGGAAATTGTGAATGGATTTGTCCGTAATTATGATTAACTTCAATACAAGGCGTTTGGCTGCCCAGGCGGCAGAGTCCGTTTTACGGACGGTTCAAGATGCCTCGTTTGAAATAATTGTTGTGGATAACTCAGATCAGCCGACGGAGTTTTATTCAAGTGATGATTCCCGGATTAAGGTGCTGGAACGGGTTGAAAACAACGGGTTTGGACACGCCTGTAACTTAGGCGCGGAAAAGGCGGAGGGGGAATATCTCCTTTTCTTGAATTCCGATACGATTGTGCATGAAAACGCTTTGGACAGTTCCTTGCGGTATATGCGGGAGCATCCGGATATCGGTATCCTTGGCATCCGGACTTTGCTGGCTGACGGGAGCTTCGACCATGGCTGTAAGCGTGGGTTCCCGACGCCGTCCGCTTCATTTTATTATTTTCTTGGGATGGACAAGCGCCATCCTGAATCGCGGAAATACGGCGCTTACCGCCAAACTTTCCTGCCGGAGGACAAAACGGTAGAAACCGATTGTGTATCGGGTGCGTTTTTGATGATGAAAAAGGCCTTGTTTACAGAGATCGGCGGCTTTGACGAAGATTATTTTATGTATGGGGAAGATATAGACCTCTGTTACCGGGTAAAGCAGGCGGGCCACAAGGTGGTTTATTTTGCCGGCGGCTCAATTACCCATCTGAAGGGGGCAAGCGGACTGCATACCAAAAGCCGGAAAGTAATTGATTGTTTTTATGATTCGATGAAAATATTTTATCGAAAACATTATCGGGGAAAATACAATCTGTTTCTAAACGCCGCAGTTTATATGGGCATTAATCTCAAGCACAGGCTGACTGTTTTGAAGATGAACCGCAATGGATAAAAATGACGAGAGGAGTTCGGAAAGATGGGAAAGATTGCATTTCTGTTTTCAGGACAGGGTTCACAGTACCCGGGGATGATGAAGGAATTTAAAGAGGTATTTGAACAGAGCGCCGAGGTGTTCCGGACTGTGGATGCAGTACTGGGCAGGAATATTTCGGGACTCTGTTTTGATGGGACGCAGGAAGAGTTGAACCTGACGCATAACACGCAGCCCTGCGTATTGACGGCCGATGTCGCCGCTTTGAGTGCGGTTGAAGCTGTCGGAATCAAACCGGACGTCGTCGCCGGTTTTTCGTTGGGAGAATACGCCGCGCTGGTCGCCGCTGAGGTTTTGTCTTTTGAAGACGCCGTCCGTCTGATTCAAATCCGGGCGGACGCCATGCAGGATGCGGTACCGGTGGGCCAGGGGGGCATGATTGCCGTACTTGGGAAATCGGCTGACGAGGTAGACGCGCTTTGCGAAGAAACAAACGGCTTTGTCAGGGGGGCAAACTATAACTGCCCCGGCCAAATCGTTGTTTCGGGCGACACTCCGGCGCTGGAACGGCTCAAGGCAATTGGTGCTGAGCGGAAGATTAAAATGATCCCGCTTTCTTCCAGCGCCCCGTTTCATTCGGAGCGGATGAAACCGGCGGCAGAAGTTCTGGAAAAGGAATTTGAAAAAATCAGCTTTTCCAAACCGGTCGTTCCTGTAATTATGAACGTTGACGCTTCCTTTGAGCAAAATGTTGATGGAATCAAGCAGAAATTGGTTCGACAGGCGATGGCCCCGGTGCTTTGGGAGAAGACTCTGCTCAAAATGCTGGAGTTCGGCGTTGATACGTTTATTGAGATCGGTCCGGGAAAAACCCTTTCCGGATTTGTGAAAAAAACCTGTAAGGGCGCGGCAATTTATCGGGTTGAGTCCGTGCAAACGCTGGAAGAAGTCAAACAGGCGCTCGGCGCAAAGTAGGAGGAAATGATGGATAAGATTGCGGTATTAATTCCCTGTTATAACGAAAGCAAGACAATTGAAAAGGTGGTCACTGATTTTAAGAAGGTCCTACCGGAAGCAGTGATCTATGTCTACGACAATAATTCCAGCGATAATACGGCCGAGATCGCAGAGGCGGCCGGTGCGATTGTCCGTAAGGAATTTCAACAGGGAAAGGGAAACGTTATCCGCCGGATGTTCCGTGAAATTGACGCGGAGTGTTACCTGATGGCGGACGGCGACGATACCTATCCGGCTGAATTCGCGCAGGAAATGGTGGATAAGGTTTTTGAACGTCAGGTTGATATGGTCGTCGGCGACCGTCTTTCCAGCACCTATTTTACCGAAAACAAACGCCCTTTTCATAATATGGGCAATGTAATGGTGAAAAAGTTTATCAACCATTTGTTCAACACTAAAATTAGCGATATCATGACCGGCTACCGGGCGTTTAGCTATCGCTTTGTCAAGACGTTCCCGGTTCTCTCTAAAGGGTTTGAAATTGAAACCGAAATGACAATCCACGCGGTCGATAAAAACATGTTGGTGGAAAACGTAATTATTGAATACCGGGACCGCCCGGAAGGAAGCGAATCAAAATTGAATACTTATTCCGATGGCGCCCGAGTGCTCAAAACCATTGGACGGCTTTATAAAAACTACAAGCCGCTCGGCTTTTTTTCCTGGATTTCTTTAATAATGATCCTGGTTGCAATTTGCTTTATGCTGCCGGTGTTGGTAAATTATGTAAAAACCGGTCTGGTTGGGCAACTGCCCACACTGATTGTCTGCGGTCTCACGGTTCTGGCTGCTTTACAGTCCTTTTTCTCCGGATTAATACTTTCTACGATTGTTGATAAGAATAAAAAGGACTTTGAAATGGAATTGCTGCGAGCGGATAATGAATTGAAGCGACTGTTAAAAGATGGAAAACAGGATTGACCTTGCCTTACAGAATGAATATAGTTGGAACGTATTTTTTTGAACGGTATATAAAATTTGTCTCAGTGGCTGCATTGGGCTGGATCGGGCAGGGCAGGCAGTTAAAATAGGGAGGTAATTTCTTTATGAAAGCGTTGATTTTGAACTCTGGGCTGGGACGCCGGATGGGCGTGTTGACAAGCGAGCACCCCAAATGTATGACAGAGATAACCGCTTCTGATACGATTCTCAGTATCCAGTTAAAACAGCTTGTTGATATAGGGGTAACGGAAGTCGTAATGACTACCGGCCTTTTTGACGAGGTGTTGGTCAATTACTGCCGGTCTCTCGATTTACCGCTCGAATACCATTTTGTAAATAATCCCAGATACGCTGAAACGAATTATATATATTCAATTTATTGTGCGAGGGACAAGCTGAAAAATGACGATATCCTCCTGATGCACGGGGATTTGGTTTTTGAAAATTCTGTCATTGACAAAGTAATTGCCAGCGAACAGTCCTGCATGACAGTCAGTTCAACCCTGCCGCTTCCTGAAAAGGATTTCAAAGCGGTAATTAAAGACGGCAGGATTGCAGCGGTGGGAATCAGCTTTTTCGATGATGCGGTTGCGGCGCAGCCGTTATATCTGCTGAAAAAGGACGATTGGAACCTTTGGCTGAATCAAATTATTGCTTTTTGCGAAGCTGGAGAAACCTCTTGCTACGCAGAAAATGCATTTAATGAAATTTCCGATAAGTGCAGAATTATGCCTTTGGATGTAAAGGGCTCGCTTTGCAATGAAATTGATACGCCTGAGGATTTGTCGGTTGTTTCATCACGTTTCAGAGAAATTGAAAACCGGAAAGTGTATATGTGTTTCTCCACCGATATTATCCACAGCGCCCATATTGGAATCATCAAAAAGGCATCAAGACTTGGTAAACTCACAGTCGGTGTTCTTTCGGATGAGGTTGTAACAAGCTATAAAAGGTTTCCTCTTTTACCGTGTGAAGAGAGAAAGGTGCTGTTTCAGAACATCAATGGAGTAAGCAGGGTAATTGAACAAAAGGCCCTTGATTATAGCGATGTCATCAAAGAAATGCAGCCGGATATTATTGTCCACGGTGACGATTGGAGAACGGGATTCCAAAAGCCAATTAGAGATGAGGTTGTCAGGCTTCTGGCAACTTACGGTGGCAGGCTGGTGGAGTTCCCCTATTCGACCGACCCCAAATATGTTGAGCTTGAAAAACGCGCGCTGTCTAATTTATCCATTCCGGATGTTCGCAGGGGCAGGCTGAGAAAAGCAATTGATATGAAAGGCTGCATCAATGCGATTGAAGCGCACAGCGGGCTGACCGGCCTGATTGCCGAGCAGACCGTCGTACAGCAAAACGGTAAGGCATATCAGTTCGATGCAATGTGGATTTCAAGCCTTTGCGATTCTACCGCGAAAGGCAAGCCGGATATTGAACTTGTCGATATGACTTCCAGGTTCCGCACCATCGACGATATTATGGAAGTAACAACCAAGCCGATCATCTTTGACGGTGATACGGGAGGCATCATCGAGCATTTTGTCTATACTGTCAGAACCCTGGAGCGCATGGGCGTTTCTATGATTATCATAGAAGATAAAACCGGCTTAAAGAAAAACTCGCTGTTTGGTACCGAAGTGGAACAAACGCAGGATACCATTGAGAATTTCAGCGCGAAAATCTCGGCGGGTAAAAAGGCGCAGAAAACAAAGGACTTTATGATTGTGGCAAGGATAGAGAGCCTGATCCTCGAAAAGGGTATGGATGACGCCCTGGAGAGAGCGTTTGCGTTTACTGAAGCGGGCGCCGACGGCATTATGATCCACAGCAGAAAAAAAGAACCGGATGAAATTTTTGAATTTATAGAAAAATTCAGAGCCAAGGATAAAACAACTCCCATCGTGGTGGTTCCAACCTCTTTCAACACGGTTACAGAGGCAGAGTTTAAGGAAAGAGGCGTTAATGTGGTGATTTATGCCAATCAGCTGACTCGAAGCGCCTATCCGGCAATGAAGAATACGGCGGAGCTGATTCTCTCTACGCACCGGGCAAAAGAGGCTGACGACCAGTGTATTCCGTTTAAGGAAATTATCAGCTTAATCCCTGAGGAGCAATAATATGGAGCAGAACATTTTCTCTGTCGACAGCGGCGCCGTTGAAAAAATCAACGCGATTTTGCGTAAGATTCATTCTGAAAAGGTTCTTCTGGTCTGTGACGGCGCTTTCAGCTTTTTACCGGTGAGTAAAGAAATTGAACGGCTGGTGGTCCCGTATGCGGTCTTCAGCAGCTTTACCCCCAACCCAGTCTATGAAGATATGTGCAGAGGCGTTGAGGTATTTAACCGGGAAAAATGCGACACGGTCCTGGCAATCGGTGGGGGAAGCGCAATGGATGTCGCCAAGTGCGTCAAGCTTTACAACAGGATGGACGGCAGCCGGAATTATTTGGAGCAGGAAATTATTCCGAATCGCACTGAAATAATTGCGGTTCCGACAACTGCAGGAACCGGAAGCGAATCTACAAGATTTGCCGTCATTTACTATAAGGGCGAAAAACAGTCGATTTCCGATGAATCGCTCATTCCCAAATATGTAATCCTCTGTTCCGAACTGCTGCAAACACTTCCGGACTATCACAGAAAAGCCACCATGCTGGACGCCCTATGCCATGGAATCGAGTCGTTCTGGTCTGTGAATTCCACGCGGGAGAGTAGGGACTACAGTGAGAAAGCGGTCAGGATGATCCTCGAACACATGAATGCTTACCTTGGCAACACAGAAGATGGTAACAGAAATATGCTGGTTGCTTCAAACTTTGCGGGAAAAGCGATTAATCTCACCCAGACCACTGCCGGCCATGCGATGTGCTACAAGCTGACCTCAATTTATGGGATTGCTCACGGACACGCTGCCGCTTTATGCCTGCCTAAAATTTGGAACTATATGCTGCATCATATTGACGATTGTATTGATCCCAGAGGGCAGGATTACTTGAAATCCACTTTTGAGGAGCTGTCCTTTATTTTGACAGGTGAAAAAGGGCTTTTCGCTGGCTGCGATCAATTTAATTCCATCCTGTCGGGCTTGGATTTGAGTGTACCGGTCCTGACAAGCGAGGAAGAACTGCAGGTGCTGGCCAAATCCGTCAACCCCGTCAGACTTAAAAATAACCCGGTACGGTTGAGCGAGGATGTGCTGAAAGGGCTCTACCGCGAAATTCTTGGGTGATTTAAATCTCACTGAAAGGTTTTGTCATAATGGAAACAAAGAGATTAAACGAAATACTTGGTTCGGATTTTTTTACCGGAGTTCCGGATTCTCAGCTGAAAGCACTCTGCGATTATCTGATGGATCATTTTAATATCTCCGACCGACATATGATTGCCGCCAACGAAGGGAACTGTACCGCGATTGCCGCGGGTTACCACCTGGCAACCGGGAAAACGCCGGTCGTATACCTGCAAAACAGCGGAATCGGTAATATTATCAACCCTGTTGCCTCACTTCTCAACGACAAGGTCTATGCGATTCCGTGCATCTTTGTCGTGGGCTGGAGGGGTGAGCCCGGGCTTCATGATGAGCCCCAGCATGTATATCAGGGGGAAGTAACGGTCAAGCTGCTTGAGGATATGGATGTTGCGACTTTTGTCATCTCAAAGGAAACGACCGAAGCGGAACTTACAAGCAAAATGAATGAATTTAAAATACTTTTGAACGCGGGGAAAAGTGTTGCCTTTGTTATCCGCAAAGGTGCGCTGACCTGCGACGCGAAAGTCAGCTATAAGAACGGTTACGAAATGAAGCGGGAAGAAATTATAGAGCGCATCGTTTCGGTTACCGGGGAAGACCCGATTATCTCTACAACCGGTAAGGCCAGCCGTGAACTGTTTGAAATTAGGGAGAAAAACGGACAGAGTCATAAATATGATTTTCTGACTGTCGGGTCGATGGGACACAGCAGTTCGATTGCTTTGGGAATTGCGCTGAATAAACCCAAGACGAAAATATGGTGCATCGACGGTGATGGCGCAGTGTTGATGCACATGGGAGCAATGGCTGTAATTGGAAGCAACCGGCCTGGGAATCTTGTTCATGTGGTTATTAACAATGGCGCACACGAAACCGTTGGGGGAATGCCCACAGTAGCGGAAGATATTAATCTCGTACAGATTGCACAGGGCTGCGGTTATCCCAGGGCGGTCACTGTGGACTGCTTTGAGGACTTGGAAGCTGAGCTGGAAAAGGCGAAAGCAGCGAAAGAATTAACATTGATCGAAGTAAAGTGTTCAATAGGCGCCCGCGATGACCTTGGGCGTCCTACGACGACGGCCCGTGAGAACAAAGAGAATTTTATGAAATATCTCGATACGCTGAGTTAGTTTTATTAAAAGAGAGAAATTTTAAAAAAAGTTGCACATGGGCGTGCAACTTTTTTCTTTTTTCTCCCTAATTTGAGGGGAAGAAAAAAAGGAGTGAAAAAATGGAACATATTATTGAGTATAATGGCCGTCGTCGGGTTGCTTCAGATTTAGAAGCGCTGAAACTCGGTCAACAGCAGGATCAAAACGCGGAAGAACGAATTTTTTTGTTTCCGCGTTATTTGGAAGGATTCGATTTGTCGGGGTTTGCCTGCGGTCTTTTGCTGAGCGGGGCAGGCTGGGTGGACCGCCAGGAACTGATCCTGGAAGAGACGGGAGAGAATACGCTTTCCTACAGGTGGGCGGTTCCTGCGCTGGTTACCTCAACGGGAAAACCGGTGGTCTTTCAGCCGGTGTTTCAGAACCAAACCGTTATCATTCATTTGGATAAGGATATTTTCACGGTTGATCCAGGTATTGATCTCAACGGTGAAATTGAGACCTGCTACCCGGATTACATTGACGGCCTGAAAGAAAAAGCGGACAAAAAAACCGTGTATACGAAAGAAGAGGTTGATAAAATCATCAGCCAAAGCGACGCCCAGTGGCAGCTCATAAAAAACGCAGGGGCGCTTCCAAATCTTTTGGCCAATTCCAGCTCTGTTGTATGGCAGAGAGGAACAAGCTTTACACTGACGTTGGGCGGCACCGCCTGGCAGTACTGCGACGACCGTTGGAGATACAAACTCATCGGAAGTTCTGGAGCCGGTGCGGTCATTTCTAAAAACGCAGACGGCGGTGTCAAAATCACCATGGTTGGTTCTGGGACAGTCACCCGCCAGCAGGTGCTGGATCAAAGTATTGTTGGTACGCTGACAAGCTGTATTGACGGAGAGAAAACAGCGGTGCCTCACAACGGGACTATCGTGGAGCAACAGTTTACAAAAACCTGTACAGTGAACTGGACAAAGCTGGAAACAGGCGAAATCGCGACGCCGTTTTCTCCAAAATCATACCGGGAAGAACTCACAGCCTGCCGGTGGTATTACCGCGAAATCGCCGGCGGGGATGTAGTCGGCTCCGGGTATATGAACGCAGGCGGAAACGTCGCATATATCCTCGTCCCGTTCACAATGAGAGCCCTCCCGGCGTTTTCAGTATCCAGCCTGAATAACTACCGGATCAGATATACGAGCGAAGACAAAACCCCCACGTCGCTGACGGTCCTCAGCATGAACGGAGCTGGAATTACGCTGAACGCGGCAGTGAGCGGAATATCCGCCCGGCAGCCGGTTTCGATGTATTACAGTTCCGACAATAGCGGCGTGAGCGGGAAGCTGATTTTTGACGCGGAGATTTACGATTAACAGCGAACCGGATTATATTTCGCGCTCCGCAGAGCCGTTTAAAGAAGAAAAAAGCCCGCGGAAGCGGGCTTTTTTAGGTTATTTGTAGTTTTTAACAAGCTCCATTGCAATTTGTTCCCACCGCACCAGGTTTTGCGGGTTGTAGTTGACGGTACTGATGTCTTTTAGCACCATGTCAAAAGAGCAGCCGTTGCGGTAGCAGGCGTCAATCGCGCGGGTCAGCTCTTTGCGGACGGTCTCTTCGTCCATATGGTCGACCGCCACGTTGGACGGGCTCGGTTTATGGGCGATTACATATTTCTTCCCGATGTTTTCCGCCGCAATATCCACGTCCGCCCAGGGGGTGACGGTGATTTTGCGGAGGTTTGGAATCTGCTCTACAATATCAATCATATTGTGGAGCGGCTCGCAGCAGCCGTAGTAGACTAAACCAAAAGGCTCCATCGCCTTTTTCATATAGGTGATGTCGAACTCCTCCCGCATTGCCGGGGAAACAGAAGAGAAGACCTGCGCCGCACCGCGTCCCCATACGTCTTTGGCCTTGAAATTGCCGTCAAATTCCTTGGAAGGCAAGTCATCACTGTACGCGGACGTACTGTGCAGATAGGGCTGGAAGCCCTCAAACAGGTTCAGTTCCTCATATTGACGGATTTTATCCAGATAGATGTCGGTGAGCTTGGAAGCGACCGCGTGCATATAATCCGGGCGCATGGCAAGGTCCATCAAAAGATTGGTCACACCGTGCCACTCGGCAATGTCGTCCCAGCAGGTGTCGAAATGCCAGGGTGTGCCGATGATTTTGACCGGGATGATATCTCCAATGATATTGGCGACAAGGTTATACCGCCGTTCGGTCTCTTCCTTATCGTAGGTGATAACTTCGTTGTGGAGCCGCTCGATGAAAGATTCATCCTCCATTTGATCCACGAACTCGTGTGCCACGATGTGGTTGCTTTCATCTGCGTGGAGGGTGTTCTCCACAATGTCAACTCCGTTCCCAGTCGTGTGGATGACTTTTTCAATCCCGAAATACGGTGTGATAATCATATCCGCCGGGAAATGGTTCCATTTGTAAAGGGTCTGGCGCATCCGCTGTTCCACGGTGCGCAGAAACGGGTCTTCACAATAAAGGGTCAGTTCGCCTTCGCCGTTTAACTCATTCCAGGGCAGTTCGTCGATCAGAACGACCGGTCGGATCATGTGCAGATCATTGACCGCTTTGTGCAGCAATTTGCGTTCATAATTTCGGTCGTCGTTGGCGGCTACTGCATAGCGTGCTGCCAGCTCGCGCAGGATTTTTACATCGTTGTTCATGCTGTGTTCCTCCTACATTGTTGGTTACTTTTATTATAAGGAATTGCCAGGCGGGATGGTATTCCTTTTCTTGCTCGTTTTGAGTATAAAATTGCTGTTTTTCTTGTCAGCGCCGCAATACCGCGTTATAATAAGAAAAACAAGGATTATTTTGCGAAAGGAGGTTCCATGAAAGATCTGAAAAATTACTCAGGTTTCCTCCGTTTTGTGCCCCCGTCGGACTTTGCACAGGAGTATTTATTCTTTTCAGACGCCATGGGGTATCTTGACGAACCCGGCCTACATATCCGGCGTGAAAAGTTCAACAATAATATCATCATGGCGGTCTGTTCCGGCACCCTTCATGTTCATCAGAACGGGAAGCATTTTGAACTTGGACCCGGCAGGGGGATTTTGCTCAATCTTGAACCCTGGCACGAGTATTACAGCGACCCGGACGATCCCTGCGTCATCCTCTTTTCCCATTTGAACGGCAAAGGCTGTTCTTCCCTGATGGAGGAGGTTAAGGCGCTTTCCTCCCTCCCGGCGGAGTTTAATGGGGAACAGATGATGGAAATTCTGACCGGCTGCTTCGACGCGGTGATGAAGCGGGAAGAAAATGTGGAAATTGCCATTTCCAAGGCGCTTTACAGCGCCATGATGGAGATTGTGGGCCAGCAGCTGCAGGGCACTCCTGCGGGTGTTTTGCCGGAGCAGATTTTTGTAAACCGGATCGGCGACTATGTAAACGACCATGTCTGTGAGCGCATCACACTGGAAGAACTTGCAAAAAGTGTCAATATGAGCAAGTACCACTTCTGCCGCCGTTTTAAGGAAGAAACCGGCCTTACACCGATGCAGTATGTCATGCGCAGAAAAGTGGACGCCTCCAAATATTTTTTACAGTACACGGGGGACGCCGTGCAGCTCATCGCCGAGCGGTTCGGCTTTACCGATCAAAGCCATTACGCCCGGCTGTTCCGGCGCTTCACCGGGATGACGCCCCGGGCTTACCGCCGTAAAGGGCAGAATTGAAAGCCTGTATTCATAGCCGGGTGCCGCCCGTGTCCCAAAGGCTTGCCCGGTACCGAAACCTTCTGTCTTATGAATACAGGTTTTAAAGGGTTGACGGAGCCGGATTTCGGTGGTATGATAATGCCAGATTTACGACGAGGGGGCCAAAGTGTGTATACTTTTTCTTGCTAGTGTTTTGAACAAATGTAGAGGATGGCCTAGGGCGGCGGTGCCGCTTGGTTTTGCTGTCCGCAGTTTTGTCAAAACAGCATTGCGGGAGAAGGTATCGTGCGGCTTCGTCAGGCAGTACCGCCCTGAAGGGCGGAATACGTGTGTTTTGTCCGGGACAGACGGCGGCCTGCGGAAAGTGTATACCTTTCCGCAGGCCTGTTTTGTTTGGGAGGAATGCCTATGTCGCTGATACAAGTAAACCATTTGACCTTCGGGTACGAAGGCAGTTTTGACAATGTTTTTGAAGACGCGAGCTTTCGGCTTGACACCGACTGGAAGCTCGGCTTAATCGGCCGGAACGGCCGCGGAAAAACCACCCTGCTCAATCTTCTGCAGGGAAAGCTGGACGCTGGGGGGAGCATTCAGGCTTCGGTTGACTTCGCCTATTTCCCCTTTGAAGCAGAAGACCCCTGGATGCTGGTTGCGGACCTTGCGGAGGAGATTGTTCCCGGGCTGGAGCGATGGAAGTTTCTGCGGGAGCTCTCCCTGCTTGACTTGGGGGAGGAACTCCTTTACAGACCCTTTGGCACTTTGAGTCAAGGGGAACAGACGAAAGTCCTGCTCGCCTGTCTTTTTCTGCGGGAAAACACCTTTCTGTTGATTGACGAGCCTACCAATCACCTGGACCTGCTGGCGCGGGAGTCGGTAGAGCGGTATCTTCGAAAGAAGGAGGGGTTCATCCTTGTTTCCCACGACCGCGCTCTGCTGGACGCCTGTACCGACCATATCCTGTCGATCAACCGGCTGAATATTGAGGTGCAGAAAGGAAACTACACCACCTGGCTGCAAAATAAAACCCTGCAGGATGATTACGAACGGGCAGAAAACGAGCGGCTCAAAAAAGAGATCCGCCGCCTGTCTGCCGCCGCCAAACGGGCATCCGGCTGGTCCGACGCGGTGGAGAAAACGAAGAAGGGAACCCGTACCGCCGGGCTGCGGCCAGACCGGGGAGCCATCGGCCATAAAGCCGCCAAGATGATGAAGCGCGCGAAGTCAATCGAAGCGCGGTTTGAAGCCGCTGCGGAGGAAAAAGAGGGACTTCTGCGGAACATTGATACGGCGGCGGAGCTTAAAATCCATCCGCTTGCCCATCCCAAGCAGACGCTTGTCACCTGCGAGAAGCTGTCAGTCTGTTACGGGGAGGAAGCTGTTTTTTCAGGCCTGTCCTTTTCGCTGAACCGCGGGGAGCGGATTGCTCTTTCAGGGCGCAACGGCTGTGGAAAATCAAGTGTGCTCAAGCTGCTGACTGGGCAGAATATCCCGCATACCGGAAACCTGAGTAAAGCGGGGGGATTAAAGCTTTCTTACCTTGCGCAGGATACCTCTTCCCTGAAAGGAAATCTAAAAGAACACGCTTTGTCCCGTGGAATTGACGAATCCCTGTTTAAGGCGATTCTTCGGAAGCTGGATTTTTCCAGAGCACAGTTCGAAAAAGATATTTCCTCTTTCAGCGAGGGACAGAAGAAAAAGGTTTTGATTGCCGGGAGCCTCAGCGAGGAAGCGCATCTCTACGTTTGGGATGAACCGCTTAACTATGTGGATATCCTCTCCCGCCAGCAAATTGAGGAGTTGATTCTTGCGGGGTGCCCCACCATGATTTTCGTCGAGCACGACCGGATGTTTCAGTCAAAAATTGCTACCCGTACGGTCGTATTTGAATAAAGAATATCACACAGGGCTTGGGAGAGACTCCCAAGCCCTGTTGTTTAGTTGCGTTTTAGAATTGCCCCGCACCACCTGGTCAGCTCTTCAAATGCGGCTTCTGTATTTGCCGCAATCGTTTTGCTATACTGCTCCCAGCAGGCACTCTTCTCAAGCAAAGCTTTTTCTTCTCCCTGTAGCCTTTGGAGCAGTTCTCCCTTTGTATTACAGTAGTACCCGGTCCGCAGGTATTCGGCAAGCTGCAAAGGAAAGAAGACCGCTTTATATAAGGTTTTTAAATCCGCTGTCCGTGTGATGGGGTTCCCGAATAAATAAAGATGGCAGACTTCGTGATATAAGTTTGCGGCGGAAATTTTCAGGCTCCGCAGGATGTCCGTTTCGTCCCAGGCAGGGAGAAGAGGTTCAAGACTGCCGTAATAGGAATCTGTATCCTGGCTGAACTGGAAAAGTTCATGCTTCGGCCAGTTTTGCAGTTCTTCCCTTCCGCAGATAAACCCGCATGCTTTTTCGTGCTCCTGCATAGACAGGAGAGTCCTGCGGTATTCCTTGAGGTCGTTTATTGTGAGTTTATCCAGAACGACTACGACGTCAAAGTCACTTGATTCTGTGGCTTCCCCTCTGCAAGTAGCTGCCTTGCAAGCCGGTAAACAGCAGCCGCGCACCGAATTCTTGCTTCAGCTTATCGGTGATCTCGTCCATCCAACGGTCTTTCTGTATCATAAGCCTCCCTTTCCGGTTTATGGGTTGAAGGCGGTTAGATGGTTATTTTAACATAACAACTGCAAGAAATCCAGAAATTTTATAAATGGCAAAAGCGCCGGGGAGGAGAGATCCCGGCGCTTTTGATTGCAATATTTAGCGGTGTGGGGGTGCGCGTGCTATCAAAGAAAACATACAGTTAAAAAACATGACACTGGAGAAAAAGACCGCTAAATGGAGGTTTGGCTATTCTGGTTTGTGGCAGCAACCGGCGTGGGGGCATTCGCTGCAGCCACAGCCGCAGCTGCCCTTTTTGCGGTTTTTATAAAGCCGACGGCCGGCTAATCCCGCCAGGACAAGAAGTGCAAGACAGATGAGAATGGTTGGTAAATTTGCCGCAATCCATTCAAACATAAAGGGGACTCCTTTCATCAGGCGGTCGCCTTTTCACGAACCCGCCTTGTTCTGTTCTGCGGGTTCGGGCGGAAAAGGAGGAAGAGCATCCCAGCCAGAAGAAGGAATGCAACCACCGTCCAGACGCCGAATGTGACGCCGCCGAAGATGAGCCCGCCGATCTGGTTAATCATTAATGCGACCACATAGGCCAGGATGGTCTGGTAGCTGATGGCGAACCAGGTCCATTTGGCGCTCGCCATTTCACGCCTTATTGCACCGATTGCCGCAAAGCAGGGGGCGCAGAGGAGATTAAAGAGCAGGAAGGAAAGGGCGGAAGATGCGTAAGGGAACATGATGCCGATTTGGGCCAGCAAACCGGGGTCGTCTTCCGCAATGTCAGCGCCAAGCCCAAGCAGTACGCCAAAGGTGCCGACAACGTTTTCTTTGGCAATCAGGCCGGAAATGGTTGCAACGGTGGCCTGCCAGTTCCCGAAGCCGAGCGGGGCAAAAATCGGCGCAATAAAGTTCCCAACGGCGGCAAGCATGCTTTCGCCTTCCTCTACCATGCCGAATCCTTCCGCCGTAAAGCCGAAGCTTGAGAGGAACCAAATCAAAGCGCAGGCCAAGAAGATAACGGTACCGGCTTTCATAATAAAGGCCTTGCCGCGTTCCCACATATGAATCAATACGCCTTTAGGCGCCGGGATGTGGTACTGGGGCAGTTCCATGACAAAGGGGGCGGGGTCTCCCGCAAACATCCGGGTCTTTTTCAGAACGATGCCGGAGAAAACCACTGCAATAATTCCCGCAAAGTACATAACCGGGGCCATCCACCATGCGCCGGGGAACATTGCTCCGCCAATCAGTGCAATGACGGGAAGCTTTGCGCCGCAGGGAATAAAGGTTGTGGTCATGACAGTCATCCGGCGGTCTTTTTCGTTTTCAATCGTTTTAGTGGCCATAATGCCCGGCACGCCGCAGCCAGAGCTGATCAGCATTGGGATAAAGCTTTTGCCGGAAAGGCCGAATTTACGGAAAATTCGGTCCATGATGAAGGCAACACGTGCCATATATCCGCAGTCTTCTAAAATGGAAAGGAAGAAGAATAGGATAAACATCTGAGGGACGAAGCCTAAAACCGCACCTACGCCGCCAATAATCCCATCCAGGATCAGGCTGTTCAGCCAGTCGGGAGTACCCGCCGCGGTGAGGCCGTCCTCGACCAGCACCGGAATGCCCGGTACCCAGACGCCATACTGAGAGGGATCCGGTTCTTCCAGGGTAAGTCCAGTCCCGTTTTCCTCCGCAAGTGCCGCGGCCTCCTCATAGGTTTCCAGGTCACCGTAATATTCACCGGAAATGCCCAACAGGTGCCAGCCGTCGCCGAAGACGCCGTCGTTGGCCCAATCGGTCGCAAACGTTCCGACTGTAGTGACAGAAACATAGTAGACAATGAACATGACAACTGCAAAAATCGGCAGAGCGAGCCAGCGGTTGGTCACCACCCGGTCAATTTTATCTGAAACAGTCAGCGTCCGTTTCTTTTTCCGGACGCATTGCTTGACGATTCCACCGATGTATGTATACCGTTCGTTGGTGATGATACTTTCGGAATCGTCATCCAGTTCGTCTTCACAGGCTTTGATGATCCGTTCCAGGTCTTCTTTGGTGCCCTGCGGAAGGTTCAGGGAAGAAAGAATTTTTTCGTCCCGTTCAAAAAGCTTGACAGTGTACCAACGCGCTTCCCCTTCAGGATAAAGGCCTTCGGTCAGCCGCGCAATTTCTGCAAGAGCGGCTTCCACCGCTTCCGAAAAGCGGATTTTCATCGGTTGGCCGGACTGCGCCGCGGCCCGTACCGCGCATTCGGCAGCCTCCTTGGTCCCTTTCCCTTTGAGCGCGGAGGTCTCTACTACCTCACAGCCCAGCAGTTCGGAGAGTTTATTTTTATCAATGGAGTCGCCGCCTTTGCGGACGATATCAATCATATTCAGCGCAATCACGGTCGGAATACCCAGCTCGAGGAGCTGGGTGGTCAGGTAAAGGTTGCGTTCAATGTTTGAGGCGTCAACCAGGTCCAGGATGACGGAAGGGTGCTCTTCCAGCAGGTAATTTCGGGTAACGACTTCCTCCAGCGTGTAGGGGGAAAGGGAATAGATACCCGGCAGGTCCGTTATGGTGACCTCTTTGTTTGATTTTAACTTTCCCTCTTTTTTCTCTACGGTTACTCCCGGCCAGTTGCCGACGTATTGGCTGCTGCCAGTGAGGTTGTTGAACAGAGTGGTTTTTCCGCAGTTTGGATTCCCTGCAAGGGCAATTACGGTTGCCATTGGTTTCCTCCTTTATTGTCTTTGGTTAGCGCGCGCTAACTGTGGGCTTTTAAAATCCAGAGCGGACGCTCTGGATACACTATGCGATCAGGATCGTCTCAGCGTCGGCTTTGCGCAAGGTCAGCTCATATCCGCGGACGTTGACTTCAATTGGGTCGCCAAGCGGAGCTACCTTGCGGACAAAGACCTCAACCCCTTTGGTAATCCCCATATCCATAATCCGCCGCTTGACGGCACCCTCGCCGGAAAGCTTCAGTACGGTAACTGTTTCGCCGCATTTAGCGGCACGAAGCGTTTTCATTTTCTGTTTCCCCTTTCCCTTCTTAAATCATGATCCGGTTTGCCATAGCCTTGTCGATGGCTACCCGCGCGTCCTTGACGTTGACAATCATATTGCCGCCGAGTTGAGAGACAACTGTTACGGAGCCGCCTACAACAAAACCGAGTTTTTCCAGAAATTTACGGGTTTCATCCCGGCCGGTAATTTTTAAGATGCGGCTCTGTACGCCGACAGGCGCCATGGTTAACGGCATAATCTTTCATTCCTCCAATTTGGTTAGCGTCCGCTAACTTATCGCTCTAATTTATGGGTTAGCGGCTGCTAACCCTTCTGACAGCAGTATAACATTAGAAAGTTATCTTTGTCAATAGGAAATGAAAAAAGCTGGGAAAACTTTTTTAATAAACATAACTGCTGGCTTGCTGTACAGTTTTAACCCGGTTAATCGCCCAGAGCTTCAACCTCTGCCTTCAATTCCTCCTCGTCCACCGGGGCTTCCCCGTGGCGTACAAATATCATACAGAGAATGGCGAATGTCATGCCAATGGGAGAGTAGATAAAAAGATTTGAATAGTTTTGGGTGATGTCGTGGATAAATCCAAACAGGAGAGGGCTGGCAATGGAAGCCGCCTGGGAAAAAAAGTAGTAATACCCGGTGTACTTCCCAATCCGGCTGCTTTTGGCAATTTCAACCACCATAGGAAGTGAATTTGTATTGACGAGCCCCCAGAAAAGACCTGCCAATACAAGGCAGCATCGGATCACCCAGATATCCCGCAGGAAATATGCGGCGGAGAGCAGGGCGGCCAGCCCAATAAGCCCGGCCATAATCGTCTTTTTACGTCCAAACTTGGTGCCGATAATCCCGGCGGGAACAGCCGAGGCGACAAAAGCGACGGCAAAAAAAGCAAGGGTTACCATTGCGTCTCCCGCCTCAATATTCAGCACATTGGAGGCGTAAAGGGTAAAATAAGTTTCGATGGAATTGATAGAAACGAACCAGAAAAAAATGGCAAAAAGAATCAGGAACAGGCTGAGGTTTGCACCCCGGGATTCTTTTTTGGAGGAAGCCCCGGTTTCAGCCGCCTGTACTTTTTTAGCGGTTTCATAAGCTTCGGGAGGAAGGGGTGGTTCCTTGACGCAGAACATCATGATCAGCCAGGCGGCCAGCATAATCAGGCCGGAAAAGAAAAAGGGAACCGGCATCCCGCCCAGGTCGAAAAGCAGCCCTCCCAGAAGGAAAGCGAGGATGCTGCCGATCCCGCCCATCAGGTTGATGACGCCGTTTGCACGGGAACGCAGGCGGGGCGGGGTCGCATCCGGCATCAGCGCGATCACCGGCGTTCGCCAGATGCTCATGGTAAAGTTGAAGAGGATGACCGCCCCCATGATCGACCATACTGCGTCGCAGAAGGGGATCAACACAAAAAACAGGGTGGACAGCGGAATGCCGACAAGGATGTAGGGCAGCCGCCGTCCCCGTTTACTATGGGTCCGGTCGCTGAGCGAGCCGAAAAGGGGCTGAAGAAGAACGGCAAAGACGTTGTCGATTGACATGATCAGGCCAATCAGGGTAGTGGAGGAGACGAATTTTTCCAGCATGAGCGGGACATTGGTGTTATACATCGACCAGGCAATAGAGACTGCAAAGAATCCAATGCCAATCAGAATCGTTTTTTTGTAGTCAAGCTTTTCCAGGTGTTTTGTCATGTAAAGCTCCTGTCTATTGCATTTTTGGTGGGCAAATCACCGGTTGTTCCATTATAGCATATCGGCGGAGGAGAAGCCAATATCATCCTTGTAATTTTCTGCCGTCGCTTTTAAGCGAAAAAAGCAGGGGCTGTAAAAAACGGCAGCTTTAATAACGGCATGAGGAAAGCAAATTAGCCGACAACTATTTTTTTCTGTTGTGCAAACCAAGGGAGGGGATGGCATATACATAAACCATAGGTGAATTTTAGTTGACAGGGAGAACCGATATGTACCAAATTATATTTCTTCTGCTCGCCCTGGCGGTACTCTGTACTGCCTTTCGGCTGCTTTGGATTGCTTTCCCCCGGCTGAAAACCAAGTCGGGAAAAATTTTAACTGCGGGGAGTTTTACAGCCCTTTTTCTTCCCCTGCTTATTCCAATTCTGCTTTCCGTACATCCTGCCTATATTTTTTCGACAATCTGTGTTGCCGGGGTAACAGCGGCGGCTTTGGTTGATGGCCGGGAGGGGACGACCGCCTTTGAGCTCTACCCGGTTGCCATTGGCCTGACCGCCCCGATTATAATTGTCACCGATTTTATTGGCGCGGAACCCATTCTGTATAACGGGGTTTCCAGTCCGGTAATCGGTCTCCTCATCGGCTTGGGAGCATCTGCCCTCGCAGGGATGATTGAAATGGCGGCCCTGCCGACAGAGTCCCTTGTCTTGGGAACCATTGAAATGGCCTCCGTCTGCGGTTTTTTTGCGGGTTTTCCCGGTGTGGTCTGGGTACTTGGCCTGAGTATCCCGTTTTGTCTGGCGGCAAGGTTGTATGGGAACAGGCATCCCAAGCAGCAGAATGTTGTTTGCTACAACGGCTGCATTGCCTACGCACTGGTTCTGTACCTGTGCTTTCATCCCCTTTTGGGAATATAATTGCCGTTCGGCCCGCGCTTTGCTGACCGGGTTTTGTATTCCGGCTTCAAAGGCGTGAGAAATTATGAGTGTACCGTTGCCAACCCGTGCAGCGGGTCTTCTGTCTGCTGGGCTGGAACTGTGTAAAAGGATTGCTTCTTGAGGCTGGAACGTGATAAAATGGGAACAGTAAAGGAAGTGGGCAAAAATGAACCAATCTGCGGAAAAACTGAAACAAGAAATGGAGCGGCTGGGCGTGACTTGTGCCGCTGTTCTCCCTGTTGATAAAATTCCGTTCGACCCCGAACTGCGTAAGAGCTGCGAGGCGAACCGCTGCGGCATCTACGGCAAGAACTGGGCTTGTCCGCCGCTGGTTGGCGGGGTGGACGAGCTGATTGCCCGGGCAAAAGGGTATTCTACCGCTGTTGTCTTTCAGGACGTTTACCGTATTTCGGATTCCTTTGATATTGAGGGGATGCAGGAAGCGGCTGAAAAACACAAGGCGCTCGCCCGGAAAATCAAGGAGAGCCCTGCGGTGCCGGAAGACGGCCTGATGCTTGGGGCGGGCGGCTGCGATTACTGCAAGCGCTGCGCCGCCCAGGACAATGAGCCCTGCCGTTTTCCGGACAAGGCGTTTGCGTCCCTTGAGGCGTACGGCATTTATGTTTCTCAGTTGGCGGAAGCCTGCGGGATGAAGTATATCAACGGCGTGAATACCATTACCTATTTTGGCGCGGTGCTGCTCAGGGAATAAACTGCCTGACGGCGTAGTGTTAGAAACCTGAAAACAGCGGTTCAACCAATAGTTGAGCGAAAATACAACCTGTGGTTGCGGCTTTTGGGGCTGAAACAACCGCCGCTCTCTTCTGCTGGGGAATGGTCCGGGTTAGAATAAGGGCATCAAACGAAAAAGGAGTGTTTCTTGGTGGAAACGACAATTGGAAAACGGATTGCCCTGCTGCGCAGAAAAGCCGGCTACACACAGGATGAGCTGGCGGAAAAGCTGAATGTTTCCCCGCAGGCGGTATCAAAATGGGAAAACGACATCTCCTGCCCCGACATCATGCTGCTTTCGCCGTTGGCGGAACTGCTGGGAATAACGGTGGATGAACTGCTAAACGACCGTGCAAAGCCGGAAACCGCACTGGTGCCGGAGGCAGAGCGCAAAAGCCTGGACGATATGCTGTTTAAGGTGATTGTTAATTCCCCACAAGGCGACAAGATCCGGGTGAATCTTCCCATGCCGCTGGTCCGGATCGGGCTGGAGATAGGGCTGAAAATCCCCCAGGTGGCGAACAGCGAACACCTCGGCGATGCACTCAAGGGGATCGACGTGCAGCAAATCCTGCTTATGGTGGAAAAAGGCGTCATCGGTAAGCTGGTGGAGGTTGAAAGCGCCGCCGGGGACATCGTAGAAGTATACGTGGAGTAGGCGATGAGGATCACTGTAAAACAGCCGGGGCGCATGACGTTTTGGATGGGTCTGCCGGCTTGGATGGTTTTCAATTCCCTGACGACGAAAATTGCCGCGAAAGCGGTGGAATCAAAGGGCGTCAAGCTTGGCCGGCAGGATATGCTCCGGCTGGTAAAAGAACTCCGCCGGATAAAACGGAAATACCTCAGGCTGGAGCTGGTCAGCGTTGAAGCGGCGGATGGCTTCCGGGTAAGGATACGGCTCTGAAAAACAGGAAAGCACCCCGGAATTAATGTTCCGGGGTGCTTTTGGTTCCTTTTCTGATATGGATGGGAACGGTTTTCCGGGCTTTAAAGTATCCGCAGGCTGGTGAGTCGGTTTTGCGGGGCTTCACTTTTGGGAAAACGCAGTGACCGCTCCCGCAGGTATCATAACGTTTTCCAAATTTGACATAATGCTGCCTGAAATACTTGCAAAATTTACAGGTATTATGTTCCATTTTTCCACCCCCTTAAATTACATTATAATTTGCTTGGCAGAAAAGTGTTGAAATTACACCTTATCAGGTGTAAAATTCTATGGCAAAATCTTGACGTGACAACAGCCGGGCAGATAATGCCCGGCTGTTACTTTTTATAATAGTAGATTTTCTCAATGGGGAAGCCGGAGACGCTCCAATTTTAGGCGTTTGTGATCCATACGGAGTGCATTTCGGGAAAAAATAATCAACCGTGCCTCCCGGGCCAAGTACTTGTCAGTCGTAAAGCTGTTCGTATCGCGAATTGTCAAGTCCGGGCACGGGCTATTTATGGTACTTCCCGTTTCCGTTGATCATAAACGCACGGTAAACCTGCTCCAGCAGCATCACCCGTGCGAGCTGATGGGGGAAGGTCATCTCGGACATTGAAAGCTTTCGCACACCGCGCTGTTTTACCGCGCCGGACAGGCCGTACGAACCGCCGATGACGAAGGAAACGGCGCTTGTTCCAGAGACCATCAGATTGTTCAGCAGTTCTGCAAGGCCGGGGGAGGAAAGCTGTTTCCCTTCAATGCAGAGCGGGATCACCGCGCTGTTTCCCACCTTAGCAAGGATGTTTTCCCCTTCTGTTTCCAACGCCTTGGCAATTTCGGCGCCGGAGGGGTTGTCCGGCAGCCGGCTTTCGGGCAGTTCCACAACTGATATTTTACAGAATGCCGAAAGCCGCTTCCGGTATTCTTCACAGGCTTCCCGCCAGTATTTTTCCTTGAGGGTGCCAATGCAGATGAGATTGACCGTGAGCATAAAATACCGCCTTTTATAAAAAGTACGGCCCGGCCGCCCGTTGAGGCCGTGCCGGGCCTGTATGGAACAAGCATATAAAGCCAGCGTTCCGCTACAGTGCTACGAACTGCCCCGTGGTTGTTTTGGGGGCGGTGAGCAAAGTATAGTCCTTTTCAATGGAAAATCCCGCGAGGGTCAGCGCCGCAATTGAAGCTTCGGCCGCAATCTGCGGGCGGTTGTTCTCCTCGCTCAGGTGTCCCAGCACGAACCGCTCCGTTCCGTTCCGGGCAAGGCTGACCAGCTCCTGCGCGCAGTCGTTGTTGGAAAGATGCCCGCTTTCAGAAGCGATTCGGCGCTTCAGGTAGGCAGGGTAATTGCCCAAACGGAGCATTTCTTTATCGTAGTTTGACTCCAGCATCACAGTGCCGCAGCCGCAAAGGGCATTATGTACTTCCGGCGTGACTACGCCAAGGTCGGTGCAGACCGCGAGCTGACCGCCGCCCGGCAGGGCAATCCGGTACCCCAGGCTGTGGACGCTGTCGTGGCTGGTGGTAAAGGCGCGGATTTCCATCCCGGCCGCTTCCACTGTTTTCCTGTTAATTTCAAACAGCTTTGTGCGCGGGCTGACCGCGTCTTTGTGAATCAGCTCAACCAGGGTTTCCCGCGAGCCGTAAACAGGGACATCCAGCCGTTCAGTCAGCTTCAAAAGTCCCTTGATGTGGTCGGAATGCTCATGGGTGATGAAGATGGCCCGCACAGCCCGCAGGTCGTCCACGCCGCCGAGCCCGAGCGCGCTCTGGAAAATACGGGGGCCGATTCCCGCGTCAATCAGGATTCCCTCCGTCCCGGTTCCAATGTAGGTTGAGTTCCCCTTGCTGGAACTTGCCAGCGGGAGCAAGCGAAACATAGTATCCTCCTATCTGTTTAGCCAAAAAGAAAAAGGGGCTGGTTTCCCGGCCCCGCGTCAAAGCGTAATATTCCCGCCGTGCCTACAGGGCCTTTGCCGTGCCCGCGGTGTCCGGGATCACAATTTTTTTAATCTGCGCGCCAAGGCGGCGGAGCTTCAGCTCAATTTCTTCATAACCGCGCTCAATGTGTTCGATATCCTCAATCTGCGAGGTGCCTTCCGCAGCAAGTGCCGCAATGACCATAGCGGCGCCCGCCCGCAGGTCGGTTGCCTTTACAGGCGCGGCAATCAGCTTTCCGGTTCCCTCCACAACCGCTACGCGGCCGTCGACCGAAATATCCGCACCCATCCGCATCAGCTCGTCCACATAACGGAAACGGTTGTCCCAAATTCCCTCAGTGACAATGCTGGTTCCTTCCGCAAGGGTCAAAAGCGCCGTAATCTGTGGCTGCATATCAGTGGGAAAGCCGGGATGCGGCATTGTTTTTACGTTTGTCTTCATCAGCGGGCCGTTGCAGGTGACCCGGATGCTTTCGTCGTACTCGGTAATCTCCACCCCCATTTTCCTGAGCCTGGCGGTGATGGATTCAAGGTGCTTGGGGATGACGTTTTTGATCATGACATCCCCGTGGGTCGCCGCAGTTGCGGCCATATAGGTACCGGCCTCAATCTGGTCCGGGATAATTGCGTAGGTGGTTCCATGGAGGTGCTCTACTCCGTGGATTTTAATGGTATCCGTGCCGGCGCCCATAATATCAGCGCCCATTGAGTTCAAAAAGTTTGCCAGGTCGACAATGTGCGGCTCCTTGGCGGCGTTTTCGATGATAGTCAGCCCTTCCGCCTTGACGGCGGCGAGCATGACGTTGATGGTAGCGCCGACCGTCACCATGTCAAAGTAAACCTGCGAACCAATGAGATGATCGGCAGCAACGTTGATCATGCCGTTTTCAAGCGACCAGTCCGCCCCCAGCGCCTTAAACCCTTTCAAATGCTGGTCAATAGGCCGGACCCCAAAATTACAGCCGCCCGGCATTGAAACCTCTGCGGAATGAAACCGGCCGAGCAGGGCGCCCAACATATAGTAAGAGGCCCGCATTTGGCGGGCGAGCTCATAGGGAACAACCGTTTTATTCACCCTGGTGCTGTCAATCCACAAGGTGTTTTTGTTTAACATTTTTATGTCCGCCCCAAGATCATGCAAAATCCGGAGAATGACGGAAACGTCACTGATTTCGGTGGGAACGTTTTCTATTACGCAAGGCTCCTCCGCAAAAATGGCAGCCGGAATGATTGCAACAGCCGCATTTTTTGCACCGCTGATGGCCACTTCCCCTGTCAGTCTCACGCCGCCTGTAATCACATACTTTTCCAATGCGACAACCCCTTCGACGCAGCCGTTCTTCAAACGGCCTGATTCTCTATCCCAAAACGGCGAATCACCGTATACGCACGATATAAACCAGAATAATTATAGCATATATCACGAAAAAAGGGAAGATTTTTTTACACTGTTCTTATCTTGCGCTGTCTGCAAAATTTCATGCAGAAAAGGTGGATAATTTTATTTGTTTTTTCTGGAAACCGGTTCCAGAAAAAGACAGTTGAAAAAATTTTTTGGCGCTTTCTGGGGTGATATTTCAAGGAGCTCTTTCTGTTTTCTTTAAGAGTCTTTCCGGTAAATTCATGGTAATACATTTCCGGCAGGGCTTTAAAAACACAGAATATCACGGCCGGAACGCAATTGTCGTTTTTAATTACTGAAACGTTTAAAAGCGGTGTGGGATAAAGAAGATAATTTAAGTGAGCCTCAGAAAAACACGTTGCCTAAGGTAAACCGGGACTTAACGCAAGCAAGAGAGGAAAGGATGTTTCTGATTCCCAAAGTACAGTTTATGAACGGGAACAGGCGCTTCCGTACTGGATCTCATTGCCTTGGCCTGGCCGTACCGTGCCGGCGGGATTGTCCGCTTGGACGGATAAAAAAGCCGGACGCTGTATTTTCAGCGCCCGGCTTTTTTAGTTTGCCTGGTAAGCTTCAATTTTAATTGATTCAACAATGATCTCTTCGTCCGGCACGCTGCCCTCTTCACCGGTCACGGCGTTATCGTGAGTGGGAGCAGAACCGATTGCGTGAACGACGTCCATTCCTTCTACGACCTGGCCGAAAACAGTATGAGCGCCGTCGAGCAGGGGATTGCCGCCAACCTTAGCATAAAGGTCCTTGACGGTCTGGTCAAAGCTCTCACGCCCGTAACCACGCTGGCCCTTATTGTATTCAACAATGGCAGAGAAAAATTCATCTGTAATTTCGGTGGAGCTTCCCTCGTTGATGAAATACTGGCTCCCGTTCGTGTTGGGGCCCGCATTCGCCATCGACAGCGCGCCGGTAAAATTGTACAGGCTGTCGCTGAACTCGTCCTTGAACTCGCTTCCAAAAGAGCTCTTGCCGCCGGTACCGTCTCCACGCGGGTCGCCGCCCTGGATCATAAAGTCTTTGACAACCCGGTGAAAGGTAAGCCCGTCATAGTAACCCCGTTCCGCAAGAGCAATAAAGTTTTCAACTGTTTTGGGAGCCTGCTCCGGGAAAAGGCGGATGACGATTTTTCCGTAATCCTTGACGGTCATCACCGCCACTTTTTCGCCGTTTTCCGGCAGGATAACTGTTCCGTCGGCATTGTACTGGAGCAGGGTGGGCGCTTCGCCGCCGCATGCGGTAAAGGATAAAAGAAGCAGGCAGGCGGCCGCGGCCGCCAGAAGGCGCTTGATTCGTTTCATGTTGACACCTCGTGTTTTTTGTCCGCTGTTTAGGGCGGCTATTTTTGCGCGGTATGTGTTTGCCAATTTTTTTGCCGCGCGCCTGTCCTTTATTATAGGAAGTTTTATCACCAACATCAAGCCGGAAACGCGAAATTTTAAAGAAATTTCGAAAAAATTTGTTTTTCCTCTTTACAAACTCGACACTTTCGGATATAATAATTTGGCACGGACGATTAGCTCAGCTGGTAGAGTACCTGCTTGACGTGCAGGGTGTCGGGGATTCGAGTTCCTCATCGTCCACCAAAAACACCGGACTTTATAGTCCGGTGTTTTTCTTTTTATATCGTTACAGGGAACGGCTCTGTCCGCGCAAAAAAATTGAAAGAATCACTTAACAGCGTTAAACCCAATAGCGGTGACACATAATTTTAAAATCAAAGAAAGCGCAGCCGCTTTGGCTGTTGTTATCTGCCGGTTTTGAAAAACGCCCTCTGCGTTAGAGCGCTATCAATGGGCCTATAAGCGAAAAAAGCAAACAGCGGAACAGGAAGGCCTGTTCCGCTGTTTATTTATGCCGCCTGTACGCTTTCAATTATGCCGGTAAAACCGCTGCCCATACGTCCGCCAAAACTGCCCGGATGAAACGCGTTTAAACTTTCTTCAAAACTCGCGGTGTCCTTCCGGCGGCTGGCTGCAGCTTCATATGCGTCGAAAAGACTGCTCTCGGACATGTCAAAAGTCTCTTCCATCATGGCGTACAGGTATTTGGCTTTCAGATAAAGGGGCTCGTTTTCCGGCTGTGAAAGCCGGGATGACATCACCAGAGGAAAAGCCGCAAGGTCTTCAAAAACAGTTGCAATATCCTCGTAATAGTCTGTAAGCCCGTATTCATACGCAAAAAAGGCTTCACACCCGTTGTCCCATTCGTCACCATAGGCGTAGCTGCCGTTGAGTTGGGTCCAAACCCGCTCAATTTTGTCGGCCCCATATTGATATTCCAGCGCGTCGTGGACAGCGTGGCCAACCTCATGAGCAATGGTTTCCACCGTAATGCCGTTGGTCATCGACGGATCGCGCGTGTCGCGGGGCGCAAAAATTTTAATGCGGATATTGTTGTAATCATAACTGGTTTCGCCCAAACTGTCACTGGCTTCATCTAGAAATTCCATGGAGAACGAGCAGTCCCGCCGCCAGAGATTTTTTAAAAAGCCCTTAATCAGCGGCTTTGAGAAGATTTCGAGCGTTTGGTCTATGACCGCGCAGTTTTCAGGGCCGTTTTCATCGGAGAGCAGCCCATCTGGATCTTTTATGGTAAAACCGTATTTTTTCTGCAGATCACTCACTGTTCGTGCGGCTCCAATGCTGTCGTCCTGGCTGAAAGCAGGGTTCCCGTTCTGGCTGGAAGAACTATCCAGAGCACTTTGCATTGTCTGTTCCCAATTATCCAGGATGTTTTCAAGATCGGGTAGAAAAAAGCAGGAACTGAACAGGACGCAGATAGAACAAAGCATAGCGATAAAGGCCAAAAAGCGTTTCATAGGCGCTTCCTCCATCAGAAAATCATCTTTCTTTTTATACTATGATAAATGAGCGCATCTGTCAATTCCAGTCCCATTTTTACGGTGTTTGAGCAGGAGTGCTAAGGAAAAATACTTTTAAGTTTGAGTGGTTTTTTATTCTTTCCGCGCATATAGATAACACAGGTGATGAAAATGAGAAAGAAGATGTCCATAAAGCCGTTTGCCATGCCGGTCGTGAGCGTTGTCTTCGCTTGCCTTGTCGTTGCGGTGTTTACAACGATTGGGGTTTTGGAAGAAGCGGCCCAGACCGTTGCCACTGCCCGCAAACTTCCAATTTACTGTGTTGAGACGGAGAAAAAAGAAATTGCTTTGACTTTCGACGCGGCCTGGGGAAATTCAGACACTGACATATTAATTGACCTGCTCCAGAGAAACGGGGTAAAGGCCACATTTTTCACCACCGGGGAATGGGTGGAAAGATTCCCTGAAGATGTCCGTAAGCTCCATGAAGCAGGACACGAAATTCAAAACCACTCAGACAGGCATCCCCACCCCAACGAGCTTTCCTATGAGGCGCTGGTTCAGGATACTGCGGCCTGTGATGAAAAAATTTATGCCATCACCGGTGTTTACCCTACCCTTTATCGCGCGCCCTACGGTGAATATAACGACAAGGTCATCGAGACGATGAAGAGCATGAAGAAGCGTGTCATCCAATGGGATGTGGACAGCATCGACTGGAAAGACCCAACGCCGGATGAAATGGTCCAGCGCGTTCTTTCCAAGGTGGGGAACGGCTCTATCCTCTTGTTCCATAACGATGCGAAAAACACGCCCCAAGCGCTAGAAAAACTGCTTCCCGAGCTGAAAAAACAAGGGTATGAAATTAAAACCGTCAGCGAAATCCTACTCAAAGGCCAGTTTAGGATGAACAATGAAGGCCGGATGATTCCTGCGGAAAAGTCTGACCAGAGCGGCGGTTCCAGCTCTGATTCATCGGCGGGTGCAGATGTAGCCAGCAAAGCGGAAGCGGTTCTCAGCAAGCTGTCCGAACAAACAAAGTCATGAAAAATGCCCTGCCCTGAAACAAAGCTGCTTTCAGAACAGGGCGTTTTTTATCCGTCATTTTGTGACATGTAGTTGGGGCAAATAAAGAACCGCCTTATTGCCGCAATTTTTGGAGCAGGGGCTCCAGCAATTCCCTGCTTGTAAGATCTGTCTCTTTTTCTAAGTCCGCAAAGGGGGATTGAGAACCGTCTTTTTCTTTGGAAAGCATTTTTTTCATCAATTTCATCAAAAGCTTTTCGGGTCCATTCAGTTTCCGGTAATCAAACCCTCCGGGAAAGTAAAACAGTTCGGCAGCTTCCTGTTCCGCGGGGGTGAAGTTTGCCTTTTTTATTTCTGAGAGGTATTCCGGCGTGCCGTCGGTCAGGCCGGTGCAAAAAAGGATCAACTTTCTGTTTTCTTTGGCAGGCAGCAGCTTTTTAAGCTTTTTCAGTCCGCTGACCTGCCCCGCATGCAGACCGCCGCCGTAGATAATCATTTGATAAGGCTCCAGCGCTTCGGAAGTTATCCCGTTTAAAGGGGCCAGTCCGCAGCTGAGCTCTTCCGCAATCCATTCCGCATATTTTTGGGTGTACCCGGTTTTAGACTGGAAAATAACGATTGCTGTTTTACTCACCTGGCTTCATCTCCTTCAGGTTCTGTTCCATTTTTGACACTCCCGACCAAAGACGGTTCTGCTCGCTGGTGAACAGGCCGCCCTTGATATTCGAAGTTTCAGGGGAGGAAATGTTCAAAAATAATCAGGTCGAATTGATTTCTGACCTCGTCTACGTCGTCCCCATCCCGTACGGTCCAAGCCACAGTGAGGAGGTGAAACCATTTTTTACAGAGCTTAAAATTGAGGCATTGCCTGGCCTCTTGATGGCGGTAGGCAATAAAATGCGGTTTCGCCAGGAAATTCCCGCAGAGGTTTTTTAGAAGGAACCGAAGGAAAGAAGGCATCGAGGGCACATTTTTATACTGGTCGGCAAGCTGCCCGCGTACCACCTTTTTCGCGTTCTTTTTAAACCAGCGGACAATCCGCGGGTCAAAGGATTCAACGCAGTACGGCCCTTCATACCCCTGTAAAATCTCCCAGGTTTTGCGGCAGAGCTCGGAATTCCTTCCGCCTGCCTTGAGCTCGATGATCAAGGGGACCTTTCCGCCGACCAGCTCCAGGACCTCAGTGAAAAGGGGAATCCGCTCCCCGCTTTGGCCAAGCGGCAGGCCTTTGAGTTCTGAATAGGTCAGGGCGTTTATGGGCTTGTCCAATCCGCACATCCGCTTTAGGATGCTGTCGTGAAAAACGACCACTTGGCCGTCCGCCGAAAGCTGTACGTCAAGTTCAGCGCCGTAACCGTGTTCCACCGCCCGCCCGAAGGCCGCCAGGGAATTTTCGGGAACGGTCTGGTCTTTTGTGTAAAGCCCCCGGTGGGCATAGTCAAAGGAGAGAAAGGGGGCAAGCCGCCAGTCCCTGGCCGGCCGGGAAGCAATCAGCGAAAGATAGAGGCCGGCGGCGAGGATTAAAACGGCGAGCGGTATGAGAAGCCAGAGCGGCATGTTCAAACCTCCAGTAAATATGGGAGAACCCCCATCTTAGATAAAACCGAACATTCGGGTGATATAGACAAGCCCGAACATAGTGAAAATGGAAAAGACCGAGGTTGCAACGACAAGCTGGCCTGCAAGCTCCGAGTCGGCGTTTGCATTACAGGCCATAGTATAGCTGGAAACCGCCACCGGCGCGCCGAAAGCCACCATTAAAACGGCGAGCTTTGCGTCCCGGACCCCCAAAGCCACAGCAATCACAACAGCGGCGGCAGGTGCGGCGATCAACCGGCAGGCCGAGACGGTGAGGACGTATTTCAGGTTTCGGAAAGCGCCGCGGAAGCTGAAGTCGCAGCCCAGCAACATCAGCGCGAAGGGGGTTGCAATAGAGCCCAGCTGTTTGAGCGGGGTGATGAGAAAATCGGGCATTTGAATTTTAAGTGCTGAAAAGACAAGCCCCAGAGCAGCCCCAATGATAAGAGGATTGGTGATAATTTTAAAAAAGGTCTGTTTGATGCTGATCTTTTTTTCTGAATCGTATATCGCCAGGACAACAACCGCTAGAAGATTGTACAGCGGCACCAGAAAGGCTGCGACCACTGCCGCGAGCGCGCCGCCTTCATCCCCGAACATCGTCTGGCAGATCGGTACGCCGAAGATGAGGAAATTCCCGCGGAACAGCGCCTGGATAACAACCCCCCTGCGCGCGTTCTGTTTAACGAGAAACGGAACGGTCAAAAACAGCAGGACGACCTGAACCCCCACAAAACCCAGAACAAGCAGAATAAAATCGGAATCAAAAGTAGTTGAAAAATCCGCCTGATAGATGTTCATGAACAACAGGATTGGCAAAAACACTTTAAAGCAGACGTTGTTTGCAGTTTTGACAAAGCTTGAATTAACGAGTTTGATCCTGGAAAGGAAATACCCCAGGGAGAGGAGAATAAAAATAGGGAAAACAACGTTGAAAGAAAAAATAAAACTGTCCATGTGATCGGTCCTTTTTGTAGTGTTGAAATGTTTGATACAGGAATACATCAATTATAGATGTTTCAAAATGGGCTGTCAAATACGGTGGGATATATTTTGCTGTTACGAACCGCTCCTTGCAAAAATTTTCCTGAATTGCTATAATATATTTAGAAAATTTAGATTGGAAGTGCAGTTTTTGGCCGATTTTAAAATCTTCGAAGCCATCATGCTTTTATGCTTCGGCATTTCATGGCCGATTTCTATTTATAAATCCTACACCAGCCGGAAAGTCGGCAGCAAAAGCATTGTTTTCCTGTATGCAATTCTTGTCGGCTATGTGGCTGGGGTTATCAATAAAATCTTATACTCGCCCGATATTGTGCTGGCCTTGTATATCCTAAACCTGATCATGGTGGCGATTGACACACTGCTCTATTACCGAAATGTTCGCATTGAAAAAGCGCAGGCGGCAAAAAGCTGTGACCCTCAACTGGGGAAAGTATAATTTTCAGTTCTTTGCAGTAAATATAGTCTTTGACCGAATGTCTTTTGAATGTTGGACTTTCACCAGAATAGCTGTTACAGCTGCGGAAACGTTGCTGTAACCGTTGTTTTGTAAAGAACCCGACCCATTAGCGCAAACAGAGTTTGCGAACGGGTGCCCCGGAACCTTTTTACTCACTTCGTTCGTTATAAGAACCCGACCCATTAGCGCAAACAGAGTTTGCGAACGGGTGCCCCGGAACCTTTTTACTCACTTCGTTCGTTATAAAAAACAAAATATAACCAATACTAAAACTGTAATGGAAGGAGATTTGAAAAATGAGTGTTGCAGTATTACAGGAATCCGAGTTTGAAACGGCTGTCAAACAGGCGGAGGGCTTAGTGCTGGTCGACTTTTTCGCGGACTGGTGCGGCCCGTGCAAAATGCTGGCCCCGGTCA
Source organism: Oscillospiraceae bacterium (assembly GCA_902766785.1). GTDB lineage: Bacteria > Bacillota > Clostridia > Oscillospirales > Ruminococcaceae > Metaruminococcus_A. Next base: position 6,217 of record CACXEO010000011.1, on the reverse strand, counting down.
TTGCCGAGCTTGCGGAGGAAAACCCGGAGGTCCGCTTTTTTAAGGTGAATATCGACGAAAATGCGGAGCTTGCGGCCCAATACGGGGTGATGAGCATCCCCACCGTGGTTTTGATCAAAAACGGAGAAACGCTGGCAACTGAGGTCGGCGTCCGTCCGAAGTCGAACTACGCGGCGCTGATTGAACAGTACCGTTAACCCGGAAAAAGAAACGCCTGCCGAAGATTTCCGGCAGGCGTTTTCCTTGCTGTTAATCTAAAAACCAAGGGAAAACTTCTCCTTAATTTCATCAAAATTTCGGTTAAAAATGGCCCCTTCCGTTCCGGTGTTGACGGCCCCGGACACATTATCTGCCCGGTCGTCAATGAAAAGGCATTCCTCCGGTTTGAGTTGGTACCGCTCGAACAGGTACCGGTAAATAGCAGGATCGGGCTTCAACAGGTGAACGTCTGAGGAAAAGACGTACCCATCAAAAAATTCAAATGGGAGAAACTTCGGGAAATATTCATAAACAGAGGAGCTTGCATTGGAAAGCAGGTAGATTCCGTATCCGGCGTTTTTAGCAGCACGTAAAAAAAGTTCAGCGCCGGGAAGCGGTTTCATGCAGACCTGCCACCCTTCAATACATTGCTTGAGTGCGCTGTGGAGGCGTTCCGGCACCCGCCTGCGAATTGATTCAAACATTTCGGCGCTGTTGATGAAACCCCGGTCCGCTTCCACCCATTCGGGTCCTTGGAACAGCTCCTGCATCAGCAGTTTTTTATCATCCTCATGCTTTAAATAGAGGTCAAGGCATACTTTGGGATTATAGTCTAAAAGAACGTTTCCCATATCAAAAATCAGGCTGCGGATCATACGGCTGGCTCCTTTGTAAAAAGTATATACCTGTATTGTAGCACAGGCGTTATCCTTTAGTAAACGGTTGGCTTTCCGGCAGCGGATCTTTCGTTGACTTAAACGCCGAAACAGCCTATAATTAATACCATCATTTGGGAAAAAGGAGCGGTGGGTTATGAAACCAATACGAAACGTCTTAGTAGTCTTTCCAATGAACCAGGAGAGTAGGAACAAACTATGCGGCAATTACCCTTCTCTCGCCTTCCATTTCGCTGAAAACCCAACCCGGGAAGAGGTGCAGGGGGCGGATGTGATTTTTGGGAACCCCGACCCGGAATTGATCCGGGGAACCCGTCTGCTCCAATGGATTCAGCTAAACAGTGCAGGCGCCGACCAGTATCTCGAGCCCGGCCTGCTTCCGGACGGGGCGCTTCTCACAAACGCCACGGGAGCATATGGGCTCACCATTTCGGAACACCTGATGGGGGTGCTGCTGATGCTTACCAAAAAGCTGCACCTGCTCCGTGACCATCAGAATAAGGGGATTTGGCAAAATGCCGGGCGGGTAAAAACGCTGATGAACGCCACGGTGCTGGTTCTGGGCGCGGGGAATATCGGGACCGAATTTGCAAAACGTGTTAAGGCATTTGGCAGCTATGTCATCGGTGTGCGCCGCACGCCCGGGGAGAAGCCAGACTGTTATGATGAAATGTACCTGATGAAAGACCTCGATTCTGTCCTGCCGCGGGCAGACGCCGTCGTTATGGCCCTGCCCGGTACGCCGGAAACCACCCATATCATAGGCAAAGAGCGTTTGGCTCTGATGAAGGACGACGCAGTGCTGCTCAACGTTGGGCGCGGCTCCGCAATTGATACCGAAGCCCTTTGCGACGCACTGGAAGCCGGAAAGTTTTGGGGCGTAGGGGTGGACGTCACCGACCCCGAACCTCTTCCGGAGGGCCACAGGCTTTGGGAATACCCCAATGTGGTTATCACCCCGCACTGTGCGGGCGGCTTTGGGCTGGACGAGACCAAAGTTTATATCGCGGAGCTGTTCGAGCGGAATCTCGAAAAGCTGCTCGCGGGTGAGACGCTTGAAAATATCGTGGATTTTGCCACCGGGTACCGGAAACGGTAGATTGTGAAAAGAACGTACAGTTGGAATCGGGAGGAATTTGTTTGAAGAGAACCCCTGCGCTCTATTGGAAAATTTTTATTTCTACCTTTACGCTGAGCGCTTTTACCTTTGGCGGCGGCTATGTTATTGTGCCGCTGATGCAGAAGAAATTTGTCAACCAATACGGCTGGATTGACGAAACAGAAATGCTCGACATGGTTGCAATCGCGCAGTCGGCCCCGGGACCCATTGCGGTCAACGCTTCAATTATCATCGGTTACCGGCTGGGCGGTGTGCTGGGCGCCATGGTCAGCATGCTGGGGACAGTCCTGCCTCCGTTTGTTATCATTGCAATCATTTCTTTTTTCTACCAGGCATTCCGCGACAATTACGTGGTCGCCACCGTTATGAGGGGAATGCAGGCGGGCGTTGCCGCGGTTATTGTGGACGCGGTCATCAAAATGGCTGTCAATGTCGCCAAGGAAAAAAGTGTGCTGTCTTATATTATTATGTTTGCCGCCTTTATTGTGGCCTACTTTTTTGATGTCAACGTCGTCTTTGTCATCCTTGCCTGCGCCGCTGTCGGGATTATTGCGACAGTCATTCGGGAAAAACGGAACAAGGCGGCAAAGGAGGGCGGGAAATGATTTATCTGGAACTTCTCTGGAGCTTTTTCCAAGTAGGCCTGTTCAGTTTCGGCGGCGGTTATGCGGCCCTGCCCCTGATTCAGACTCAGGTTGTCGACAGCGGGTGGCTGAGCATGACTGAATTTACCGACATCCTCACCATTTCCCAGATGACGCCTGGGCCGATTGCCATCAATGCCTCCACCTTTGTCGGCATGAAAGTCGCGGGCATCGGCGGAGCTGCGGCTGCGACCCTTGGTTGTGTGCTGCCCAGCTGCATCATTGTACTGCTGCTGGCTTATCTTTTTTATAAGTTTCACGGCCTTTCGCTGATTCAGGGCGCGCTGAGCGGCCTGCGGCCCGCCGTGGTCTCGCTCATTGCTTCGGCCGGTGTTGGGATTTTGATCCTTGCGCTCTGGGGCGGGGATACCCTCTGGAGCTTCGCCATTGAAAAGGTGGACTGGGTTGCGGCCGGTATTTTCGGCGTGGGGCTCTTTGTGCTCCGTAAATTTAAAGTCAACCCAATTTTCATCATGCTGGGTGCGGGTGTTCTCGGCCTGTGTATTTACCCGTTCTTACCGGCCTAGCGCCTGTACGCGGAGGAAAATATTTTATGGACAGAAACCGGAACTATCAAAAGGAACTTGAAACACTTTTGGGGCGGCTGGAGCGGGACGATAAGGTTCCGTCCCTGCTGCTCCACAGCTGCTGTGCGCCCTGCAGCAGCTACGTTCTGGAGTATCTGTCCAATTTTTTTGCAGTCACTGTCTATTATTACAACCCGAATATCGGCCCGGAGGGGGAGTACCGCCACCGGGTAGAGGAACAAAAACGGCTGATTTCTGCCATGCCTGTTAAGCACCCCGTTTCTTTTTTAGAGGGGGAATATTGCCCGGAGCAATTTTATGAGGCGGTAAAGGGACTTGAAAATATTCCGGAAGGCGGCGAACGATGCTTTGCCTGTTATACTCTCCGGCTGCGGGCGGCGGCTGCGCTTGCCGCAGAGAAGGGTTTTGATTATTTCACAACCACCCTTTCCATCAGCCCGCTGAAACGGGCGGACAAGCTGGGGGTGATTGGAGAAACGGCAGGGCGGGATTTCGGCATCCAATGGCTTCCGTCCGATTTCAAGAAAAAAGGCGGATACCAGCGTTCGATCCAGTTGTCAAAAGAATACGGGCTCTACCGCCAGAATTACTGCGGCTGTGTTTTCTCAAAAAAAGAGGCGGAAAACCGCCTGAAAAAGGAGGCAAAATAAGATGAGGTTTGAAGACAAGGTCTGTGTGGTCACCGGCGGCGCGCTGGGGATTGGGCGCTGTATTGCCGAGGAATTTGCCAAAGAGGGCGCTTCGGTCGCGGTGATCGACTTCAACGAGGAAGCGGGCCGCGAAATATTGATGCGGCTTAAGGTCTTTGGCAGAAGCAAAAAGCACCTGTTTTATTATGGAGATATCGCAGAGGAAAGTTCTCTTGAAACCTTTGTCAAAGCTGTAAAAGACGTTTGCGGCAAGGTTGATTACCTCATTAATAACGCCTGCCTGACAAAGCGGGGAATCCTTTCCGGCTGCGGCTGGGACGATTTCAACTACGTTCTCAAGGTCGGCGTTTCGGCCCCCTATCGCCTGACTCAGCTGCTGCTCCCCCTTTTTGAAAAGGATGCTGCTGTGGTAAACCTCTGTTCCACCCGGGCGTTCATGTCCCAGGCGGATACCGAAAGCTACTCCGCCGCTAAGGGCGGGATTGCGGCGCTCACCCATGCCCTTGCCGCCAGTCTGGCAGGCAAGGTGCGGGTCAACGCAGTCAGCCCCGGCTGGATTGATACCGGAAGTTATCATGACCCGGATTATATCCCGGTCTATACAAAAGCCGATTGTTCCCAGCATTCATCCGGGCGGGTAGGCGAACCGATGGACATCGCCCGCGCGGTGATGTTTCTCTGCGACCCGGCTAACAGCTTTATCAACGGTCAGAACCTTGTCATTGACGGCGGGATGACCAAACGGATGATCTACGCCGGGGATGAAGGCTGGACGCTGGAAGAATGATTATATAGTATAAATTGAACAAATAATACATATTGTAATAAACGTTATTGCTCGGGCTGCTCCCGCGCCTGGTAGTAAGGGCATCCCTGGTCAGCGGCGTACCGCTTTTTGCGCCGGGGTTTGATGCAGTGGCCATAGGAGAGCGGCGCGTAATGTCCACGCTCGTACTTGATGTAATGGAGCCGGAAATGCCGGCAGTCCCCGCAGGTGTTTTCAGGCATCTATAAACCTCCTTTTGGACTCCGTATGGTGTCCCAGAGACATTATTGTACACCAAATGGTGTACACTGTCAACAGGAATACTGTTGACAGGAGATGATCATTTGCACTACCAGCGAATTAGAGATTTAAGGGAAGACGTTGATTTAACCCAAAGAAAGCTTGCGGAAATGTTAGGAATGCACCGAACAACGTATGCCAGATATGAAAGCGGAGAGAGAGAAGTACCACTGAGCTTTGCAATTACACTTGCAAAATTTTATAATGTGAGTCTTGATTATTTAGCGGGCTTAACGAATAATAGAAAAGTTGAATAAAAAAGAAGACCGGAACTTGTTCCGGTCTTCTTTTTTATTCTATTCCAGATCCCTTAACCCAGCATGGTTTCCTCATAGTATTTCTCAATGAGGTCGAGTTCGGCATCGGTAAGCTTCCACTCCATGGTTCTGGCGTTTTCCTCCATCTGGTCGGGGCGTTTTGCGCCGACGATGACGTTGGAGACGTAAGATTTCTGCGCCAGGTAGTTGATAGCAAGCTGGGAGAGCGGGCGGCCGTGGCCGTCGGCAATCACTTTAAGCTTTGTAAGAAGCGCCTGTACCTTGGACCAGGTGGGTTCTTCAAAGAAGGGGTAGAACCCGGCGCGGTTGTCGCCCTCCTCAAATTTCGGGATTTCCTTGAACTTGCCGGTCAGAAGCCCCGCGGCAAGGCCCCCGTAGGTCATAACGGCAATTCCTTTTTCTTCGCAGTATTTCATGGTTCCCACGTTGTCGCGCTCCAGCATGGAGTAATGGGGCTCGTAAACCTCAACCGGGAGGAATTTCTGCAGGGTCTCAATCTCCTCAATACTGAAGTTGGAGACGCCGAAGTGCTTAATTTTTCCGCTCTCCTTAATTTTCGCCATCGCCTCGCCGGTTGCTTCCAGCGGGGTGTTGACGTCCGGCCAGTGGAGCAGATATACGTCAATTACATCGACGTCAAGCCGTTTGAGCGACGCGTCGATCTCTTTAAAAAGGCTCTCCGGCTTCAGGCATTTGTTGACGCTACCGTCCGGATGGCGAGGCAGAATGCCGCATTTCGTAGTGATAATCAGGTCGTCACGATGGCCTTTGATCGCTTTTCCGACAACTTCTTCCGCGTGGCCGTCGCCATAAGCGGGCGCGGTATCAATCATCGTAACGCCCAGGTCGATTGCTTTGTGAATGGTGTCGATCGAGTTCCGGTCGTCGACTTTGCCCCAGAAATCGTTGCCGTAAGCCCAGGTACCCAGGCTGATTTCCGAAACCTCAAGGCCGGTTTTTCCAAATGGTTTGAATCTCATAATTATTCCCTCCGTTTGCGCCGGCGGCGCTTGCTGTAATGTTATTTAAAATTTTG